>DASQUK010000313.1:0-34478 GCA_035641315.1 Acidimicrobiales bacterium | reverse complement strand
GCGTGCGCGTGCTCGACGGGACCGCAGAGGACATCCCGCTGCCCGATGTCTCGGTGGAGGTCGTGACGGCGGGTCAGGCGTTTCATTGGTTCGACACCCGGCGAGCGCTGGACGAGATTGCCCGCGTGCTCCGTCCCGGTGGCTGGTTGGCGCTGATCTGGAACGAGCGGCCGGAGTCTGGGTGGGCGGCCGAGCTGGACGCCCTGCGGGCCGAGCTGACCGGGTTCACGCGCACATACCCGGGAAACGGCTGGGAGTCCGTGCTCACCGCCGACGAGCGCTTCGGGCCCCGGACCGTGACGCGCTACGACGTCGAGGTGACCACCACCGTCGAGCGCGAGCTCGTCGAGAGCGAGTCGCGCAGCTGCGTCCACGTGATCGACGACGAGCGTCGGCGGCGGGTCCTCGAGGCCCTGCGCCGATTCCTCGACACCCACCCCGAGACCGCCGGCCGCTCCGAGCTGGCCTACGCGCATCCGTGCACGCTGCACCTCTGCCAGCTGGTGTGACCCACGACCGCGAGCGGGCGGTGCTGGCCTGGGCCGAGCGGCACCTGCGCGACCTGCCGTGGCGCCGGACGCGTGACCCGTGGGCGGTGTTGGTGTCCGAGGCCATGGCGCAGCAGACCGGGGTCGACCGCGTCGTGCTCTACTACGAGCGGTTCCTGGCCCGGTTCCCGACGCCGGGAGCGTGCGCCGCGGCGCCCGTCGGTGACGTCCTGCGCTTGTGGACCGGCTTGGGGTACAACCGCCGGGCGGTCAACCTCCACCGCTGCGCCCGGGCGGTGGTCGACCGCCATCGGGGGACGCTGCCCGCCGACCTCCCGGCGCTGCTGGCGCTGCCGGGCATCGGTCCCTACACGGCGCGGGCCGTGCTGGCGTTCGCCTTCGAGAGCGACGTCGGCGTGGTCGACACCAACGTCGGCCGGGTGCTGGCCCGATGGGAGGGACGGCCGCTCCGCCCGGCCGAGGCGCAGGCGCGCGCCGACGCCCTCGTCCCGCCGGCCCGGGCGTGGGCCTGGAACCAGGCGGTGATGGAGCTGGGCGGCACGCTGTGCCTGCGCCGCCGGCCCCGGTGCGAGTCGTGCCCGGTGCGGGGAAGGTGCGGCTGGGCCGCCGCCGGACTGGCACCGCCCGATCCGGCCGACGGATCCGCCGGCGTCGGCAGCGGTCAGCCGCGCTTCGAGGGCTCCGACCGCCAGGGCCGCGGGCGGCTGGTGGAGGCGCTGTGCCGGGGCCCGGTGGCGGTGGCCGAGCTGCCGGCGGTCATGGGATGGCCCGACGATCCGGTCCGGGCCGATCGGGTGGCCGTCGGCCTGCTCGACGACGGGCTCGCCGTCCGGGACGGCACGGTCCTCCGCCTGCCGTAGCGCGGCCTGCCCCCGTTTGCCCGAGGCAATAAGCGCCGCTCATGAGAACCCGAGGCAATGCCCGCCGCCTCCGGCGGCTATTTCCTCAAGAGTGTCGGACCGGCGGCTATTGCCTCGGCTCTGGGATCAGCCTTCGGCCAGGAACTCGCCGATCAGCCGGTTGACGACGTCGGGTCGCTCGAGGTGCAGGAAGTGGCCGGCGTCGTCGACGATCTCGGCCCGCGAGCCCGGTGTCGTGAGCGCCGCGCCCGCCAGCTCGGCAAGGTCGGCGCCCATGCAACCATCGGTCCGGCCGTGGAGGTACAGCGTGGGGAGCGGCGGCGGCTGGGCCGAGGCGTCCTGCAGCGCCTGGACCTCTGGGCTGGTGTCGATGCCGACGCCCCCGAGCGTGGCGCGGTAGTAGCCGATGGCGGCGGTCAGGTTGGCGGGGTCGCGCAGGGCGTCCTTGACGTGGGGCAGGTCCTCGCTGGCGTCGTAGCCCGGCGACCAGTCGGCCCACAGCCGCTCGACGAACGCCAGGTCGTCCATCGGCAGCGCCATCTCGGCCAGCGGGTGCTGGAAGAAGAACATGTACCACGACCGCCGCAGCTGGTCGTAGGAGAAGAAGGCGCCGGCGATCGTGGCCGGGGGCGGCACCGCAAGGGTCACGACCCGGCGCCACGGCGTGGTGTGGTGCACGGCGGCGTAGGCGGCGAAGGCGCCCCAATCGTGGCCGATCAGCACGGCGTCGTCGCCCCCGCCCAGCACCTCGTGCAGGGCGCAGGCGTCGAGCCCCAACACGGCGGACTGGTAGCGCCCGTCGGCGGGTACCGTCGTCGGTGCGTACCCCCGCAACCACGGGGCGACCGCCCGATAGCCGCTGCCGGCGAGGGAGGGGAGCAGATGCCGCCACGTCCACGCCGAGTCGGGGAAGCCGTGGAGGCACAGCGCCAGCGGCGCCTCGGGATCGCCGGCGGCGAGGTAGCCGAACGTGAGCCCGTTGGCGTCGATGCGGTGCTCGGTGATCGATCCCGAGTTGGCTTCAGGCATGACGGCGGACGCTAACCGACCTGGGCGCAGCCAGGCCGGGCGGCCGCGACCAGTGATTGTGGTCACACCCAGCGCTGCCGCCGGGCCGGGTTGGCTAACGTCCCGAGGCGCCCGATGCCCGAATTGGGGAACCCTTGCTTAACGTGTCCTTCTTCGGAGTTAGGGGTTCGACCCCGTGCCCATGCGACGAGAACCGTCGCTACGGCGGCAACACGTCGTGTGTCCTCCTCGATGCGCCGGGCCATGCCCCGATCGTCCTGGACCTCGGAACCGGGCTGCGCCAGCTCGGGCAGACGCTGCCCACCGACGGGTCGTTCCAGGGCTCGGCGCTCGTCACCCACATGCATTGGGACCACGTGCAGGGCCTGCCGTTCTTCGGGCCGATCCTGGCGCCCGGAGCCCGGCTCGACATCTACGGGCCACCACAGGAGGCGGGCTCGCTGGAGGAGGCGTTCCGCCAGTTCGTGCGGCCGCCGTTCTTCCCCGTCACCGTCGAGCAGCTGTACGGGCAGATCGCCTTCCACGACGTGACCGACGCCGACGTCGAGATCGACGGGGTCAAGCTGCGGGTGCGCCCCGTGCCCCACGTGGGCACCAACAACGGCTACCGGGTCGAGATCGGCGGCGCCGTGGTGGCCTACCTGGCCGACCACCAGATGCCCCACGACGGCAGCCACGCAGTCACGGACCCCGTGCTCGAGCTGTGCGACGGCGCCGACCTGGTCATCCACGACGCCCAGTACACGACCGACGAGTTCGCGCAGAAGTACTACTGGGGCCACTGCACGGTCGACTACGCCGTGTTCGTCGCCCACGAGGCGGGCGCCAAGCGGCTGGCGCTGTTCCACCACGACCCGGCCCACGATGACGCCACTGTCGACGCCCTCCTCGCCCACGCCAACGAGACGGCTGCGGCGACATCGCTGGCCGAGGTGATCGCCGCGTACGAGGGACTCACCGTCTCGTTCGGCGGCTGAGCCGTCGCTAGGGTGCCTCGGAGTGAGCGAGCGGCAGCGAGCGAACCATGAGCACAGTGCGTTAATCGCCGCGAAGCGGCGATCGTTCATTGGCGCGCCGGAGGCGCGCCAATGAACGCCGAGCGGCCCGCTACATCCGCCGTCGACAGCGCCCGGTACCGGCAGGTGCTGGGCCACTTCCCGACGGGGGTCACCGTCATCACCGCCGCGACCAACGGGGGTCCCGTGGGCCTGTGCGTCGGTTCGTTCACGTCGGTGTCGCTGGACCCGCCGCTGGTGGCGTTCTGCGCCGGCGAGTCGTCGACCAGCTATCCGGGGATCGAGGCCGCCGGCCACTACTGCGTGAACATCCTGGCCGAAGACCAGGAGGACATCGCCCGGGTGTTCGCCGGCAAGGGGAGTGACAAGTTCGCGGGCATCGGCTGGCGTCCCTCGGTCGCCACGGGCGCGCCGGTCATCAACGACGTGCTGGCGTGGATCGACTGCGCCATCGACGCCGTCCACGAAGCGGGGGACCACTGGATCGTGGTCGGCCGGGTGCTCGATCTGGAGATCGGCCACGAGGGCGGCCCGCTGGTGTTCTTCCGCGGCGGCTTCGGCCGCTACGACACCTGACCGTCAGTCGCCCTCAGCCAGAGCCGAGGAGCTCGAGCGGTGCCAGCGGCAGATTGCGCAGGACCGTGAAGGCCACCACTACGGCCACCGCCGCGACCGTCGCCCAGCGGGGGACCAGCAGCGCGCCGGCGGGCCGGCCGACCAGCGGCCGCAGCCACAGCGCCAGCGCCACGCCCAGCACGGCGAGGAACCCGGGCAGGAGCAGGTTGTGGTCCAGGGCCTCCAGGACGTGGCCGTGCAGCAGGTCGTGGGTGCCGCGCAGGCCGCCGCACGCAGGGCAGTCGAGCCCGAGCAGCAGCCGGCTGGGGCACACGGGGTAGGCGCCGCCCCGAGACGGGTCCACCAGGCCGACGAACGCCGTGGCGACGGCGGCTCCGGCCAGCGTCGCCCAGCGCGCACCGCGGGTTCTCGGCCCTGAAATGGTCGCCATGGCGGCCGTTCCAGGCGCGAGAACGCGGGAATGGCTCACCGGCGCCACGGTAGCTTCGGCCTCCTATGGACATGGGACGTGTCGGCATCTGGACCATGCAGCTCGACTTCCAACCGGCCGCCCGGGCCAGGGAGCTGGCGGCGGAGATCGAGGAGCTCGGCTACGGGACGTTGTGGATCCCCGAGGCGGTAGGGCGCGAGGCCGCCAGCCACGCTGCGGTGCTCCTCGGGGCGACCGAACGGCTGGTCGTGGCCAACGGCGTGGCGACCATCTGGCACCGCTCGCCCTGGGGCGCGGCCGCGGCGCAGCGGCTGCTGGCCGATGCGTCGGGCGGACGGTTCCTGCTCGGGCTGGGTGTGAGCCACGGTCCGATGGTGGAGGGCATGCTGGGCCAGAGCTACGACCGCCCGCTCAGCCGAATGCGCGGGTTCCTCGACGCCATGGACGAGGCGTTCGTCGTCTCGCCCCCGCCGCGCCCGCCGGCCGAGACGCCGCCCCGGGTTCTGGCCGCGCTCGGTCCCAAGATGCTCCGGCTGGCCGCCGACCGGGCCTGGGGTGCCCTCAGCTACTTCGTACCGCCGGAGCACAGCCGGGAGGCTCGGGAGACACTGGGGGAGGGCCCAATGCTGCTGGTCGAGCAGGGGTGCGTGCTGTCCACGGACGCCGGGGAGGCCCGCGCCGCCGCCCGCAAGCACACCCAGCGGTACCTCACGCTGCCCAACTACGTGAACAACCTGCGGCGCCTGGGCTGGGGCGACGACGACCTGGCGGGCGACGGCAGCGACAAGCTGGTCGACGCGCTGGTGGCCTGGGGCGACGCCGACGCCATCGCCGCCCGGGTCGCGGAGCACCACGCCGCCGGCGCCGATCACGTGTGCGTCCAGGTGCTCGGTACCGAGGAGACCGCCGTGCCGCTGGACCAGTGGCGAGAGCTGGCACCGGCGATCGTGGGCGTGTGACACGTTCCGCCCGCGCTCACCGCGCATATTGCGGGTTGGCGCGGGCAGAAGCGACCCAACTCGCTTGTCCCGCACCGTGGTGCCGTCGGTAGCCTTGACCCCCGGGTCAAGCGCGAGAGAGGGCAGCACCGCAGCCATGGCGGACAGGACCAGCAGCCGGGCGGGATGGCGCCTGATCCTCCGCTCCGTCCGGGCCCGACGCAGCGGCCTGATCCTCGGCGTGGCCACCGGCCTGGCGTGGACCGCCGCCAAGGTGTCCACCGGCCTGATCGTCAAGACCGCGGTCGACCAGGGCATCCAGTCCGACGACACCGGTGCCCTCGTCCGCTGGTCCGTCACGCTCGGCGTCGTCGCCCTGTTCTCCGCCACCTTCACCGGGCTGCGCCGCTACATGGCGTTCCGCGAGGCCCGCTGGATCGAGGCCGACCTGCGCGACCGCCTCTTCGCCCACCTCCAGCGGCTGCACTTCGCGTTCCACGACCAGTCGCAGACCGGCCAGCTCATGAGCCGGGCCAACACCGACCTCCAGCAGGTCCAGGCGTTCGTGGTGATGATCCCGCTCACCATCTCCAACGCGGTGACCGTCCTGGCCGTCACGGTGATCCTGGCGCTCATCGATCCCCTGTTGACGCTGCTGGCGCTCGGGTCGCTGCCGTTCATGAACGTGCTCGCCACGCGGTTCTCCCGCCGCCTCTACCCGAGCGTCATGGGCATCCAGCGGGAGTCGGCCGAGCTGGCGGCGGTGGTGGAGGAGTCGGTGGCGGGCGTGCGGGTGATCAAGGGGCTGGGCGCTGAGCCGGTCCAGGCCGCCCGCCTGAAGGCCGAGGCCGAGGACGTCTACGACCAGTCCATGGCGGCGGCACGCACCCGGGCCCGCTTCCTGCCGGGCCTCGAGCTGCTGCCCAACATCGGGCTCATCGCCGTGCTCGCCTACGGCGGCCACCAGGTGCTGAACGGCGACCTGAGCCTGGGGTCGCTGGTCGCGTTCAACGTCTACATCGCCATGCTGGTGTGGCCGCTGCGCATGCTGGGGATGATCGTCGCCCAGTCACAGCGGGCGGCCGTCTCGGCCGAACGGGTCGACGAGGTGCTTGCGACGGCGCCGCTGGTCAAGGACGCCGCCCATCCGGTCCCACTGCCCACCGGCCCGAGCGGCCGTGCGAGCGGGATATGTGTTGGCGGGGCGGTCGCGTTCGAGGACGTGCGCTTCGGCTACGGGCGCCAGGCGCCGGTGCTAGACGGGTTCGACCTGCGGGTCGCCGCCGGCGAGTCGGTGGCGCTGGTCGGCGCCACGGGCTCGGGCAAGACCACGGTCGCCCGGCTCATCCCCCGGTTCTACGACGTCGAGTCGGGCCGCATCACGCTGGACGGCGTCGACGTGCGCGACCTCCGGCTGCGGGACCTGCGCCGGGCCATCGGCATCGTGTTCGAGGACACGTTCCTGTTCAGCGACACGATCGCCGCCAACATCGCCTTCGCCGATCCCGATGCGTCCCAGGCGGCCATCGAGCGGGCCGCCCGGCTGGCGGGGGTGCACGAGTTCGTCTGCGAGCTCGACGACGGCTACGCCACCCGCATCGGTGAGCGCGGCTACTCGCTGTCGGGCGGGCAGCGCCAGCGCATCGCGATCGCCCGCGCCATCCTGGCCGACCCCCGGGTGCTGATCCTCGACGACGCCACCTCGGCGGTCGACCCCACCAAGGAGCACGAGATCCGCGACGCTCTCAGCGAGGTGATGCGGGGCCGGACCACGATCGTCATCGCCCATCGGCCGGCCACCATCGCCCTGGCCGACCGGGTGGTGCTGATCGACAGCGGTCGGGTGGCCGCCGAGGGCACACACGAGTCCCTACTGGCCTCCGACGGCCGTTACCGCCAGGTCCTGGCCGCGGCCGAGCGATCACGGCGGGCGACCGCCGCCGCGACCGCGGCCGCCGGAAACGGCGGCGGCGACGACGCTCGCCGGCCCGAGGAGGTGGCCCGCTGATGTGGATGGCCTCCGGGGTCAGCGAGGAGGACCGCCTCGACCGCGTGGCCGCCCGCCGGGTGCTGCGTCGGACGGCGCAGCTGCTGCGGCCCCAGGCGGCCCGGGTCGCGGGGGCGCTGGCCATGGTCGTCCTGTGGACCGGGACGGTGCTGGCCGGCCCCTACCTGGTCCGCTTCGGCATCGACCACGGCATCAACGGGCGCGATGCCGGCGCGCTGAACGCGGCGGTCGTGGGCTACGTGGTCGTCGCCGTCCTGGCCTACGTCACCAACCGCATCCAGATCACGCTGATCAGCCGGGTGGGCGAGGACTTCCTGCGCCGCCTGCGGATCCGGGTGTTCGACCACCTGCAGCGGCTGTCGATGCCGTTCTACGACCGGTCCAAGGCCGGCGTGCTCGTGTCGCGCATGACGTCCGACGTCGACTCGCTGGCCGAGCTCATCCAGCTCGGCCTGGCGATGTTCGTGTCCAACGCCCTGCTGCTGGTGGTGTCGCTGGTGGTCCTGACCACGGTGTCGTGGCAGCTCATGCTCGTGTGCCTCGTGGCGCTGCCGCCGGTGGTCGTGGCCAGTGTCAAGTTCCAGCGCGACTCCAACGACGCCTACCTCGACGTACGCGACCGCATCGGCTCGACGCTGTCGCACCTGCAGGAGGGCATCGCCGGGGTCCGGGTGGTGCAGGCGTTCGCCCGCGAAGAGGTCGAGGTCGGCCGGTTCGAGCGGGGCAACCGCGAGCTCTACGACAGCCACATGCGGTCCGTGGCGATCTCGGCCTGGTACCTGCCGGTCATCGAGCTGGCCGGGTGGGGCACCACCGCGCTGGCCCTGGGCGTGGGCGGCTGGTGGGTGCACGACGGCGCGCTCACCGTCGGCACCGTGGCGTTCTTCGTGCTGACGCTGTCCAACCTGTTCGAGCCGGTGCAGCAGCTCAGCCAGCTGTTCAACATGGTGCAGTCGGCGGGCGCCGGCCTCCACAAGCTGTACGAGCTGCTCGGCACCCCGGTGGACGTGCCCGAGCGTGCCGGGGCGGTCGACCTCCCGGCCGTGGGCGACGTCGAGGTCGAGGCGGCGTCGTTCGCCTACGGGGACGGACCGGACGTGCTGCGGGACGTGTCGCTGCGGATCCCCGCCGGGTCGCGGCTGGCGCTGGTGGGACCGACGGGGGCGGGCAAGTCGACGCTGGCCAAGCTGGTCGCCCGGCTCTACGACCCGACGGCGGGGACGGTCCGCTTCGGTGGCGTCGACCTGCGCGACGCCACGCTGGCGTCGCTGCGGGGGCGGATCGTGGTGATCCCCCAGGAGGGGTTCCTGTTCAACGGCACCATCCGCGACAACGTGCGCCTGGCAAGGGCGGGTGCCAGCGACGCCGAGGTCGAGGACGCCCTGCGCGCCGTTGGCGCCTACGAGCGCTTCTCGGTGCTGCCCGACGGGCTCGACACCGAGGTCCGGGAGCGGGGGAGCCGGCTGTCGGGGGGCGAGAAGCAGCTGGTGTCGTTGGCCCGGGCGGCGCTGGCCGATCCGGCGGTCCTGGTGCTGGACGAGGCGACGTCGAGCCTGGACCCGGGCACCGAGGCGCTGGTCGAGGCGGCGGTCGACCGGCTGCTCGAGGGGCGGACGGTGGTCGTGATCGCCCACCGGCTGTCGACGTCGGAACGGGCCGACATGGTGGGGGTGGTCGACGGCGGCGAGCTGGTCGAGCTCGGCACCCACCACGAGCTGGTGGCCGCGGGTGGCCGCTACGCGAGCCTGTACGCCACGTGGATTGCGGGGGCGGGGACCGTCTCGTCCGGCGCGGCGGCCGGCTGACCGGTCAGGGCCTAGAAGGTCGAGCCGGGATCAGAGCTCGATCGGCACGTCCTTGAGGTCCGTCCACAGCTCGTTCGGCCGGGAGAACCGGTGGTCGGGCAGTCGCTCCAGCAGCTCGAGGACGGCCGGGCGGGCGCCGACGCGCCGGGCCGCGCCGATGAGGTCGGATCTCGTGAGCGGTGTCCCAGCGAACGCGTCGCCGATGTTGTCGATCACCTCGACGCGGGTGACCGCGACGTTGACGCTGCTGACAGGAATGGTCTGGCCGGACATCGTTGTCCTCCGATTCACGCCATGGGCCCTGGGCCGGACGGTATGGCCCCAGCTGTGCGAGGCCCCAGCTGAGCCTCCACCTGAGGACATTACAGTTGAGTAAAGGGCCGGTGCTAGACCTCGGTCGACCCCGGTGCACCCGCCCAGTGTGCGGGCCGCCCGGCGGTGTTGATGCGGTGTGGAGGCCCGGGAGCCGATTGCTACTATCTAGGTAGGAGAAATTCTCGCGACCACCTCCTGTCCACGAAGGGGACGCACATGGCAGTCGCCGATCTCGACCTGGGGCGTTACAAGCTCGGCTGGTCCGACGAAGAGAACTACGTCTTCAAGCCCAAGAAGGGCCTGAACGAAGACATCGTCCGCGAGATGTCGTGGATGAAGGGCGAGCCCGACTGGATGCTCGACTACCGCCTCGCGTCGCTGCGCCACTTCGAGAAGCGCCCCATGCCCACCTGGGGCGGCGACATGTCGGAGATCTACATCGACGACATCTACTACTACGTGAAGCCCACCGAGGCGCAGGTCGACGAGTGGGAAGAGCTGCCCGACTCGATCAAGAACACCTACGAGAAGCTGGGCATCCCCGCGGCCGAGCGCAAGTACCTGGCGGGCGTCACCGCGCAGTACGAGTCCGAGGTCGTCTTCCACCGCAACCGCGAGGACCTGGAGCGCCACGGCGTCGTGTTCTGCGACATGGACACGGCGCTGCGCGAGTACCCCGACATCGTCAAGCCCTACTTCGGGACGATCATCCCCAAGAACGACAACAAGTTCGCAGCGCTCAACTCGGCCGTGTGGTCGGGTGGCTCGTTCATCTACGTGCCGCCCGGCGTCGAGGTCGAGATGCCGCTGCAGGCCTACTTCCGCATCAACGCGGAGAACATGGGCCAGTTCGAGCGCACGCTGATCATCGCCGACGAGGGCGCCAAGGTGCACTACATCGAGGGCTGCTCGGCGCCGGTGTACACCACCGACTCGCTGCACTCGGCCGTGGTCGAGATCGTGGTCAAGCCCAGCGCCCGTGTGACCTACACGACCATCCAGAACTGGTCGAGCAACGTGTTCAACCTGGTCACCAAGCGCGCCCGGGTCGAGACCGAGGGTCACATGGAGTGGATCGACGGCAACATCGGTAGCCGCCTCACCATGAAGTACCCGTCGGTCTACATGGTCGGGCCCAAGGCGACGGGCGAGGTGCTGTCGGTGGCCTACGCCGGGCCCGGCCAGCACCAGGACGCCGGCGCCAAGATGGTGCACGCCGCGCCCGAGACCACGTCGAAGATCGTGTCCAAGTCGATCTCCAAGGACGGCGGCCGCACGTCGTACCGCGGCCTGGTCCGGGTCGAGGACGACGCCTACGGGGTCAAGAGCCACGTCCAGTGCGACGCTCTGATCCTCGACGAGGACTCGGTCAGCGACACCTTCCCCTACATGGAGGTGGGCGCCCGCGACGCTCGGATCGGCCACGAGGCGACCGTCTCCAAGGTGGCCGACGAGCAGCTCTTCTACCTCATGAGCCGCGGGCTCTCCGAGGAGCAGGCGATGAGCATGGTGGTCAACGGCTTCATCGAGCCGGTCACCCGCACCCTGCCCATGGAGTACGCCGTCGAGTGGAGCCGGCTGATCGAGCTCCAGATGGAGGGCTCGGTCGGCTGACGCGCTGCCCGGAAGCGTTTTCGGTACTGCAATGGCCGCTGGGACCATTCCAGTACTGAGAACGCGGGGTGAGCGGATCACCTGCACGTCCCCGCCACAGCGAATCGGATGTTTGCTGGCACAATGTGCCGGTGCCGATGCGCCAGGACTGCAAGAACTTCGAGTCGCGGACCTACCGCAACGGGGAGACGGTGCGGAAGTGCAACCTCGACCTGGCGCCCGAGGCCCCCTGGCGGTGCCCCGAGAACTGTCCTGCCTACGAGCGCCGCATGGCCGACGTCAACTGGTCGCACGGCACGCTGGTGACGCCCCGGACCCCGGACGAGCCCCTCGACGCCCTCGACCGCGCCGACGGTTCCGTGGCCCGCCTGCTCGACGAGGCCGAGGAGATCGTCAACTCCGCCGGCCCGCAGATCATGGCCGAGGTCCACGCCGAGCAGCTCCGCGACGAGGAGCCGCGCTGGCGCCGCTGGTTCCGACGCAGGTCGTCGTAGCGACCCGGCTTCTGGTGCCGATCTGGTTGCTCTGCAACCACTTGGTCCCAGGAATGCTGTGCACCGGGGGCGCCGGCCGGTCCGCCGGTAGGCTCGAAAGCCGGGCGAAAGCAGGAAAGGACCAGACGCTGAGCACGTTCACACCCGACGCGAGCGCCGCGCTCGACGGCCCCGACTGGCTGCGCCACCGGCGCGCCGCGGCGGCCGAGGCGTTCGCGGGTGCCAGCTTGCCCACGACGGAAGAGGAGGTGTGGCGCTACAGCCGCATCGACGACCTCGATCTCGACGACTTCTCGCCGGCGGCCGGCGACGGGGCGGAAGCCGGCGCGCCCGCTCAGGCCGGCGTCCCCGATCTGCTGCGGCCGCTGCTCGACGCCGCACCGGGGAGGGCGGCGCTGGTCGTGGCCCGCAACGGGCGGCTGGTCCATGCCGAGCTGCGTGACGACCTCGCCGCCAAGGGCGTGCGGGTCGGCCCCATGGGTGAGGGCGATGCCGATGTGCTCGGGTCCGCCATAGACCAAGCGCCCGACGTGTTCCTCACGTTCAACGACGCCTTCCTGGCCCAGCCGGTGCTCGTGCGGGTGCCGGCCGGCGTCGCAGTGGACGGTCCCGTCGTCGTGGCCCACGTCACCGACGGGGACGGTCGCGCCGCCTTCCCGCGGCTGGTGGTCGACGCCGGGGAGGACAGCGACGTCTCGGTCCTCGAGATCCAGGTCTCGGGGCCGGAGCCCGGTCTCGTCGTGCCCGTGACCGAGATCGTCGCCGGGCGGGCCGCCCGCGTGGGACACGTCACGGTGCAACAGCTCGGGCTCGCCACCTGGCAGCTCGGCCTGCAGGTGGCCAGCGTCGACGCCGAGGCCAGCCTGCGCACCACCAGCATCGGCTTCGGCGGCGACTACACCCGCCTGCGCACGGACTGCCGCATGGTCGGCCGCGGCGCCACCGGCGAGCTCGACGCCGTGTACTTCGGCGAGGGCGACCAGACCCTCGACTTCCGCACCTTCCAGGACCACATCGCCCCCGACTGCACCTCGAACCTGCTGTTCAAGGGCGCCGTCGGCGGGCGGTCGCGGTCCGTCTACACGGGGATGATCCGAGTGGGGAAGGAGGCCCGGGGCACCAACGCCTTCCAGACAAACCGCAACGTCAAGCTGTCCGACGGGGCGTGGGCCGAGTCGGTCCCCAACCTCGTGATCGAGAACAACGACGTGCGCTGCAGCCATGCCTCGGCCGTCGGCCCCATCGACGAGGAGCAGCGGTTCTACCTCGAGAGCCGCGGCGTGGCCACCGACGAGGCGGAGCGGCTCATCGTGAGCGGGTTCTTCGACGAGGTGCTGGAGCGGGCGCCGGTCACCTCGGTGGCGCCGCTGCTGCGCTCCACGATCGCCGCCAAGTTCGAGCGGCGGGAGGCGTAGCACCCATGCCGGAGCACGCCACCAAGCAGAGGCTGTGCCGCTTCGACGACCTGGCACCCGGTGAGGCCCGCCGCCTCGACGTCGGCAAGCACCGCATCGCCGTCGTGCGGATCGGCGACGAGCTCTACGCCATCGGCGACCGCTGCACGCACGCCAACATCTCGCTGGCCGAGGGCGAGGTCCACGCCGAGGACAGGACCATCGAGTGCTGGAAGCACGGCAGCGAGTTCTCGCTCGAGACCGGCGAGCCGCTCACCCTGCCGGCCACCAAACCCGAGCCGGTCTACGAGGTGCACGTCGACGACGGCGACATCGTGGTGGTGATCCCGGAATGACGGCGACCAAGCTGGGGCACGTTCTCGAGGTCTCCGGCCTTCGCGCCGGGGTGTCGGGCAAGGAGATCCTGCGGGGCATCGACCTGACCGTGCGGTCGGGCGAGGTGCACGCGGTGATGGGACCCAACGGGTCGGGCAAGTCGACTCTGGCCCACGTGCTGATGGGCCGGCCCGGCTACGAGGTCCTCGGCGGCACCGTCACGCTCGACGGCGTCGACCTGCTGGGGCTGGAGCCCTGGCAACGGGCGCAGGCGGGACTGTTCCTGGCGCTGCAGTACCCCACCGAGGTGCCGGGCGTGTCGCTCGAGGCCCTGCTGGAGTCGGCGGCCCGGGCCGGGGGACGCGACGCATCGGCGGTCCATGCCGACATCCGCGCCGAGGCCGAGCGCCTGGCCCTCGACCCCCGGCTCATCGATCGACCCCTCAACGTCGACCTGTCCGGCGGCGAGAAGAAGAAGAACGAGACCCTGCAGCTCGGCGTCCTGCGGCCGGCCATAGCCGTGCTCGACGAGCTGGACTCCGGCCTCGACATCGACGCCCTGCGCGCCTGCGCCCGCCGCGTGGAGGCGGCCACCAACGAGGTCGGCCTCGGCGTGCTCGCCATCACCCACTACAGCCGCCTGCTGCACGAGCTGCGCGCCGACCACGTGCACGTGCTGGCCAAGGGCCAGATCGTTCGGTCCGGCGGGCCCGAGTTGGCCCAGGAGCTGGAGGATCGGGGCTACGCGGGCATGCTGGGCGCTGAGCTGGCGGGCGAGGACGAGGAAGGCCAACCGGTCTCGATCCGCCCGGCGATCGACGACCCATTCGCCGATCCGCTGGCCTGACGGGGCACTACAGCGTCCGCAGCCCCAAGGTCGCGGTCGCCCAGCTGGACTCCCCGCGCAGCGCCGCCAGCCACTCGAGGTCGGACGGGCGGCCCCGGGCCTCGAGCACGTCGGCCAGCACGCTCTGGGTGAAGGCCACCCAGGGTCGGGCCTGGAGCGCGCTGTAGCGGCGCAGCGCCGCCAGCATGTGGCGCTCGGCGTCGGCCCAGTCGCCCGCCACCGCCGCCAGCCGACCGAGGTGGAAGGCGGCGACGCCGACGAACGTGCGGTAGCCGAGGCCGCACGCCAGGTCGGCGTGGGGAGCCAGCAGCGACCGGACGCTGTCGGCCGTGCTGTCCAGATCGCCGACATCGGCCGCCACCAGCGCCATCATCCCGAGCGCGTGCAGCCGCTCGTCGCCGTCGGGCAGCGGGCGCACGCCGGTCGCCAGGTCCCGCACCAACAGCCGGGCACGATCGCGCTCGCCCCGGCCCAGGAGCAGCAGCGCCCGCTCGGCGTCCGGACCGAAGTCCTCGTCCGCAGACCCCGCCTCACCCCGCATCCACGACAGGATCGTCCGGTGGCGCAACGCCAGGGTGGCGGCCGCGGCCGGGCCGTCGACGGCCTCGCGCGCCGCGGCCGCAAGGTCCACGGCCACCGCGGCATCGTCGAAGCGGCCCGTCATCGCCGCCCGGACCGCCTGGCGCTCGGCCGCCAGAGCGGCCGCCAGTGGCTCGTCCGCCTTGGTGGCCGCCTCCTCGACGACCCGGAGGCAGGACTGCGCCGTGTCGTCGTCGCCGGTGAGCGCCGCCGCCATGGCGCGCTCGTGAGCGGCGACCACCACCGCCGCGGCGTCGCCGGCGGCCTCGGCCAGGATGGACAGGTCGGCTGCCAGGGCCACCCGCTCGTCGAGGTGATCGGGCCCACCCAGTGCCCCCAGCCGCTGCCGCAGCGCCAACAGCGCGCCCGGCAGCGGGCCCGCCCCCGGGGTGCCGCCCAGGGCGACATGGCGAGCCAGCAGGCGGGCGCGGAGCAGGTCGCCGCCCTCGTCATCGGGAACGCCGGGGGCGTCCAGGGCCGCCTTCACGAGGGCGGCGGCATCCGGCCGGAGGCCCGGACGCTCGGCGGCCCGGTCGCCCAGGGCCAACGCCGCCGGGGCCAGCACTTCGAACCGGCCGTGTCGCCGGGCCAGGGTGGCGCCCTCGATCAGGATCTGCTCGCCGCTGGGGTCGCCGGCGGCCAGCAATGCGACGCCCAGATCGGTGACCACCCGGGCCCGGAGCCCGCCGTCGTCCGCCGGCACGTGGGTGAGCGCCTGGCGTTCCAGCCGCACCACCTCCGCGAGGGCGCGGCGCTCGGCCGCCTGCGCTGCGGCGGCGTGCGACCAGTCCACCGCGCGCCGGTCGCCCCGCGGCGACGCCGCGGCGGACGTGTGGTGGGCGAGGACGGCCGTGTAGGCGTCGAGGCGATCGGATCGCCGGGACTCGATGGCGTCGGCCAAGCGGGCGTGCAACGCCCGGCGACGCGCCCCGCTCAGCTGCGCCACCAACGTGCGGCGCACGATGTCGTGCGGGAAGCGGTAGCGCTCGGCGGCCTCCTCGGTCACCAACCCTGACCCGAGCGCCGCGTCGAGCGCGTCGAGGCCGGCGGTCTCGTCGAGCCCGGCGGCGGCCGCGACCAGGTCCAGCTCGAACCGCGCCCCCGCCACCGCCGCGGCCCGCAGCAGCCCGGTTGCGGCGGCGTCGAGCCGGGCCAGCCGGCTGGCCACCAGCTCGTGGACGCTGGGCGGGATCGCCTGCTCCGCGTCCTCGAGGCCGCCCCGCAGCATCTCGGTGACCAGGAAGGGATTGCCGGCGGTCTCGGCCACCAGCCGCCGCGCCAGCGCCATCTGGTCGCGGGGCGACCGGGCGGTGCCCTGCAGCAGGGCCCGGACGTCGGCCTCCCCGAGCCCCCGCAGCGGCAGGCGGCGCACCCAGCCGTCGCGCTCGAGCGCATGGACGACGTCGCCCAACACGCTGCCCGGCGCCACGTCGTGGTCGCGGGAGATGGCGACCACCAGGACCGGGGCGTCGCCGGCCCGGCGCAGCAGGTGGCGCACGAGCAGCAGCGTGTCGCCGTCGGCCCACTGCAGGTCGTCCAGCACCAGCAGCACGGGGCGCTCGGCCGCCACCGACACGACCAGGGCCGTGACCGCGTCGAACAGGCGGGCACGCCCGCCGCCGTGCCCGGTCGCCCGGGGTGCGTCGAACGAGGGGAGCAGGGCCCTCAGCTCGGCCCGTGCCTCTTCGTTCAGGACCGGGACCGCGTCGCCCGGCGTGGCGGCGACGTAGCCGTCGAGTGCCTCCACGATGGGCTGGTAGGGCACGATCGCTTCCTGGTCGCAACGGCCGAACAGCACCAGGCCGCCCTCTGCCGACACCCGCCGGGCGGCCTCGGCGGCCAAGCGGGACTTGCCGATGCCCGCCTCGCCGGTGATCACCACGACGTGCCGGGCGCCGGCGGCGGCCCCGTCCCAGGCGGCGCCGAGCACCGCGAGCTCGGCCTCACGGCCCACGAACGGGGGCGGCGCGCTGGTCACGGTGAGGGTGTGGGCCGGGCGGGACGGCGGCGCCGGCCCCAGCAACCGCAGGTAGGCCGCCTCGGTCTCGGCATCGGGATCGACCCCCAGCTCCTCGGCGAGGACGCGGCGCAGCCGCTGGTACGCCCGCAGCGCCTCGCCCCGGTTGCCGGCGACGCCGTGGGCCGCCATGCGGGCGCGGTGGGCGCTCTCGCGCAGGGGCGCCCGTTCCACGGCCTCGTCGGCGGCGGCCAGCGCCGCGGCGGCGTCCCCCTCGGCCGCCGCCGCCTCGCTGGCCAGCTCGAGCGCCGCCACCAACAGGTCGGCCAGGCGGTCTCGCTGCTCGTCGACCCAGCCGCCGTGGCGCCCGGCCAGGAACGGGCCCCGCAACCGGTCCGCCCCGCCGGCGGCGTGCCGGTAGGCCGAGGCGGCATCGCCCGCGACCAACGCCCGGCGGGCGGCGGCCACGCCCGCCTCGGCGTGCTCGATGTCGAGGCCGAGCACCACCCCGTCCGGCAGCTCGAGCCGGTAGCGCCCGCTCTGGGCCACGATCGGATCGGGGGCGTCGGCCCCGAGCGAGTCCCTCACGAACGAGCGGACGCGGCTCACGGTCATCCGCAGCGCGGAGCCCCACGTCGCCGGCAGCCCGTCCGGCCACAGCGCCTCCGCCAGCCGCTCGGCGGTCGCTCCCCGAGCCCGCTCGAGCGCCAGCAGCGCGAGCGTGACCCGGGCGCTGGCCCCCGGCAGTGACCGGGCGGCCTCCTCGCCGTCGCGCCGCACCGCCACGTCGCCGATGAGCGTGATCTCCAGACGCACGTGCTGCCTCCCCAACGAGTCTGTCACCCAGGGCGGAAACTGCTGGTCATCTGTACCGATAGGGCGTTTGCGAGGTGTTCACGGGGCGGGATTGCGCCGTGTTGCGCGGATGTTGCGCGGCCCGTCGCATCATGGGCGCCACGGAGCAACCACGTGCCTTCCCCGGCGGCAGATCGCGGCGGATCCTGGCGGGAACCGGTGGGCACGGCGGATGCACCCCGGCAGTGGGCCGGCCTGCGGCGGGGCCGGCCCACTTGCGCGAACGTGCCGGACAGAGTCAGTGGGGACACGGGGGAGAGGGTCGGGGATCGTGATCGAGCAGCACAGCGAAGCCCCGAGGTTGTCGCTACCGCTCGACCGTCTGCGCGAGCGGTACGACGTTGTGGTCGTCGGCAGCGGTTACGGCGGCGCCATCGCAGCGTCGCGCCTGGCCCGTCGTGGCCGGCCGGTGTGCGTCCTCGAGCGGGGCCGCGAGCTGCGGCCGGGCGACTACCCCGACACGCCGTGGCGCGCCCTGCGCCAGCTCCAGGTTCGAACGGGCGGCCGCCGGCTGGGGGCAAGGTCCGCCCTGTTCGAGCTGCACGCCGACGACGAGGTCAGCGTCATGGTTGGCTGTGGTCTCGGCGGCACGTCGCTGATCAACGCCGGGGTCGCGCTGCGACCGCCCGCCTGGGTCTACGAGGACGAACGGTGGCCGGCCGAGCTGCGGGGCCGCGGGGCTGACGTGCTCGACCCCTACTTCGAGCGCGCCGAACGCATGCTCGGATCCACCCCCTACCCCGAGTCGTGGCCGGAGCCCGCCAAGCTGGCGGTCCTGGGCGTCGCCGCCGGCGGGGTGGGCGCCACGGTCGAACGGCCGCGGATCAACGTCACGTTCGAGGCCGGCCTCAACGCCGCCGGGGTCCACCAGGAGGCCTGCACCCTGTGCGGCGACTGCGTCAGCGGCTGCAACCACAACGCCAAGAACACGGTGCTCGTCAACTATCTCCCCGACGCCGTGGCGCACGGGGCGGAGATCTTCTGCGAGACGCCGGTCCGCACGGTCCGCCCCGCCGCGGGCGGCGGCTGGATCGTCACTTTCGACACCCCCGGCGACGGGCGGCAGCGACTGGGGTCGCCAGCATCGTTCGTGTTCGCCGATGTGGTCGTGTTGGCGGCCGGCACGCTCGGCTCCACCCAGATCTTGATGCGGTCCCGCACCGAGGGCCTGGCCGTCTCCCCCCGGCTGGGCACTCGTTTCAGCGGCAACGGCGACGTCCTGGCGTTCGCCTACGACGCCCAGGTCCCCGTGCGTGGGATCGGCGCCGGTCGCCGCACCCCCACCCCCGAGACCAGCGCCGGTCCCTGCATCACCGGCATGGTCGACCTCACCGCCGACCGGTCTCGGGCGCTGCTCGTCGAGGAGGGCGCCATCCCCGGGGCGCTCAGGCCGCTCATGCCGGCGGCCTTCGCGGTGGCGTCCGAGGCCGGCGGGGGCGGCGGGCCGCTGTCGTTCGCCCGGCGGGTGTGGGGCCGGTTCCGGCGCAACCCCCGGCGGCTGTTGGCGTGGCGCGGTGGGGCGGCCGACGACACGCTGACCTACCTGGTCATGAGCGACGACGCTGGCGACGGTGAGCTGCGGCTCGACGGCGACACCGTGCGGGTCGACTGGGTGGGCGCCGGTGACCGCCCGGTGTTCGACCGCAACGCCGAGGTGCTGCAGAAGATGAGCGCCTCGCTGGGCGCCACCTTCGTGGGCAACCCGCTGTCGACGCCGATGTTCAACGACTCCCTGGTCACCGTCCATCCGCTGGGTGGCTGCCCCATGGCCGACGATGGCGCCAACGGCGTCGTCGACCACGCCGGCCGGGTGTTCGCCGGATCGGACGGCGACGTGCACAACGGCCTGGTCGTGGCCGACGGCGCCATCGTCCCCCGACCGCTGGCGGTCAACCCCCTGCTGACGATCTCCGCGCTGGCGGAGCGCGCCTCCGATCTCCTGGCCGCCGAGCGGGGATGGGCGCCGGAGGCCGACGCGTCCACCTCCCCGGGCGCGCGCCCTTCCGGTCCCCCTGTTCGGCGGCCGGGGGTGACGTTCACCGAGCGGATGGCGGGCTGGGCGGCACCGTCGGCCGACGGCGACCCAGAGGCGGGTGAGCGGCGGGGCCGCGCCGAGGGCACGCCGCTGGAGTTCGTCCTCACGGTGCACATCGACGACCTGGAGGCGCTGCTGCGCGATCCCGCCACCCCGGGACGGCTGTCGGGCACGGTGACGGCGCCGGCGCTGTCACCGCAGCGGCTGCGGGTAGCGGACGGGACCTTCCGCCTGATGCAGGAGGACCCCACCCACGTCGACACCTGGCACATGCGCTACTCGATGCAGCTCGTGTCGGAGGACGGCGAGGAGTTCGGCTTCGAGGGCACCAAGTACCTGCACGACCGCTCCGGCTTCGACGCCTGGGGCGACACCACCACGCTCTACGTCACGATCACCGGCGACGGCCTCGGCAGGGTTCCTGGGCCCGAGCGGCCCGGTGCGAAGCACCGAGAGCGGGAAACACGCGTCCCTGGGCCCGAGCGGCCCGGTGCGAAGCACCAAGAGCGGGAAGCACACGTCATCGCTGCCGGAGTCATGCGGCTGACGGCGGCCGACTTCGCCCGTCAGCTCACCACCATGCGGGTCAGGGGCGTCGACGGGTCCCTCGAACGGGCCCGCTGGCTGGCCCGGTTCGGGACCCGGTTCCTGCGCTCGCTCGGCGGCGTCTACGGGGGTCCGCTGACCGGCGTCGGCGACTTCCCGGCGGCACCGCCCGTCCCGGTGCCCCCGACGGGCGACGGCACCCGTCCGCTGCGCCTGCCGGCGGCCGAGCCGCGCTGGTGCGACGCCGACGGCTGCTGGCACGAGGGCAGCGACCTGGGTGACGACGCCTGGCTGCGCCTCACCCGGTACGAGGGGGGCCGGCGGGGCCCGGTGCTGCTGGCGCCCGGGTTCGGCATGTCGGCGATGTCGTTCATCGGCGGCACCACCAACACCAACATCGCCGAGCACCTGGTGGCCAAGGGCTACGACGTCTGGCTGTTCGACTACCGGGCCGGCATCGACCTGCCGTCGTCGCGCACGTCGTTCACCCTCGACGACATCGCTTGCGTCGACTGGCCGGCGGCGGTGGCCGAGGTGTTGCGGGTGACGGGGGCGCCGAGCGTGCAGGCCGTCGGCCACTGCGTCGGGTCCGCGTCGCTGATGATGGCGCTGGCCTCGGGCAACCTGCCCGACGTGCGCTCGGCCGTCTGCATGCAGTTCACGCTCCACCCGGTGACGTCGCTGCTCAACCGGACGAAGGCGGCGCTGGGCGTCGGGACGCTGCTGGGGCGGCTAGGGCTCGAGCGGGTGGCGCCGTTCACCGGCGGCTCGGTGCTGCGCAAGCTGCTCGACGTCGGGCTGCGGGCCCTCCCGATGCCGATCGGTGAGCGCTGCGCCAAGCCCGTGTGCCGCTGGATCAACGCCATCTACGGCTGCACCCACACCCACGACCAGCTCAACGACGCGACCCACGAGCAGCTCGACAACATGTTCGGCGTCGGCAACCTGCGGGCGCTCGACCACATGGCGGTGATCATGAAGGCACGCACCGTGCTGGCCGCCGATGGCACAGACGCCTATGTGAGCCACCCCGAGCGGCTGCGGCTGCCGCTGCTGCTGGTCCAGGGCGAGCGCAACTACATCTTCCGCCCCGAGGGCAGCCTGCGCACGTTGCGCTGGCTGCAGGCGGCCAACGATCCGTCCCTGTACGAGCGGGTGGTCCTACCCGGCTACGCGCACCTCGACGCCCTGGTCGGCCGCGACGCCGCGACCGACGTGTTCCCCCTCGTCAGCAGCCACCTCGACCGCTTCAACCGCTGAATTTTCCCCCCACACCCCCCGCCCCGTGTGTTGCAAACCGACAGGTCAGGCCACGAGCTTCGGGTGGGGCGCCGGGAGCGAGGGCAGCCCGAGCTCCTCGTCCAGCGCCACGCTCTCGACCTGCAGTAGCAGGGCACGGTCGGCGTCACCGCGGGCGTCGCGCTCCGCCAGCACGTTGGCCAGCCAGCGGGCCGACAAGGCGACGAACGGGCGGGCGCCGAGTGCCCGGTGCCGCTCGAGACCCGCCTCCAGCTCGTCGACCGCGGAGTCGATCCGGCCCAGCACGGCATCGAGCGTCCCCAGATGGTGGTCGACGGCGCCCAGGAACGACGCGTACCCCATGACGGCGTTGCGTCCGGAGTACGGGCTCAGCGCGTCGTGCGCCGCGCTCGCCCAGCCTTGGTGGCCGGTCAGGGCGGCGGCGCCGGCCGTCCCGACGACCGTGGGCCGCCACAGGTAGCCGCGATCCTCCGAGGCCAACTGGGCCGGGTCGACCTCGTCGAGGAGGTCCCGGGCGCGGCCGATGTTCCCGCTACCTGCCTCGAGCCACGACAGCAGGGCCCAGCCGTTGAGGCTGAACAGCTCGACCTGGCGGATGGCCTCCACCACGGGCCGCAGTGCGTCGAGTCCGCCGTGCAGGAGTCGTAGCACGAACGTCTGGGCCACGTTCATGATCTGCGCCTGCGAATGGCCGGCGGCGCGCAGCTCGTCCCGCAACGCCTCGGCCCGGGCGTGGGCCTCGTCGAAGCGGCCCTCGATGGCGGCCCACATCGTCGTCCACATCGACGCGATGCGCAGGTGATCGGGGTGGCGGACCTCGTCGGCGAGGGCAGTGAGCTCCCGGGCCAGCGCCTGGGCCTCGGGGTGCCGCCCGGTGACGAACAGCGCCTGGACCCGGGTGCGGGCGCCCAGCAGCACCAGGTCGGGGTCGCCGGTCTGCTCTCCGATGGCCATCACCTCGGCGCCGAGGTCGAGCTGCTCGTCGAGGTCGTCGGGCCCGTCCAGCGCCAGGCTGCGCGACACCAGCACCGAGGCCAGCACGACCGGGGCGTCGAGCCGGCGGGCCATGGCGACCGCCTCGTCCGACACGGCCCGCCGCTCCGCATGGGGCGCCGCCAGCGTCATCACCTGGGCGAGCCGCGCCAGCGCCAGGGCCCGCGAGCGGCTGTCGCTCGGCGCCAGGCGGGCCAGCGCCTCGTCGAGCAGGCCGCGGGCCGTGGGGTTGGGGGGCGCGGCCGCCGGCAGCCGCCCCCCGTATCCCAGGGCGGCCCGGGTGAAGAGGTCGGTGCGGTCCAGGGCCCGGGCCCGTTCGGCCGCCTCCAGGTGCCGGCGATCGCGGGGCGTGAACTCGCCGGCGCGATCGTGCGCCTCGGCCAGCTCGAGGCGCAGCTCGCACCCCAGCGCCTCTTCGCCTCCGGCCCGGTCGTGCACGTCGACCACCCGGTCGAGGAACCAGACCGCCCCCTCGAAGGCCGTCTCCCGCCGGGCCTGGTCGGCGGCGGCCCGCCCCCAGCGCACGGCCAGCGCCGCCGTGTCGGCCACCGCGGCGGGATCGGGCGCATCTGTCGCGTCGCCGGTGCCGGCCGACGGGCCGGCGAGGTAGGCGTCCGCGGCATTGAGGTAGTGGTGGGCGATCTCGGCCGGGGATGCGCCGTCCTGCTGGTGCCGGTCGACGAGCACGTCGGCGATGCGCCTGTGCAACCTGCCGGCGCGGCCGGTGGGCAGTTGCTCCTGCAGGGTACGGCGCACGATGGCGTGGGCGAAGCCGAGGCACTCGCTCGGGGCGTCGCGAACGAGCCCCGCGTGGACGGCGTCGTCGAGGCAGCGGCGCACGTCGAGCAGCGGGCGGTCGAGCGCCGCCGACAGCACCTCGACGCCGAACTCCTCCCCGATGAACGAGGCCGCCGCCAGGGCATCGCCGACCTGCGGATCGAGCCGCTCCAGCCGCCAGCGCACCACGTCGTGCAGCCGCTCGGGCAGCCGATCCCGGACAGCCCGGAACGCGGCGCCGGGGTCGGTGGGGTCGAGGCCGCGGAGGATCTCCTGTACGAACAGGGGGTTGCCCGCCGTCTCGTCGGCGAGCCAGCGGGCGATCTCGGCCTCTTCCGCGTCGAGGGGTCGGCCCAGCGCCTGGGACACCAGCCGTTCGATGGCCGGGGGCGCCAAGCCGTCGAGCTCCAGGCGCTCGACGTCGTCGCCGGCCTCGAACAGCCCCAGCGTGTGCAGCGGGCCCATGCCCTCGACGTCGCCGTCGCGCAGCGTCGCGACGACCAGCATCGCGGCCGCCGGCGCGTCGAGCACGTGGCGGAGCAGCAGCAGCGACGAACGCTCGGCCCACTGGAGGTCGTCGAGCACCAGGAGCACGGGGCGGCGGGCTGCGATGGCGCCGAGCCAGTGGGTCACGCCGTCGAACAGTCGGCGGCGCTCGGCGTCGGGGTCGTCGACCAGGGCGGCCCGCACCCCGCCGATCCGGGCACCGAGGTCGGGGAGCAGGCGCGCCAGCTCCGCCGCGTGGCCGGCGACGTCGGCCCGCAACAGCGGCTTGGGGCAGGCGGCGGCGTAGCCGCCGAGCGCCTCACGGATGGCCTGGTAGGGGGCGAGCGCCTCCTCGTCCCAGCGGCCGTAGAGCACCAGGGCACCGGCCGCGTGCAGGCGGAGGGCCAGCTCGGCGGCCACGGTGGTCTTGCCGACGCCCGGGTCGCCGGAGATGACCACCATCCGGGGATCATCCCGGGCCCGGGCAGCCCGCTCCCAGGCGCCCTCGAGCAGCTCGACGGGACCGTCCCGGCCGACGACCGGACCGGCTGCGGCCCGCCGTGCCCACCCGAGGTTGGAGGCGCCGGAGTCGTCGGGCGGCGCGCCCTCCCATCCCGCCGACGGCAGTCGGAGCTCGTGGACCCGCTCGTGCCGATGGTCGCTGACCGCCAAGCCGCCGAGGTCCACCAGCTCGGCGCCGCGTGGGAGAGCGTGGCTGATCATCACGGCGGTGGACGCCGCGACCAGGATCGTGGCGTCGACCGGTAGCGCCGCCAGCCGGAGCGCCCGGTCCACCGCCGGGCCGCGGTAGCCGCCGTCCGTGGGCTCGACGTCACCCGTGCACAGGGCCAGCCGGGGCCGACCGTCATCGGGCCGGGTGCTGCCCGTGCCCGCCGTGGGCAGCGTCTGCGCCAGGCGCACGGCCGCGGTGGCGGCGTCCGCAGCGATGTGGAACGCGGCCAGTGCCGTCGCCCGTGCGCGTCCCCGCGCCAGCTCGATGGTCCGCTCGAAGACGGCACCGCCGGCCACCGCCAGGACGTCGTCGAGCTGCCCCCAACCCGCGCGCTCGTCGGTGCCCCCCGGCCCGGCCGGCAGGTCGACCAACAGGATCGTCATGACCTCGGACACGCGTCGGGTGACTGTACGACCACGCGGCGGCTTCGCTGAAGCTCATCGCCGCTTCGCGGCGATAGGGCACTGTGCTTATGGTTCGCTCGCACTTCGTGCTCGCTCACATGATGGGTGGGACCATCGCCTCGATCAGGGTGGGTCCGGGCTCGGTCAGGGCGCGGGCCAGCTGGTCGGACAGCTCGTCGGCGGTTGTTGCCCGGGTGGCCGGGACGCCCAGTCCCTGCGCCAGGGGCACGAAGTCGATGTCCGGCCGCGACAGATCGAGCAGGTCCTTGGCCTTGGGGCCGGGTGCCTCGGCGCCGACCCGGCCGAGCTCCATGTTGAGCACGGCGTAAGACCGGTTGTTGAACACGATCGTCACCACGTCGAGCCCCTCGCGGGCCTGGGTCCAGAGCGACTGGATCGTGTACAGCGCGCTGCCGTCCGCCTCGAGGTTGATCACCCGCCGGTCGGGGCACGCAACGGCGGCGCCGGTGGCCACCGGCATGCCCTGGCCGATGGCCCCGCCGGTGAGCGTCAGCCAGTCGTGTCGGGGCGCGCCGGCGGTGAGCCCGGGGGCGAACAGGCTGGAGGTGTTGCCCTCGTCGGACACGACGGCCCCCTCGGGCAGCAGGGCGCCGAGCGCCCGGGCCACCGCCTCGGCGGTGAGGTCGCCGCTGGGCACCTCGGGCCGGCTGGCGGCCTGGCGGGTGGCGCCGTCGGCGGGAGCGCCCACCAGCTCGGCCAGGGCCTCCAGGGCGCCGGGGGCGTCCCCGCCCGGCGCCGCCAGCAAGTGCACCTCGCAGCCGTCGGGGACCAGGTAACTGGGCTTGCCGGGGTAGGCGAAGAAGCTCACCGGTGCCTTGGCGTCGACCACCACCAGGTGGCGCAGCCCGTCGAGCTGGGCGCTGGCGAACTCGGCCAGGTAGGCCAGGCGGTCGATGGGTGGTAGGCCGGCACCCCGCTCCAGCCGGGTGGGGAAGGTCTCGGCCACCAGGCGGGCCGCGGTGGCGTTGGCGATGCGACTGGCGGCGACGAGGCCCCGCTCGTGCAACGCCGTCCCGCCGAGCAGCAGTCCCACCGGTTCGCCCGAGCGCAGCGCCTTGGCGACGGTCTCGACGACCCCGGTGTCCGGCGGCGACGGCGTGGCGACGGCACCGCTGCGGCCCGGCTCGGCCACCACGCCCCCGGGCGACCAGCTCACGTCGGCCGGCAGGATCAGCGTCGCCACCTGTCCGGGCGGCCCGGCCGCGGCGGCGACGGCGTCGGCGGCGTCCCGACCCACCTCCGCGGTGGCCTCGGACCGGCGGATCCACGGGGACACGTTGCGGGCCACGGTCTCGATGTCGGACTCCAGCTGGGCGTCGTACTCCTTGTGGTAGGTGGCGTGGTCCCCGACGATGTTGACCACCGGCACGTGCCCCTTGCGGGCGTTGTGCAGGTTGGCGAGGCCGTTGCCCAACCCAGGCCCGAGGTGCAGCAGCGTGGCCGCAGGCCGCCCGGCCATGCGGGCGTAGCCGTCGGCCGCACCGGTGGCCACGCCCTCGAACAGGCCGAGCACGCCGCGCATCTCGGGCACCGCGTCGAGCGCGGCCACGAAGTGCATCTCGGACGTGCCGGGGTTGGAGAAGCACGTGTCCACCCCGCACGCCACGAGCGTGCGGATCAGCGCCTGGGCGCCGTTCATGTCGGTCGCTTCGGACATGTCCGTCATCACCTCGGTGAACGCCGATTCCGCCGAATACATGTTGGCGGCATCGCTCCCATCGGTGCCCGTTGGGTGATCCGCGGAATCGGCATTCAATCGAACACGGTGCCGGGGTTGAGGATCCCGTTGGGGTCGAACGCCGCCTTGACCCGCCGCATGAGGGCGAGCTTGGCGGGGTCCTCGAGCTCCATGAAGTACGCCTTCTTCTCGGTGCCGAGCCCGTGTTCGCCCGAGATGGCGCCGCCGAGCGCCATGCCCGCCTCGAACAGCGCGTGCATGATGCGGCTGCGGACCTCGGCGTCGGGCTGGAACACCGCCATGTGGACGTTGCCGTCGCCGGCGTGGCCGCAGCCGGCGATCCACGCCTGGTGATCGGCGGCGATCGCGGCCACCCGGGACATGAACGCCGGCACCGCCGCCCGAGGCACGACCACGTCGATGATGTCGTCGGCGCCGTTGGCCTTGGCGACCCAGAACGCCTTCTCGCGGGCGTCGATGAGGGCCGCCGCCGCCCCGGGCGGCAGGACGTACACGTCCATGGCGCCGAGCTCGGCGAGCTGCTCGGACACCGCCTGGGTGTCGGCGTCGAGGCGGTCGGCATGTGTGCCCTCCAGCGCCACCACCAGATACGCGAGCGCGGCCTCGCGCACGTCAGCAGGGATGCCCAGGTCGAGACCCACGTGGGCGGTGGCGGCCGCCATCGTGAGCATGTCGATGTACTCCAGGATCAGGGGCCCCACGCCGCTGGCCACGATCTTTGGCACGGCGCCGGTGACGGCCTCGAGGGTCGTGAACGGCGCCAGCACCGTGGCCTGGTGGGGCGGCCGGGGGTAGAGCTTGAGGTACGCCTTGGTGACAAGGGCGAGGGTGCCCTCGGACCCGACGATGAGCTGCGTCAGGTCGTAGCCGGTCGAGACCTTGACGACCTTGCCGCCGCAGCGGATCACGTCGCCAGAGGGCAGCACGGCCTCCAGGCCCAGCACGTGGTGGCGGGTCACGCCATACTTGACGGCCCGCATGCCACCGGCGTTGGTGCCGATGTTGCCGCCGAGGCTGGCGCTGTACTCGCCGGGGAACACGGGGTAGACGAGCCCGAGCGGCGACAGCTCGGCGTCGAGCTGGGCGAGCTGCACCCCTGGCTCGACCACGGCGACGAAGTTATCGGTGTCGATCTCGACGATGCGGTTCATCCGCTCGAAGGACACGACGATGCCGTCGGGCCGGGGGATGCACCCGCCGGACATGCCGGTGCCTGCGCCCCGGGCGGTGACGGGCACGTGGTGCTCGTCGGCCAGGCGCAGGACCGCCGCGACCTCGTCGGTGGACGCGGGGGACACGACCGCCAACGGCCGCTGCGGTGCCGCCGTCAGCGCCTCGTCGTGGGTGTAGTCGTCCTTGATGGCGTCACCGGTGAGCACGTGCTCGGAGCCGACGACCTCGGTGAGGAGCTGCCCGACGTTCGCCATCGGCCCGGGACCCTACCCCCACCGGTTCTGTCAGCTCTCACGCGCGATGTGGCGGCTGAGTGCCGACGGAAGGGGAACAATGAGCGCATGGCCAAGCTCACCCACGACGAAGCCGAGTCCCGCCTTGCCGAGGTTCCGGGCTGGGGAATCGTCAACGGCACGCTGCACAGAGAGATCGAGTTCCGCAACTTCGTCGAGGCCTTCGGCTTCATGGCGATGGTGGCGCTCGAAGCGGAGAAGCTCGATCATCACCCCGACTGGTCCAACTCCTGGAACCGGGTGGTGATCGACATCTCGTCCCACGCCGAGGGCGGCATCACCGACAGCTGCTTCGCGCTCGCGGCGGCCGTCAACAAGGCGCTCGGCGAGTAGCGCCGGACGAACGCGTCAGCTGCGGGCTTCGGCGTACTCGTCGAGCCCCTGGAGCAACGTGTTCCACGAGAGCGTGGCGCACTTGATCCGCACGGGGAACTTCACGACACCCCGCAGCGCCTCGAGGTCACCGAGCTTCACGTCGGCCTCGGCCGCCGCATCCATCTCGTCGTCGACACCGTCGGCACCCTCGGACGACGGACCGTCGAGCGACTGCTCGTGGATCGACATCATCCCCTTGAACGCCCGCGACAGCGCCCGCACCTCGTCGAGCGTCTTGCCCTTCACGGCCGAGGACATCATCGATGCCGACGACTGGCTGATCGAGCAGCCCTGGCCGCCGATGCGGATGTCCTGCACGGTGTCGCCCTCGACGTCGAGATAGAGCACGATCTCGTCGCCGCACAGGGGGTTGAAGCCCTCGACCCGGGTCGCCGGTGGTGCGTCTAGCTCACCCCGGTTCCGCGGGCTGCGGTAGTGGTCGAGGATGATCTCCCGGTAGAGGTCTTCGAGGCCCGGCATGCGACTTGCGATCCTATCGGCGGCGGCGGACGGTCAAATCGGTCAGATTCCGAAGAAGTCGGAGGCGGCGTCGATCGCATCGCCCAGCGCGTCGACGTCGGACTCGTCGTTGTAGACGTAGAGCGAGGCCCGGGCGGTGGCCGACACGCCCAGCTCCTTCATGAGCGGCTTGGCGCAGTGGTGCCCGGCCCGCACGCACACGCCGTGCTGGTCGAACACCTGGGTGAGATCGTGGGGGTGCAGGTCGCGGTAGGTGAACGACAGCACCCCGCCCCGTTCGGCCGGCTCGGACGGCCCGTGGATCCGGAGGTCGTCGCCGAACCGCTCGGTGAGCGACCGCAGCGCGTATCCGGTGAGGCTCACCTCGTGCTCGCGCACCGACTCCATCCCCAGCCCGGTGAGGTAGTCGACCGCGGCCCCCAGGCCCACCGCCTCGGCGATCGGCGGGGTGCCGGCCTCGAACTTCCACGGCAGCTCGTTGGGCGTGAAGCCCTCCTTGGTGACGTTCAGGATCATCTCGCCGCCGGTGAGGAACGGGGGTGTGGCGTCGAGGATGTCCTCTGTGCCCCAGAGCACGCCGATGCCGGTGGGGCCACACATCTTGTGCCCGGTGAAGGCCGCGAAGTCGGCCCCCCAGGCGGCCACGTCGGTGGGCACGTGGGGGACGTGCTGGCTGGCGTCGACCACGGCGATGGCACCGGCGTCATGGGCGGCGGCGACCAGCCGCTCGACCGGGTTGAGCGTGCCGAGCACGTTGGACATGGCGGCGAACGACACCACCCGAGCCCCGTCCACCAGGCGGTCGAGCTCGCTCAGATCGAGGTGGCCGTCGGGGCCCACCGGGATCCAGCGCAGCTTGATGCCCAGCTCGGCGACCAGCTGGTGCCAGGGCACGATGTTGGCGTGGTGCTCGAGCTCGGTGATCACCACCGGGTCGCCGGCCCGGAGGTTGGCGCGTCCCCACGCCTTGGCCACCAGGTTGAGGGCCTCGGTGGCGTTCTTGGCGAAGACGATCTCGCGTTCCGACGCGGCGCCGATGAAGGCGGCGACCTTGGCGCGGGCGCCCTCGAGTGCGGCGGTGGCCTCCTCGGCGATGAGGTAGGTGCCCCGGTGGACGTTGGCGTTGCTGTGCTCGTAGTAGCGCTCGATGGCGTCGAGGACCGGGCGGGGCTTCTGCGACGTGTTGGCCGAGTCGAGGTAGACCAGGCGCTGGCCCCGGACGATGCGGTCGAGGATGGGGAAGTCCTTGCGGACGCGCGCCACGTCGAGCGTCGACGACGTGGTCACGGGAGTCTCGTTCAGCGCCATGCGTCGTAGCCCTCTCCTTCGAGGCGAGCCGCCAGCTCGGGGCCACCGCTGTCGACGATACGCCCGTCGATCAGAATGTGGACGCGATCCGGCTTCAGGTACTGGAGCAAACGCTGGTAGTGCGTGATCGCGAGAATGCCCAGCTCGGGGCGGTCCTTGCGGACCTCCTCCACGCCCCGGGCGACGACCTTGAGTGCGTCGATGTCGAGGCCCGAGTCGGTCTCGTCGAGGATCGCCACCTCGGGCTCGAGGATGGCCATCTGCAGGATCTCGTTGCGCTTCTTCTCGCCCCCGGAGAAGCCCTCGTTGAGGTAGCGGTCGGCGAACGACGGGTCCATGTCGAGTCGCTGCATCCACTCCATGATCGCCACGCGCAGCTCGAGCACGGACAGGTCGATGCCCTTGCGGGCCGACAGCGCCTGGCGCAGGAAGTTGATGACCGACACCCCCTGGATGGTCTGCGGGTACTGGAACGCCAGGAAGACGCCCGCCTTGCCCCGGACGTCGGGCTCCCAGTCGGTGATGTCGTCGCCCCGGAAGCGGATCCGCCCCCCGGTGATCTCGTACTCGGGGTCGCCCAGCAGGGCGTTGGCCAGCGTCGACTTGCCCGAGCCGTTGGGGCCCATCAGGGCGTGGACCTCGCCAGCCCCGACGGTCAGGTCGACCCCTCGCAGGATCTCGGCGTCGGTGCCCGCGGCGCGGACATGGAGGTCGTCGATCTCGAACAGGGGCACCGGCATAAGGGCCAGTCTATTAGCCCTACGCGCATAGGAGAAATACCCCGTTGCCCCTCGTTCAGCCCCGAGTAAGGTCGGCGCCGGATGAGCGAGCGTCCGTCGAGGGTGACGGGGAAGCACGGTGAGAGCGAGCCCTGGGCCCGGGCGGCCCGTCGCCGCACGCGACACGAGCGGAGATCGGCACGTCGGAGCCCGAGCGGCCCGCTGCGAAGCAGCAAGAGCGGGAAGCAATGTCCATCCCGGCGGTGACCGCGGGCGCCTCCGTGACCTTGGTCGACGGGGCGTCGTTCTGCATCTCCGGGCTCACAGGCGACATCGCCGACGGCGCCGAGGGACTGATCGTGGCCGACCGCCGGCTGCTGTCGCGCTGCGCGCTGATGGTGAACGGCCGGCCGTTGGTGCCCGTCGACCACCACGTCGACGACCCGTCGGCCGCCACCTTCGTGTGCCGGGCGCCCGATGGGCCGATCGTCGTCCGGCGCCGCTTCCTGGGCGAGGGGATGCGGGACGACGTCGAGATCCGCAACCCGAGCGACGAGGCGACCTACGTCGAGGTCGTCGCCGAGCTGGCGTCCGACCTGGCCACGGCAGACGCCCTGCGGGACGGCCGGGTCGACGCCCACGACGTCGTCCCCGTGCTCGAGCCCGCCGACGGCCCGTCGACAGGCGGCGGGCACGTCGAGCTGGTCTTCGCCGCAGGCTCCGGCGCGGCGCGGACCGGCTGCCGGGTGGCCGCCACCGAGGGCGTGACCGTCACCCCGCGTCGGCTGGCATGGGAGGCGATCGTCCCCGCCGGCGGCGCCCGCTCGCTCACCGTGGTCGTCACGCCCATCGTGGCCGGCGCCGAGCTGGCGCCGCTCTACCCGCTCGGCGCGCCGGTCGAGCGCAGCGAGTCGGGCCGCCGGCTCGACCGCTGGCAGCGCGGCGTGCCCGAGGTGACGTCCGACCACCACGGCCTGCTCGGGGCCGTGCGGCGCAGCGCCCACGACCTGGGCAGCCTGCGGGTCCTCGATCCGGACTTCCCGGAACGAGCGGTCGTGGCCGCCGGCGCCCCGTGGTTCCTGGCGCTGCACGGGCGCGACGCCATCTTCGCCGCCTACACGAGCCTGATCCTCGACCCCGAGCTGGCGCTCGGCACCGTGGAGACCCTGGCCCGCTTCCAGGGAGCCGACGTCGACGTCCGCACCGAGGAGCAACCCGGCCGCATCGCCCATCGCCTGGGCTTCGGCTCGATGGGGTTCGGCCAGGGCCCGGGGGCCGCGTCGTACGGGTCGGTCGACACGACGCCACTGTTCGTGATGCTGCTGGGCGAGCTGCGGCGCTGGGGGCTGGCGCCCGAGGTCGTGGACCGGTTGCTGCCCCATGCCGACCGGGCGCTCCAATGGATCACCGCCTTCGGCGACCGCGACGGCGACGGCTACGTCGAGTACCAGCGGAGCACCGATCGCGGCCAGCGCCACCAGGGATGGAAGGACTCCGCGGACCCGATCCGCTTCCCCGACGGTCGCCCGGCCCGGGGGCCGCTGGCACCGGCCGAGGTCCAGGGCTACGCCTACGCCGCCTACCGGGCCCGGTCCCACTTCGCCGCCGAGGCCGGCGACCCGGCGGGTGCCGACCGCTGGCGAGCCGCGGCCGCCGAGCTGCAGGCGGCGTTCAACCGCGACTTCTGGGTCGACGACGCCGGCTGGGTGGCGCTGGCGCTGGACGGCGACAAGCAGCCGGTGGGGTCGCTGGCCTCCAACATCGGCCACTGCCTGTGGACCGGCATCCTCTACGAGGACAAGGCCGGCGTCGTGGCCAAGCACCTGGTGGCCGACGACCTGTTCTCGGGATGGGGCGTGCGGACCCTGGCGGCGTCGATGGGCGGCTACGACCCCCTGGGCCCGCATACCGGGGCGGTGTGGCCCCACGACAACGCTGCGTGCGTGGCGGGCCTGGTGCGGTACGGGTTCGTGGACGAGGCCCACCGGGTGCTGCTGGCCCAGCTCGATGCCGCCGAGGCGGACGGGGGGCGGCTGAGCGTGCTCGGTGGGTTCGACCGCAACGACCTGCGGGCCCCCGTGCGCTTCCCGGATCCGTGCACGACCCGGGCGTGGTCGGCGTCGGCGCCGCTGTCGTTCCTGCGGGCGCTGCTGCGGCTCGACCCCTGGATCCCGCAGGGCAAGCTGTGGCTGGATCCCGTGCTGCCGGCGGCGATCCGCCGCCTGCGAGTCCAGCGCATCCCGTTGCTGGGCGGTCGGGTGACGGTCACGGTGGAGGACGGCAACGTCGAGGTCGCGGATCTGCCCCCGGGCATCGAGCTGATCTCGGCGCCGCGCCATCCCCTGACCGGTGGCAGTTGATGCACATGAGGCGTTGAGGTTGCGGCTCCCGGCTATTACCTACTAAACAAGTAGGAAATCTGGGTTAGGGGGCCGCCCATGCGGCGCTTGCTGGCGTTCACGCTCGCCGGCCTGTTCGGACAACTGGTGGACGGTGCCCTGGGCATGGCGTTCGGGGTCACGTCGAGCACCGTGCTGCTATCGAGCGGGATCAGCCCGGCGGCGTCTTCGGCGAGCGTCCACCTGGCCGAGATCGGCACCACGTTCACGTCGGGGCTGTCGCACTGGCGCTTCGGGAACGTGTCGTGGCCGCTGGTGGTCCGCATCGGCGTGCCGGGTGCGGCCGGCGCGTTCGCCGGGGCCACCGTGCTCAGCTCGGTAACGGGCGACTGGCTCACGCCGTCGGTCGCGGTGGTGCTGTTCGGGCTGGGGGCGCTGGTGATCGTGCGGTCGCTGCGCGGCGACCTGCGGGGCCACATGCGGCACCCAGGCACGTTGCGCAAGCGGTTCCTGGGGCCGTTGGGACTGGGCGCCGGCTTCCTCGACGCAGTCGGCGGCGGGGGGTGGGGCCCGGTGGCGACGCCGACGCTGCTGACCGCCGGGCGGGTCGAGCCGCGGTTGGCCATCGGCTCGGTGTCGGCATCGGAGCTGCTCGTCACCCTGGCCGCCAGCGCCGGCTTCCTCGTGGGCATCGGCGGCGAGGGCATCGAGGCGCCACTGGTGCTGGCGTTGCTGGTGGGAGGCGTGGCGGCGGCGCCGCTGGCCGCCTGGCTGGTGCACCACACCGACGCGTCGGCGCTGGGTGTCGTCGTCGGCAGCCTGCTGCTGGCAACGAACGCCCGCCTGCTGATGATCGAGATCGGCACGCCGGGCCCCGTCCGCCTCCCGGTGATCCTGGGCCTAGCGGCCGGCGGCGGGATGCTCGCCTTGCGCACCGCCCGAGAGTCACGGACCGTTGGGCGGGCCGAGCCGGAGCCGCGCCCGCTCGCCGGGCTCGAGGTCGAGTAAATGACTCACGCCCAGCGGTAGCTATTTCCTCGACCTCCGGACGGACGGGTCACACGGTGTCGCGGAGGTCTTCCTTCCACGAGCGGAAGCGGGTGTGGCGCTGGCCGCTCGGACCGACGCCGTCGCCGTTGCCGTCGGGGAACAGGCGGAACGTGAAATGCACGCCGAGGTCGTCGGCCCGGCCCACCCAGTAGCGAGCGTCGGCGCCCGCCGCCGGTCCGGCCCGCCACAGCAGCCACGGTCCGATCCGCCGCTTGTAGTCGGCGG
>DASQUK010000312.1:0-30361 GCA_035641315.1 Acidimicrobiales bacterium | reverse complement strand
GCAGAAAGCCCGCCACCAGCCGCCGCAGGTCGACCGCCTCGCGGTCGACCCGGGCGGCCCTGGTCTGCATGTGCGCGACGTTGGGCAGGGGTATGTCCGCCTCGAACACCTCCTCCGCCACCACGACGCGCAGCGCCGGGTGCAGCTCGGCGGCCGTGCACGTCAGCAGCGTCGTCTTGCCGGCGCCCGGGTGGCCGGCGAACACGATCGAGAGCCGGGCCTGGACGCACGCCCGCAGGACCGCCGCCACCTGCGCGGTGAGCATCCGGCGCTCGACGAGCTCCCCCAGAGACGCAAACGGGATCCCGGTGAACTTGCGGATGTTCACCAGCACGTGCCCGCCCCGGGCCACGTCGCCGTGGACGATGTGCACCCGGGCACCGTCGTCGAGCTGGGCGTCCTGCAGGCCGTCGGCCGGATCGAGCTTGCGGTGGGCGCTGGACGCGTCGTCGAGCAGCTTGGTCAGCGTGCGTACGACGTGCTCGTCGTCGTGGAAGACCTCGTCGTGGTACCCGGACGGCCCCCGATGGCGCCGCACGAACACGGTCTCCGGGTCGTTGACCATGATCTCCCACAGGTCAGTGCAGACACGGCGTCTGCCCAGGTAGCAGACGAGTCACCCGAGACTCGTGCCAGCTCCGTGCCATAGCAAAGCCGGGGCCAGATAACCGACCGCACCCCCGATGCCACGAACCAGACGGTCCTCGAAGGAGCCGACCCGTTTACCCGTTGCTCCCGATCGGCACCACCGGCGACGGCCCCGCCGCCTCAGTGACGCGCGTGCTCCAACACCTCCTACACGCTCGCATCAGTGGCTCGGGGCGGGCCGGCCGCGGTTACTGAACCCGTCGTTCTGGCGGGTGCTCGCCGCGCCGACGGGGTGCACGGCATGTTGCGCTTCCCATCACCTTGGCGGTCCGGAGTGGTCTGCCGGATCTGTGGCCCGCGTCGACGTGCGTATCTGAGCGACGCTGAGCGTCGCTCAGATACGCATCAGGGCTGGAGCACCACCTTGCCCGGGATGTGCTGCGTCGACTTGGCCATGAACGCCTCGCGTCCCTCGGCGAGGGGGTACACCGCGCCCACTTGCGGGCGCAGCTTGCCGGCATCGACCAGCCGCGTGATCTCGGCCAGCTGCGAACCGTTCGGGTCCCGCACGAAGTGGACCGTGCGGACGTCGTCACGGTCGGCGGGCGGTGGCGCCATGACCGACACGAGGGCGCCGCCGGGCTTGACGATCGCGGGCGAACGGGCGAGCACTTCGCCGCCGATCGCGTCGTAGACCACGTCGACCTGGCCGACGGCGTCCTCCCAACCGTCCTGCTCGACGTCGACGAAGCGCTCTGCGCCCAGCTCGAGCACGCGATCCTCGGCGCCGGCCCGGCCGGTGCCGATCACGTGCGCGCCGGCCGACCTGGCCAGCTGCACCCCGATCGACCCCACGCCGCCTCCGGCGCCGTGGATCACCACAGTCTGTCCGGCTTCGAGGTGGCCGTGGTCGAAGAGCGCCTGCCACGACGTCAGCCCGGCTTGCGGGAGCGCGGCGGCGTGGACATGGTCGAGCGTCGTCGGCTTTGGCGCGAGGGAGCGAGCCTCGATCGCGACGTACTCGGCGGCCCACCCGTCGCGATAGCCGTCGATGAGGCCGTACACCTCGTCGCCGACGGCCACCCCGGCCGCGCCGTAGCCGAGCGCGACCACGACGCCGGACCCCTCGTGCGCCGGGATGAGCGGCGCCCGGTCGTGGCCAGCCCGATCGGTCCAGAGCGGCCACGTCAGCTCGGTGGGGGTGAAGCTGGCGGCATGCACCTGGACGAGGGCGTCGCCGATGGCAGGCTGGGGATCCGGGGCGTCCTCGTAAACCAAGCCGTCGATACCCTCGAGCCCCACAGGCTCGCTGATGCGAAGGGCCTTCATAGGAGTCTCCTTCTCACGTCGGGGGGATTGCATCGTTCATTCGAATGACCCCCACCGACGAAGAAACGTGACAGACGAGCCTAGCTTCAGGAATCGCCGATCCGGAGGATGACCTGCGGGTGGTCGAGGGCCATCTGGTAGGCGCACCGTGCACCACAGTCATGGCCCACTACGTGGAACTGGTTGTACCCCAGCGCGTCCATGACCTCGACCTGGTCACGCGCGATCTCCCGCCTGCTGTACGGCGCATGATCGGGCGTGGTCGGAGGCGTGCCACTGTCGCCGAAACCGCGCAGATCTGTGGCGACGACCGTGAACCGCTCAGCGAGTCGCGGGGCGACCCGATGCCACATGAGGTGCGCCTCGGGGATGCCGTGGAACAGAAGCATCGGTGGACGTAACCGCCCCGACAACCGTGGATCGTCGTCACCGACGTCGCGATGTCGAACTCGTCGAAACCGTCCAACACGAACACAGTCCTACCAGCGACGATCGCGTGCAACGCTCCTAGCGTCGCGCCACGGCCGCGGTAGCCCTGAACGCCGGCTCGAGGCCGCGGTGGCCCGAACCCAGACGGGCTCTTGCTGTGTGCCGAACGCCATTCGCGCCCCCCGCAGCAACGCGTCGGCGGCCTCCAGATCGGTCGTGATGCGCTCCTCCCGACGCGCTGTCGGACGTGGCAGTAGCGCCGTTCCGGTGATGGTCTCGGGGACGTCGAGCCGATGTTCGCACCTATTCTGTGTGTCCGTTCTGGGCGGGGCCTACCGGTCCGCACTAAGGGTTCGTGTCATCGTTCGTCGGGCCTAGGGTTCCACTCCGCCGACGCCGCTCTCGCCTTCGTCATGCTCGGGGCCGGGCCCATCACCCTGCGACTGCCCCACGAACGGGCCGCTCTTCAGGCCGCCGCGCGACCCACATCCCCATCAGGAGAGCCCGGAACGCGTCGTACGTTGGCACCCGGTCGAGAGGAGGTCCGCGATGTCGAATGCCGTGAATCTGGCACTGCTGGTGGGACGCGTGTGGGTGGGCGCCGTCATGGCTGCCCATGGCCTGAACCACGTTCGGGCGCTGCGATCGGGTCCGGGGATGGCGAACTGGCTCAGCTCCCTCGGTCTGTCCAACGGTCCCCTCCAGGCGCGGCTACTGACCTGGAGCGAGGTCGGCGTTGCGCCGTTCCTCGTGCTAGGACTCCTCACGCCTGTCGCCTACGGCGCCGTGGCGTCGCTCATGCTCGTCGCTTTGCTGACCAACCACCGCGACAAGGGGTTCTTCATCACGGCTCGTCCCACCGAGGGTTGGGAGTACGTGGGCACTTTGGCGGTGCTCGCACTCGCGCTGGGCGCACTCGGCCCCGGGGAGTGGTCGCTCGACAACGCGTTCGACGTGGCGTTCCCGTTCGAGCCGAGCCAGGCACTCGCTACCGCGGCCGCCATCGGCATCGGCGGAACCGTCGCCTACTTGGCGACGTTCTGGCGTCCCAACAGAATGGCCGGCAGCTGACGAACCGCCACTCACCAAGCCGACCCCCGCTCAACGGTGCGAGCAGGGAAACGCGTCCAGGACCAAGCCACCTGGTCCGTGGGGCTGGTGCAGTAACGGCCCCACCTCCCGATGGCCTTGGCTTGTGGAGGTGACGCGAGCTCGACTCGATCCGGCCGCCGTGGCCCCTGCACTCGATGGTCAGGTAAACGGGAACGGGGGCTGCCACCACCAGGGGGTGTCCGACGGTTCGATCGAGGCCAGCCACTTCACCCACCAGAAGCCCCGGCGACCGGGGGCGACCAGCCGGGCGGGCGCGCCGTGGCCGGCCGACAGCGGCCGACCGCCGACCGCGGTGGCAACGACGAGCCGCCCGGCGTCCGGGGCAGGCAGGCGCCGGGAGTAGCCAGTCAGGGACCGGACCTCCAAGCTGGGTCCTGCTTCGGCCTCGGAGGCAGCGAGAAGCCGGTCCCGCGGCACGCCCGACCAGCGTTGCTGGGCGTACCAGCCGCCGGTGCAGTCGAGCGTGGCCGACAGCTCGCGGCCGTGCTTGTCCACCAACTCGCCGAGCTCGGCCAACGACCAGGGCCACCCCGCCACGACGAGGCACCACTGATCGCTGTCGACCATCGGAACGTCGTCGTCGAGCCATTGAGTGACGGGCATGGCGGCGGGGTCGAACGAGCCGCGCTCGAGAGATCGTGTGAACCGATCACCGGCATGGGGCAGCACGGCAGTCGCGGCCGTCGAGGTGCCGATCACCAGGCGGCGCAGAACCGCCCGCCGGCTCAAGTCGGTGCGCCGGGGTCGCGCAGGCCGGGCGACGACGTGCCAGGCGGCGAGGGGCACGGCGGCGATCGCGGCCCCGACGTGCACCTGCTGGACGAGCAGCGGACCGACGTGGCGCACGCCCGCCCGGTGGGCGAACCCCGACACCAGGGCGGCCGCGACCACGACCGCCAAGGCCAGTGAGGGAGCCGCCGCCAACACGCCCCTACGATCGAGACCCCGCCTGCTGATCGCCGACTTCCACGGGGCCAGGGCGAGCATGGCAATCGCCACCGTGCCGTGCACCACGGTCGGCCACCGGTTCCAGCCCGAGCCGAGGGTGAACATCAGCACCCCGCTCGTGATGGCGGCCAACAGCAGCACGAGCAACGCCACGTTCGTGCGCCTTGTGGCCACATGACCGGAAACCACGCCATCCTGGCGGCCGTGTCCTGCTCGACGAACGCAGCGACCCGCGCGTCCCACCTCCCGTCTCCCACCGTCGCCGGCGGCGTCACAGGAAACGGCGACTCGACGTGCTCATCGGGCTCTGCTCGACCCGGCCGCTACCGGCCACTCGACCCGCTCCTCGCGTTTCTCGAGAATCTGTGAATATGCGGACTCGACCAGCCCCGCACGGTGCTCAGCCAGCGGGAACGTCAGTGACGCCGCATATTCCCGGCCGCCGTTCAGTGGCCGAGGCTCACGAAAAACTCCTGACTCTGCTGCGGCAAGCGGGCCGTCAACGAGCCCAGGTACTCCCGGCCAACGCGCCAGGATCCATGTCACGGAGAATGCTGAAGCCCGCGCGATAGGGGCGGATGCCCCCGCCGCCTCACGGGTGGTTTCGGATCGGCCGGTGAACTCAGGGGTCTCTGAAGATCCACCAGGATGAGCGCCGGTCCGCTCCCGATCGCCTCGTACGCGATGGACGGGCCATCGCTCGACGTCACGCGGCCCATGGTCGTCACGTCGTCCGGCGATAGACGCGCACGGCCAGCGGCGCGAACACCGCCACGATGCCGACGCTCCAGGCCAGCGACGCGAGCACCTTGCCCGGGTCGTGGAACTGCCCGCCGAGCACGAGCGAGCGCACCGCGTCGACCGCGGTGCTCACCGGCTGGTACTTGGCAAAGGGCTGCAGCCAGCCAGGCATCGTGTCAATCGCCACGAACGCCGACGACACGAACACCAGTGGCGCCAGCACCGGGAACGACATGGCCTGGGCGGTCTCCGCGTTGCGCGCCGACAGGCCGATGATGGCGAAGATCCAGGTGAGCGAGAACCCGAACAGCAGGATCACCGCGAAGCCGGCGAGCAGGCCCCACACGCTCGTCTCGACCCGGAACCCGACCAGGTAGCCCACGAAGAGCATGAGCGCGACGACGAACACGTTGCGGACGAGGTCGGCCAGCGTGCGCCCCGCCAGCACGGCGGAACGAGCCATGGGCAGCGACCGGAAACGTTCGATGAGCCCCCGGTTCAGGTCCTCGGCGAGACCGATGCCCGTCTGGATCGCCCCGAAGGTGACGGTCTGGGCGAAGATCCCCGGCATCAGGTAGTTGACGTAGTCGACGCCGGGGATGCGGATCGCGCCGCCGAACACGTAGCGGAACATCAGCACGAAGATGACGGGCTGGATCGTCGAGAACACCAGGAGCTGCGGCATCCGCCGCAGTGCGACGAGGTTGCGCCAAGCGACGGTCTTGGTGTCAACGATCGCCCAACCGAGCGGGCTGCGCTTGGGCCGCCCGAGCGCCGGGATGGTCGTGACCGTCATGCCGCCCCCCTTCGGCCGCTGCGCCGCCCCGCGGTCTCGGCCCGTTCGCCGTCGCCGCTCAAGGCCTCCTCCGCGACGTGGCCCGTCAGGGTGAGGAACACGTCGTCGAGCGTGGGCTCACGCACTGCGAGGGACACCGGCTCGAGACCCTCGCGGTCCAGGGTTCGCACCACGGCCACCGCGGCGTGCGCCGCTTCCTTCACCCGCAGCTCCACCGTGTGGCCGTCGGTGTCGACGTCGCACATCCCGTGCTGGGCCAGCGCCCCCCGGGCCCGGTGGGCGTTGGCCGGGTCGGCCAGGTCGACCTCGATGATCGTCGCCCCCACCGTCGACTTGAGCTCGGCGGCCGTGCCCCGGGCGATGACCTCGCCGCGGTCGATCACCACGATCTGGTCGGCGAGCTCGTCCGCCTCCTCGAGGTACTGAGTGGTGAGCAGCACCGTCGTCCCCTCGCGCACCAAATGGGATATCACGCCCCACAGGTCGGTCCGACTGCGGGGGTCGAGGCCGCTCGTCGGCTCGTCAAGGAACAGCACGGGCGGGCGGTGCACCAGGGCCGCCGCCAGGTCGAGACGGCGACGCATGCCGCCCGAGTAAGTACGCACCGTCCGGTCGGCGGCGTTGAGCAGGTCGAACTGCTCGAGGAGCTCGTCCGCGCGGGCTCGCGCGACCCGGTCTGCCAGGTGCGCCAGCAGGCCCACGAGGCGCAGGTTCTCGCGTCCGGTCAGGTTCTCGTCGACCGCCGCGAACTGACCCGCCAAGCCGATGCTCTCACGCACGGCCTGCGGGTCGTTGTCGACGTCGACCCCGAGCACCGCCGCCCGGCCGGCGTCGCGCCGCAGGATCGTCGTGAGGATCCGCACGGCGGTCGTCTTGCCGGCCCCGTTGGGGCCCAGCAGCCCCAGGATCGTGCCCTGCGGCACCGCGAAGTCGACGCCGCCGAGCGCCACCACGTCGCCGAATCGCTTCTCGAGCCCCTCGACCAGGATCGCGTCGTCCGTCATGGGGCCCAGCGTTGCACGTCGAGCCGCGGGGCCGCCCTCGGTGCCGGTCTGACCGGTACGGGCCTGGGTACCGGGACGCGTGGCCGAACCTGCAATGACGCGCATGGATCGCATCGCGGACCCTTGGAGCGAGCGAGCCCCGTACGGCCCGCCCGGCCTCGTCGAGCGGCTGGCCGACCGGTGCCGGCCGGCCTGGTCCTCCACCCCAACGATGACGGGCTCGACCTCGCGGTGCGGGACGGCCGGAACGTCGGCCTGCAGGGCCGGGCCGTCAACCGGGTCAACCACGGGTGGGTCGACCCCAAGGACCTGTTCGGCTCGCAGGCTGACGCTGATGACCATGAAGGACGTCCCCGGCGAGGAGCCGCCCGCCGACAAGGCCGACATGATCATCCACGCCGCCCTTACTATCGGCGACGACCTGCTGATGGCGTCTGACGATCCGATGGACGACAGCTTCGATCCGGTCCAGGGGATGATGGTGAACTACGACGCGACCGACGTCGCGGACGCCAAGCGCGTCTTCGATGCGCTCGCCGACGGTGGCAACGTCACGCAGGCGCTCGAGCCGACCTTCTTCTCGGAGGCCCTCGGCATGTGCATCGACCGGTTCGGTCCGCCCTGGATGGCGTTGGCCCGCAGCCGCAGCCCTAACACCACTCGACTGCCAGAGCGATAGCGGCGGGGAACACCCGCGTCGCGCGCCGGGGGACCCGATGATCAGGACCGCCGCCGACGGGCGAATCCGCTTCGTCAGAGGTTCCAGGCCGTCGGGTGCTTCGGGTGGTAGAGCGTGACCGGATCGGCGCCGGGCACATCCAGCCTGATGACGAGGCCACTCTCCCTCGTCGGTGATCGACTCTCCCTCGTCGGTGATCGGCGCTGCGACCCTCACGCCCTTCGCTTCAAGCTCTAGATCAGCGTGTGGATCGAGGTGATCATCGCGTAACCCCATGACCGTCGACCGCGCCGCCCGCCGGCACTGGGTCAAGCGGCGCGTACCGTCCCCGGGAAGAAATGAAGGCCCTCCCCTCGCTATGACGCGCGCTCTGGCGCCGTCGAGAAGGGCGCCGCACGGTAGATCTGCGCGTCACCGACGGCCCGTCGACCCGGCGCAGATGCCCCGTTCGGTGCTCAGCCCCAGGGCGCGACGGCCGACGTTCTGGTGCAGATGATCTGTGCTCGCCTTCTGGCGCGTTCCGCGTATTCGCAGAGTGCGCGAGATCGGCAGTTCTGCGCCTTCATGTTCGGACGGATGCTCGTTCTGGAAGTGCCGACCGAACTTCTGCTCAGCGTCCCGACGCGTCCGATTCGAGGTTGACACCCACGCTCGACAGATCAGGCACTCGGCCCACCAGTCGCCAGGCTCATGCTCGTGGATGCGGACTCGCTCCGACTCGGCCATGGGCAAACGATCCTCCGCGGGGGACTCCGATCGGCAGATCAGATCTGGCGCGCGTCTGCGCGGCGGTTCGACCGACTCCGCTGTTCCACAATGAAGCCACCGTCGCCATGCTGCCTCATGCGCTGTGGCTACAGGGGGCCGCCAGTATCCGCCGCTGGTTCGAGGGCATGCACTCCGAGCTGCGAGCACTACCGACGGCGGCCAACGGCTCGTTCGCGCTCGGCGTCTACCGCACCGAGCGGCCGGGCGGCGCCGATGATGGGTTCGACCTGCAGGTCGTCGAGGTCTCAGCAGGGCGGATCACCGCGATTCACTGCTACCTCGACCCCAGCCTGTTCCCTCCCTTCGACCTACCCGCCAGGCTCGACGGGTGACGCGTCGTCCATCTCGTCTGGCGGGGTCGGGAACCTGGCCGTTTCGTCACGGAACGGGCGCAAGGTCTGCAGCTGCAGCCGGAGCAGCGCCGCCCAGACCAGTAGGAACGCTGTCACGCCGCCGACCACCGCCACGGCCCTGGATGCCTCGGCGGCCTGTAGTCCCAGCACGACGATGGCCGCGGCCAGCGCCGCATCTACCGTCGCCACGATCGTCGGGGTGGTAACGAGGAAGTACGCCCACAGCGACCTCCGGGTGGGGGGACCAGCCATGTATGTGACGAACACGCCGCGCTGGTCGTCGTGGTGGTCGGTGGTCAGGTAGCGCTCAAGGCCGGGCTCCAAGGTCAGGTAGGCGCGCCGGAGCCGGTTCATGGCCAGCACCAGCTGGAACTCCTCGGTGTTGATCTGCACCAGCCGGAGGTAGGCGGCGACGCCCAGCAGGAACACCACCGGCAGCAGAACCAGCGCCAGCGTCGTGGTCTCGCTACCGAAGCCTGTCGCGTCGGCCACCAACGCCACCGCAATGATCGAGGCCGACAACACGGTGAGGAAGACCGTGGCGCGGCTCTGGGCCTCGTTCCAGATCAACGACCTGGCCGAGAGCAAACTCCAGTGCTCGGCGGCCAGCAGCGCCGGGGCGTGCGCCCCCAACTCCCTGTCGCCCGCCACGTCCGCCGCCCGTGTCGCCGCGCCATCAGCGGTGTCCGGCTCCACGGACGGGGATCGGGCCCTGCCGGGATCGTGGTCGGCAGTCTCCATCATGGACCTCCTTGGTGTCCCGACTGCACCACAGCGTCCCAGAACGCCGGGCAGGCGCAGCGGCGCGCGTACCGATTGCCCGACCTGCGCATCCCGCGCCTGGTGGATCGTCGGCACAGAACGACGCGGCGCGAGATCGGCAGTTCTTTGCGGGCATTCGTTGCTCGATCAGTGGGCTGAGAGGACGCTCTTGAGGGTCGCCACCGCCAATCCAAGCACGAGGGCGATGACACCAAGGAGGAGTGACATCGCGCGGGAGCGTTGGCTGGCTCGTTCAACGAGATAGCAGACGCCGCCGATGATCAGGGCGAGCACGAATGGCACCACTTGCTGCTCAAACTCGTCAGAGAACAACAGGACTGGCACGCTCGCCATCGCGGCGACGAACGCCGCCCCGGCTAGCTCGGACAGAGCTTGACGGCGATCCCACTCGCCAAGCGGTCCCCGACGGAGGCCTTGTGTCGCCAGGCGAAAGGCGAACCAGTGCGCGAGCGCCAGGCCGATCGTGGTACCCCACAAGATCGCGGCCAATTCCCAGCTAACTGGTCCGTGAACGGCCCCACCGGCGCCGTCATGGCCGGTCGGGAGCACTGCGAGCTCAGCCAGGAGAACGATGGACAGGTAGAGCACCATCGCCGTCGCGTCCCGCCAGATCCTTCGACGCTCGGCGGCGTCAGCATCGAGCTTCACTTCGTCAGGCGTCACGCGCTCAGATTGCCCGAACCGAGCGCACACCGCGTGCCATGCGAGCAGGACAGAACGACGCCGCTCGAGATCGGCAGATCTGTATCGTCGCTACGTTCAGGGCGGCTGGCGCTCACTCGGCCAGCGTGATCGGCCTGCGTACGCCGCCCCATTCTGGCGGATTAGCGCAGTGAGCTGAAGGCAGCTCGCATCTCGCTTGCGAAGAGGTCGGGCTCTTCCCAGGCGGCGAAGTGGCCGCCCCTGTCGACCTCGTTGAAGTAGGTCACGTTGGGGTAGGAGTTCTCGACCCAGCTGCGCGGGGTCCGCCAGATCTCGCCGGGGAAGGTGGTGAAGCCGACCGGGAGCGAGACCTCCGGAGGAGCCTGGCCCGACGCTTGTGCTTGAGCCAGGGCTTGTCCGTCCTCCCAATAGGACCGGGCCGCCGACGTGCCGGTGCCCGTCAGCCAGTACAGCGTGATGTTGTCGACGATGTGGTCCCGGGTGAGATTGCCGACAGGTTCGCCGTCGACGAAGGCGCGGGAGATCTTGTAGTAGCTGTCCGTGTCGTGGTCGAGGAGCCAGGCCGCCAAGGCAACGGGTGAATCCAGGAGGGCATAGCCGATCGTCTGCGGCCGCGTGGCCATCTCCAGGAAGTAGCCGAAGCCGCTCTGCCTGAATATGGCGAACTGGTCCGCCGCCGAGCGTTCCTGCTCGGACTCCGCCGGCTGGGGCCCCGCCAGCACCGTCACGAGCAAGTTCATGTGGATTCCGAGCAGCCCCTCGGGCGCCTGCCGTCCCATCGCGTCGGTGACGGCGGCGCCCACGTCGCCGCCCTGGGCGACGTAGCGGGTGTAGCCGAGGCGGTGCATCAGCTGCGCCCAGGCCTGCGCGACGCGGCCGACGTTCCAGCCGAGCTCGGTCGGCTCGCCGGAGAAGCCGTAGCCGGGCAGGGATGGAAGCACGAGGTGGAACGCGTCCCCGGGGGTGCCACCGTGCGAGGTCGGGTCGGTCAGCGGGCCGACGACCTCGAGCAGCTCGATGACCGAGCCGGGCCAGCCGTGCGTCATGATCAACGGCAACGCGTCCGCCTCCGGCGACTTCACGTGGATGAAGTGGATGTCCACCCCGTCGATCTCGGTCTTGAACTGCGGCAGCGCGTTCAGTCTCGCCTCGCAGGCGCGCCAGTCGTAATCGGTCGCCCAGTAGCGGGCGAGCTCCTGCACTGTCGCCAACTGCACGCCCTGGGACCGATCGACGACCAGCTCCTCGCTGGGCCAGCGCGTCGCGCCGATACGCCGCCGCAAGTCGTCCAGCACCTCATCGGGAACATCGACGTGGAACGGACGGATCTCCATGGCGGATTCGACGGCGCTAGTCATGACAACCTCCGTTTGGTGCCGATCAACGCGGTGAGCTGCGTTCAGCCGCACCTCGTAAAGAAGCCCGGTGCTACGCCCTGCAACCGTCGCGCAGATCGGCGTCGCGTCGCCACCGTCCGTCGAACACCCTGGTCCATCCCAAGGTGCCAGGCTGCTACGCGCTCCCAATGCCCGCTGCGAACGGTCGGTGCCCTCCGATGCTCGATACCGAAGGCCGTGGCGCCGAGCGGCATCTCTGAAGGAGTGGGGTCGTGTCAACGGGGATCGTTCGCCTGGTGTGGTTGTTTGGGCGGGGTCGTCGTGAGAGACGCGCGCGTCGGCCAAGGCGGCGGGGTCAGGGTGGAGCGCCCGTAGCCGGAGGCGAGGACGTACGACCTTGATGCCGGCGCTGGGCGACGCAGACTCGGCGTCGACGACCGGGTTGGGTTGTGGTCCGCGGTGAGCGCGGGGTTCGCATCGGTTCCCTCGGTGAGGTTGCTGAGGATGGGGGCTGGTTCGGCTGCCCAGGCATCTCTTCGCACCGCAGGGGGCGCATGATGCGATCGGGGCCACGACCGGGCCGGGCTCACTCAGTTAGACGACCCGCCGGTTGGGTCATGCCGCTCGTCGAGCTCGCAGCCTGGTCGTGTCCGAACCCTCACGCCGCCGACGGCCGGGCGAGGCAGCGGATCTCGCCGTCGCGCAGGCCGTAGTAGTGAGCGTGAGGATCTTGCGTGCGATCGCGACCCGGGCGCGGTTGGTGCCGCGCGTTCGGCGATGCGCCGGTAGCCGGCGGAGAGCTTGGGGCCGCCGTGGTAGCGGGCGCTGCCTTCGACCAGCGCCCAGCGCAACAGCCGCGAGCCTTGCTTGCTGATCTCTCGCCGATGGGCTTTGAGGTCGGACTCGCGGTGCTTGGGGTCAGCCCCGCCCAACAGCACAACGCGTCGGGGCCAGGGAAGCGGTCGACGTCGCCGATCTCGGCCACCGCGATGGCGGCGATGGTGCGTCCCACGCCGTTGATTGCCTGGATCGCCTCATAGCCGCGGTGGTGGCGGAGATGAGCGTGGATGTCGCGCTCGAGCACGCCGACCTCACGGTCATAGACCACGATCAGCTCCCGCAGGGACTCCACCCGGACGCGTAGTTACGCCCGAGAGCCATGGCGTCAAGCTGGGCGTTGCCGGCCACACCGAACATGTCACCCACGGCGGGCAGCACGGCCTCTTTGGCCATCACCGCGTGCACTTGGGCCTTGAGCCCGGAGCGGAGCTTGACCAGCTTGGCCCGATAGCGGACCAGCTCGCGCAGCTCGCGGATGGCGGGCGGGGCGATCCACGCCTCCGGCAGGCGACCCAAGCGCAGCATGTCGGCCAGGTCGGTCGCGTCGGCGACGTCGTTCTTCACCCGACACTCGCCCCAGTTGAGCGCCTTCGGGTTGACCAAGTGCACCCGGGCGCCCAGCTCCTGGAGCAGGTCGACCGCCCAGTAGTGAGTGTCGGACCGGGACGCGGTGTCCGCCTTTCGGCGGGTCGTTTCCCCGGTCCGCACTCCCGAACCGGACGTGCGAGTTCCCCCGCATCCGGCTCTCCACGTGTTCATGCCGCTGGACTATGCGGCGTCCTCATCGTTGTGTCTCGTCCACGGCGTGGCGATGTTCGCCCCCCGGTAGCGATACCGGGTGACCGGGATCGTTGCCGGGTTGAGCAGTGTCACCGTGCCGTCCGTCGGTCGCCACCCTGGCAGGTAGCGCCGGCGGAGCCACTTCCAGTTGGCCCGGGGATGCTTGCGGCCGAGCCAGTTGACCACCCGTCGCCAGGAGAAGGCGTTGAGGTAGCTGAAGGTCCGCGCCGACACCCCGTGCCGGAAGTAGTTGGCCCAACCTCGCAGCACCGGGTTGACCCGCTGCAAGAGGTCGGCGAGAGATTGGTTCGTGTTGCCCTGCGACAGCTCCCGCACCTTGGCCTTGACCGACGCGAGGGCGGTCTTGGACGGATAGGTGTAGAGGGTGCGTCTGGTTGTGCCTTCCTGGCGCTTCCGCTGGATGTGGAACCCCACGAAGTCGAACCCGTTGTCGATGTGGGTGACGATCGTCTTCTCCTCCGACAGGCGCAGGCCCATCGGCGCGAGCACCGTTGCGACCTCGTCCCGCAGCGCTTCGACGTGCTCTTCGGTTCCGGTCAACAAGACGACGAAGTCGTCGGCATACCGCACGAGGCGGTAGTTGGCCAGTCCCTGACGGCGCCGCCGGGCGCGCCGGCTTGGCCTCCCCATGACTCCCACTGCCCCATGAAGTGCTCGTCGAGCACCGACAGGGCGATGTTCGCCAGCAACGGTGAAAGGATCCCACCCTGGGGAGTGCCGGTGACCGTGTCCCTCATCACCTGATCCTCACCGAGGATCCCGGATTTGAGGAATGCCTTCACCAAGCTCAACACGCGCTTGTCTCCGATCCGATCCCTCACCCGGTCCATGAGGGCCGTGTGGTCGATCTCGTCGAAGCACGATTTGATGTCTCCTTCCAGCACCCACTCATAGAAGTGGGTGGCGTAGAAGAAGATCTCCTCGACGGCGTCCTGCGCTCGGCGCTTGGGGCGGAAGCCGTAACTGCACGGCTTGAACTCCGCCTCGAAGATTGGTTCGAGCACCAGCTTGAGGGCTGCTTGCACGGTTCTGTCGCGTGCGGTGGGGATGCCAAGGCCCCGAAGTTTCCCCGACTTCTTCCGGACGAACTTCTCCCGCACGGGCAAAGGGGACGAACCGCCGAGCCTTGAGGTCATCTCGCAACTCAGTGAGGAACTCCCCCACGCCGAAGACGATGGAGCGGGGCGCCACCCCATCGACTCCCGCTGACCGCGCCCCTCGATTGCCCCGTACCCGATCCCACGCAACGACGAGAAAGGCGGGGTCGGCGACAAGGTTGAACAGGTCATCGAACCGACGATGAGGGTCGTCGGTAGCCCATTGGTGCAGCTTGGTCTGGATCTTCAGTACCCGCCGCTCGGCCTCATCGAGGTCGGGCCACGGCGCGTCGGTGTTCACCAACGACCTCCCGGCATTCCAGTCCTTCGGTTGCGAACTCGCTGGGTCCCTTCGCCATGTGGCCGGCTTTCCCGGCCTCGGACTACTACGGACCCTCCGTCCCGCTGCCGGGTCATCAGCAGACGGCGTGCCGTGCCGCTGCCGGCCCGGCTGGCCGGCAGCGAGGCGACCCGGAAGCGGTTCCCACGTTCACCACTGACCGTTCGACGGGATCGGTGCCCAGCTTTCCCCTGCAGGCATGTCCACGGCTACCCCGCAGCACTTCACCGTGGCCCCCGACACCATCATGGCGTCGAGGCTGTCCCTCCCGGTTGTAAGGAGGTTCAGCGCACTGCCATCCCGGCCATCCACCAGGTTCACCAGCCGGTCCGACTTCTTGAGGGGGTTCCACCACCGGTTTCTGCACTCGTACACCTCTCCGTTCGCTTGCCGGACCCGGGTCGTCTGGTAGTACCGACCCGCCCCGGCGTTGTCGGGGCCGCTCCCGCCCTCCTCCCGTCTCGGGACTCAGGCTGCCCCCAGCCTCAGCGGCCTGCTGCGACAGGCCACAGGTGGGTCCTTGCACCCCACCCAGTCACATGGCGCCTCGTGGCGCACCCACCCGTAGGTCGACTCGAGCGCCACCTCGGGGTTGGGGCCGGCCTCGGCCACAGCAGCGCTGATCGCCAAGGCCTCGTTCGGCACCCGCACCACCGAACGCGCTCCCCGGTCGCGCTCACCCGCACGATCACCGACCGGCGACGATGAAAGTCGATCCCGACGTACTGTCGATCCATAGGGGCCTCCTCTGTTCGGGGAACTGCTGTGAGAAGCCCCGAGTATCAACCACTCGGGATCCCACGAGGAGCGGAGGCCCCGCTCCTTCATCGCATCAAACGAACCGCGGGTCGACCATGTTGACCTCGCTCTCCTCCTTGTGGAGGCGCTCGTCGTAGCCGATCTGCCGGAATAGGTCGGCGAGACTCTCGTAGCTCCCGAAGTCCTGGGTGAACTCGCCGTCGTACGGGATCGTCTCCCACTCGGGATGCTCGTCAACCAGGGCGGCGTACTCGTGCTCGGCGTGGTCCTCGAAGTCGGCGTTGAGGCGGTAGCTCCACGCGGGTCGGATCACGTACATGAACCACGAGAGCTGGTAGTAGGCGAATGCCAGCACCTGCGGGACGATGCGCCCGCGCACGAAGCCCGATCGCCTGTCCCGCTTGGCGGCCAGCTCCTCCATGATCAGCAGGTGCCACTGCTCGTTGTCTTGCTCCCAGCGGGCCGCGCGCACCCGGTTGAACACCCGCCGGGCGAAGTTCGGCTGCCGGGCCGTGTGCGTCACGGCGACGTAGGCAACGTTCTCCCATGCCTGGTACGGCACGCGTGCCACGAGCTCGAGCACGCGGAACTTCTCGAGGGAGCGCTCCTTGCCGTACAGCGTGTCCATGATCGTGAACAGCGCCCGGGCCGACAGCGAGTAGCTGCGTCGGGGGCTGGCTGCCGACGCCCGTTGCTCGGCCACGAGGCGGTCGTGGGCGAGCCGCTCGATCGGCCCAAAGGGCGGGCGGTCGACCACGGCGGAGCTGATCGGGCCCACGGCTGCGGCGGACGTCATCGTCACGGACCTCCTGAGTGTCGCGTGGCGTCAACATATCGGTGCCTCTGCGGCCGTCCGCCGGGTTCGGGCGTGTCGTCGGCCACGCTGCCGGCTCGCTACTGGCGCGGGCCAGATCCGCGAAGGTGGCGCGATGGCGATCTCCGTCGAGCAACTCGGCCCGCCCGTCGACACGCGGTCGCTCATGCGCACCGTGCGCGCCCGGTTACACGAGCTCGTCGACGCGCTGGCCGACGACAACTGGCACCGCCCGACCGTGTGCCCCGGTTGGAGCGTCGCCGACATCGTCGCCCACGTCATCGGCGACGACCTCGGACGGCTGAGCCGCACGCACGACGGAGTCGTGATCGAGCCCGAGCCCGGCGAGGCCCTGCCCGGCTTCCTTGATCGCATCAACGAGGAATGGATCGTGGCGTTCCGGCGCCTCAGCCCGGCGGTGCTCGTGTCACTTCTCGGCGCCGGCGGGGCCGAGGTGCTCGCCCTGTGGGACGAGCTCGCGCTCGACGCCCCGACCAGCGGCGTGAGCTGGGCGGGGTTGGAGGAGAGCCCTGCCTGGATGGACCTGGCCCGCGACACGACCGAGTACTGGATCCACGAGCAGCAGATCCGTGAGGCCGTCGACCGTCCGCATCACGACCCGGACGAGGTGATCGCGGTCGTCGGCATCCTGTCGCGGGGGCTGCCTCACGCGTTGCGCGACGTCGAGGCGGAAGACGGCGCCAGGGTCGTGGTCCGGGCGGACGACCTCGGCGTGGGCTGGGCCGTCGAACGCCGCGATGGCCAGTGGTGGTGGACAGGAGCCGCCGAGCCACGAGGCGCGGCGTCCGATGCCGAGGGGCCGGCGCCCGCTGCCGTGGTGACGGCGTCCGGCCAGGCGTACTGGCGCCGCTGGACGCGCCACCCTGCCGGTACCCAGGACCTGTTCACCGTGACCGGCGATCCAGAAGCCGCAACGGCGGTGCTCGACCACGTGGCGATCATCCGCCGGCGGGACTGAACGAACCGGACACCTCGCCGACTCGCCGGCGCGAACATGGCGGCGTGGAGCGGGATGACGTGGAGCGGTGGGTGGACGCGTACGAGCGGGCGTGGCGGATCGCGGGCACCGACGGGCTGGACGCGCTGTTCGCGCCCGACGCCACCTATCTCGTGTCGCCCTGGGCGCAGGCCATCGCGGGCCTGGAGGCGATCGCCGCTCTGTGGGACCGCGCGCGCGAGGGTCCCGACGAGGTGTTCACCATGACCCGCGACGTCGTTGCCGTAGACGGCAACGCCGCGGTCGTGCGCGTGGCGGTCGACTACGGCGACCCGGTCGAGCAGCGCTGGCGCGACCTGTGGGTGCTGCGCTTCGACGACGACCGACGGTGCACCGCGTTCGAGGAGTGGCCCTTCGCCCCCGACCAGCCCGACGGCCACGGGTAGGGCCGAGAAGGAAATCTCTTCCCGTCGGACGCCACCGTTAGCGTGACCGGCGTGTCCGAGATGTCCGAGGTCCGCGAGTACCCGCCGGTCCCGGTTCGTCCGGCCCCCGGGCGCGTGCGAGCTGCTGCTCGTGCGCCACGGCGAGTCGGCGCCCGCACGCGACGACCAGCCGTTTCCGCTGGTCGACGGCCACGGCGATCCCGAGCTGGCGACTGCGGGGCGCGAGCAGGCGTTCCGCCTGGCCGACCGACTCGCGCACGAGGACATCGCATTCCGTTCCGGACTGCGCACGTCGAGATCAAGAGCCTGAATCCGACCTACCCGGTGGTCGGCCAGCAGAACGGCCACTGGGAGCAGCTGCTGCCGGATGGCACCCGGCGGTCATTCGGGAAGAATGCCGGCCTGCAGGCGCGCGCCGGCACCTACGCCATCAGCGACGCGATCCGCGACCTCGCCCGGGCGGGCGTCGTGCGGAAGCAGGACTTCACGAACATCGACACCGTCGTCGGGATGTGGCAGGTCGTCCCGCCTGGCTCCGACATCACACCCCCTCCGCACGTCACTGTCGTCAGGTACGCCGAACTCCTCGACCGGCTCATGGCCCCCGGTCCCCGACTCGACTGGACCGAGAACGAGTGGGATGCCTTCGCCCGTCAGGCCAACCTGTTTCAGCCGGAGACCGACACGCCGGAGGCGCAGCGGCGCCGTTCCGCAGAGGAGGTGATCGCCGACTACCGGATCCGGGCCCGTGCGGCCTTCTCGGCGGAGCTCGAGCCGCTCGTCGAGCTCGGCGCCGTCGGCCCTGCAGCACTGATGAGGCAGGCTGACCTCGACAGGATCGTCTCCTCTGGAGCCGTCGTGGCGCTCGTCGGACCGTCGGGTGCCGGCAAGTCCTTCGCTGCTCAGCACCTCGCGGTTGGCCACTGCGACGCGGGGCAGATCGTCATCGTGTGCGCCCCAGTGTCGCTGGGAGGCTGCTCCAGATCGACCGAGTCTGTGCGTATGGCGGGCGGGTAGTTCGGGCGCGAAGGTTTCCGGACGGAAGAGTGACCCCAGAAGGAGGCCCGCTGATGGCGAACGACGAGGTGGTCCGCAACCTCCGGAGTATGGATGAGCTCGACTTCACAGGGTGGAACCACGCCGACTGGCAGGGAGTGTTCGCCCGTTACCACACCGACGATGTTCTCGTAGAGGTCCACGGACAGCCGCGGACCCGCGGCATCACGGAGCACATCGATGCCATGAAAGCCATCGTCGAAACCACCGGTGGCACGCCTGCCCAGCTCAAGTCGCATCCGATCAGCTTCGGATCCGGAGAGTGGACGTGCGTGGTCGGTGAGTTCGAAAACGGAAATCGGATGGTCACCGTCGCGAAGTGGCGCGACGGCGCCATCGCCGAGGAATACATCTGGCTGTAGCGATCGAGCTCATGAGGCGCCAGTCCCCTCAACCAGGCGGGCTTCTCAGCACGACCGCCGACCCGTAGCCCGAGGGGCGGCAGGCTCTCACAGAAGGCCAGCCCGCCTCAGCACACTCGCCGGCACACCTACCTCGCGCAGCGCCGCCGCAGTGATTCCGCTCCGCTTCGTCCACGAGGCAGCCACCTCCACGAACGCCTTCTCCAACTCGGCCAGTCGCTGGGCCTGGTCGATCTGGGCGAGCTGAGCGTCGATGTCGAGCCGCTGTTGGATGAGCTCGACCTCACGTATCGGCGACGACTCCTCGCTCAACCACTCCTCGATCTGAGCACTGTGGCGCGGAAGCGCCGTTCGATGCGACCGCACGGCCGCCCGGGTGACGTCGTTCTGTAGCAGTGTTCTGTGCTGACCACCGCAGAGCAGATCGGCAGATCTGTGCGGGCTTCTGTCTCCTACACCGGGCGAAACGTCGTCGAACGACGGCCAGTCCCGGCAGTTGGCCAACGCACGCCGAAACTTCGGTGACTGGCGCTCGTGCTCTCTGATCCATGACGACCACCATTCCTCCCAGACGGGAAGGGCCGCCAGCGGTCCGGCGCCGATGAGGTCGAGTTCGCTCCTGGTCTTGGCCCCGTCAACCAGCGTCAGGATGATCGTCTGTCGGCGGCTCGGTGACGGTTCAGTGAGGAGCAGCTCGATCGTGGAAGGGCGGCGGGTGGAAGGGCGGCGGGTGCGGTTCTGGCGTCCGAGCTTGTCGTCGATATCGGGCTGGTATCGACGAACCCGCCAGGCGCCCAGGAGCACGACGATGATTGAGCCGGCCACCAGCAGTAGCGACCACCAGCAGCTTTCACCATACTCCTCGGCGTTGCGCCCGGGCGCGCCGTCTTGGATGCATCGCCGCACGGCGCCAGCGCCAGGACGGCGAGCAACGCGGCGAACCTCATCGGCTCAGATTGCCCAGTCGCTACGAGCGGTCGCTGCCCGCCGGATCGAATAGGGCGATGGTGAGCCCGGCGAGCGCCCAGGCCTCGAGAGGTTGGCGGCGCTTCGGATGGCACCGGTGACGGCTTGTCCTGGCTCCTGGCTTCGCCTCGATGGTGACGGAAACGGATACGCTGGTAAAGCACATCGGGGGGCGCTATGAAGCGAAATGCTCGCATCGTCGCCGTGGCGGCACTCGTCACGCTTGTCCTGACCGGTTGTGGCGGCGGCACGTCAACCAATGGCCTGGAGGACAAGTCCCCGGCCCAGATCCAGGACGAGGCTGTCGCCGCGATCAAGGGTGCGAAGGGCGTCCACGTCATGGGGACCAGCATCGTTGACGGCACGCCGGCGCAGGTCGATCTGCGGATCCAGAACGGGTCGAGCAGTGGAACCATCACGTTGGAAGCCGCAGACGTCGAGATCACCAGGGTCGGCGAAGTCACCTACGTCAAGGCCGATGAAGCGGCGCTGGAGAGTCTGGGTATACCGCCGGAGATGCACGATCTTGGCGCGGATCGCTGGCTCAAGCTTGCCCCGCAGGAGGCATCCCGATTGGAGGGGTTCTCGTTGGATTCCTTCGCGCAGCAGCTGATGATGAACGAGAGCCCGTTGGAAACGGAGGTCGAACAGGCGGAACTCGACGGCAGGCGGGTTGTGGTCATCAGCACGCAGGATGGGTCGGGGCTCTACGTCGCGAATACGGGCCCGGCGTACCCGATACGCGGGGAGTTGAAGGGGGCCAATGAGGGCCGGATCGACTTCAGCGAGTACGGCGTCGACTTCCAGATCACCGCGCCTGAGAACTACGTCGAACTCGGCGAGCTCGCCTGGCTCGACGCGATCACGAACTTGCACGCGAAGATCGACAAGCCGTTTCTGGCGTCAGAAATCAATGTCACCCAGGCGGCAATGGTCTCGCTCGGACGCGCGCTTGGCGAATGCAGTCGTGAGCTGGCTCGCATCGGCTCACCCACTGAACGCCTGCAGCCGGTTTACGCGCTCGTCGCGGAGGCCTGCGCGCGGTATGACGAGGGCGCGAAATGCTTCGATACCGCCGCCAGCGTCAGCGACCAAAGCGGCGGCGTCGTAGCGGGCACACCCGAGGAGCAAACCCAGGCAAACGCGCTCGACTGTGGCTTCGCTGCCCAGGGTAACGGCGGCAACCTCCTAACCGAGGCCGAAGCAAGGGGCAACGAGATCATCAACGCCCCGGCCGGCTAACGAGACTCGGCTCGACCACGCCGAGCTGGTGGTGGACCCCTTCCACGTTATGGCCCCGGCCAAGCGGGCCCTGGACAACGCCCGCCGCCGGGTCCCAGCGCGACCTCCTCGGCGACCGGGAATCAGGACAACGCAGAGACGCCACCAATCGATCTTCGCCTCCTGGTCTGGCCGCGGACATCGATCAGCCACCGCCAACTCACGAGCGCATGATGCCCGGCCCGAGCGTGGAGCGCGTGCCAGGCGGCGAGCACAGAACGTCGGGGCGCGAGCTCGGCAGATATGGCGCGGACGTGCGCATGCGGATCAGGTCGAGCTGCGGCCGACCGGCACCTCGATGCGGCCACCGCGCCCGTCGCTCGGAGCGGTGTGGAGGCGTGGCAAGTCACTCGCACCCTACGCCCTCGGCTCGTGGCCACCTCTCGAACGTGCCGTTTGAGCGGCGCAGGTATGCGGCATCCTCGTCCGACGCGGCGATCCACAGCTCGACCCGGTCGCCATGAAGACCTGTCGGTTCGACATCACCCGGCGGCACGACGCGGCGCCCAAACTCCCCGCTGAGACCCTCCCATTCACCAAGAACGTGATCGAGATCTCGGACGAAATCACGAAGCTCGCCCTGAGGATGCTCACCGAACATCGCGACGGATCCCGGAGGCCAAGCGACCTGCAGGGACGTCACGGACTCCCAGTCGCAATGCTGCGGGCCTTGAACCACGCGGACCCAAGAGCGAAGTCCTTTCCCCGATCCGTGCCGTCAGGAACGACAGCGCCGTCGCCATCATGCCACCGCCCTTCAAGTTACCTAGGTACCCCTCATCACGGGTGGCCAGGAAGAGCAAGACACCGCCCAGGACGGCCACGGCCACGGCTACACCTACGATACAGATGTCACGCCTGATGGTTAGTCGAGCTGACGTGACAACAAGCCAATCACAAGCCTCGACCACCAGGCCCAGGGTCACGGCAGCGACGGCACGAATACCGATCCCGCGAGGGGACAGGCGCCCCTGACGGCGAAGCGCGGGCCCCTATCGGGGCTCATTCAGGTCCTCGCGCCATATTGCCCGAACCGAGCGCACCCTGCCGTGCCGATGGCGAGCACAGAACGACGACGCGCGAGATCGGCAGATCTGGGCGTGTACGTTGCGGCGACTTGGTGCAACGATGACCCCATGGTCCGGGCGGAAACGCCCGCTGGGACAAGGGGCCTGGCGGTCTTCGATTCTCGGTTCGGGAAGGCATGATGAAGTTCAAGTCACCTATCCAAATGGGAGGAGTGTCGGTCGCGGACGACCTGCAGCGATGCCTCGGGTGGAGCACGAGCCTCGCAGCACCGCAGCCGGCGACGTCCGTCACGCTCCTCCTCACCATCCTGGAGGCGGGTAGGGGCACGACCGCCCAACGCGTCCTTGACGACGCCGGTGTCACCACACACGATCTCGAGCCCCTCGAGGTGGCGGCGAGGGCTCGGCAACCGCAAATCAGCGGACAGACCAGGACGAGGACCCCGTGGAAAGATTGACCAAGACGGGCCGCGTCGCGGCCCTCGACCGGACCGAGGCGCTGCGATGAGCGCCCCCGAACAGCCGCCGCAGGGCCCGTGGCCGCAGCCGGCGCCACCCTCGGGCTACGCAGGACCAGAACCCGCCTGGCAACCACCAGCCCGCCGTCCCTGGAACGGCTTCGCGGTCGCCAGTCTCGTGCTCGGCGTTGCGTGGGTCTGGGGGTTCGGTTCGGTCCTCGCCCTGATCTTCGGGATCACCGCCCTCCGCGAGATCAAACGCTCCCAGCGCTGGCAGCAGGGCCGCGGCATGGCAATCGCCGGCACGATCCTCGGCGGCATCGGCGTCGCGCTTGTCGGTGTCGTCATCGGTCTGCTGGTCGCGGCAGACGACGACGACATCGACGACGACATCAACATTGACATCGACGTTGACTCCGCCGAGTGCGACCGACTCCTCGACGAATGGCTCGACGCGCCCGCCGGCTCCGAAGAGGAGGCCGACCTCGAGCGGGACATGGAAGACCTCGGGTGCACCACACCGTGACCGTGGACAGCCGCGGTCGCCGCGATGGCGGCGGCGTCGCTCAGCGCGACCACACGTGGCTGTCCAGCGCTGTGGGGCCGTCGTGGATGACCCGGGTGTGTGGTCGCGGCATGGGGCCGTTCGTCACCCCGAGCTGAACGGCAGATCTGGGCGGGTGGGTGCGCGGGCGGTGGACCCATGGGACACTTGGCGCGTGGGCGATGAGCCCCCGATTCACATCGAGTCCAAGGTCACGACGGTGGGAGGCCGAACGGAAGCGGCAGATGTCGCTCCGGGCCAGTGGTCCTCGGCGAGCAGGGTCGTGCGTGGGCCTGGGCGCGGGTCTCGGCGGGTGGGGGCGTTCGCCTTGGTGGGGCTGCTAGCCGGCGGTCTGCTGTGGTGGGCAAAGCAATGGCGAGGGAGATGACGGCGGCGGTGAACCCTATTGCGGCATCGCCGGGGACAGGGAGCGGGCCGCTCGTGTCGCCTTCTTCGAGGCTGGGAATCGGCTGCTACAGGCTGGCTCGTTCGCCTGCCGGGGCGCGGTGCACGCCGCCGAGCCGACTTCGTTCCGGCTGAGTGTGTGGACGGCAGGCGAGGCAACTGTCGAGGGTGCCGTGGTCTTCGAGCGTGCTCTCACCCGTGACATTGCCGTCGATGCAACTGGGCGGGCCGTGGAGACCGTGACGTCGGGCCCCAGCTTGTGGACCCGCAGCGCATCCACGGTCGCGGGTCTCGACGCCGGCCCGTGGGCGTTCCGCACGTTGGCCAGTCCGATAGTGCTGGGGCCGACCGGTGTGCTCCATGTCGTCCTGACGGCGAGGGGCCCCCGGGAGGAGGCGCCTGACGCCGCCGGGCGGTGTGTCATACGAGCCACGGTGCCCACGGCGACTGACCCGCGTGACGTCTACGGCGAACTACTGGCTGGCGCGAACGTGTTGCTCACCCTCGACGAGAACCGCAACATCGCCCGCATCATCGTCAGATCCGCGCCGGACGATCCCGAACTTGTGGTCGAGCTTGACGTTGCGCGTGTGGGTGAGCCCCAAAGCATCACACCACCCCACAGCGGCCGCTAGCCCGCATCGAACGGTCCCGAGCTCGATTGGGGCCCCAGTCCGCGCCGCCAAGATGGAGCACCCCGCATCTCGGCTACCGGTACAGATTGCTCGCTGCGAGCGTCCGCTGCCCGCCCGATCCCCGATACGGAACGCCGCGACGCCAGATCGGCATCAGTTCTGCGCTTGGACCGCGCCACGGATCTGGGAGACTTGATCGCGCTCCTGGTGGGTCACCTGACTGGAGGGCGACGTGGACCAGCCGATCTTTCGGATCCGGTGCCGAAGGCATTCTGTCGGACCTGGAGACGGCGCTTTAAGTTCTTAATTCGCTAGCTGGCGGGGTGTAGCCGCGCCCAGGTGCGGTCCCCGTCCAACCAACCGTCGAGCACGAGGTCGCTCGCCGCGGCGTACTGGGCGAGTTCATCGTCGTCCACCACCGCGGCCGTAAACGGCCCGGTTGTCCAGGACCGCTCACCCAGTCGGTAGGTCACTTCGGCATCCAACTCGCGGCCGCGCCGGTCGATCACCCGGAAGCTCGCGCTGACGGGGCCGCCCTCGCGGTAGCGGTGCGTCACGGTCACGCTCGCCATCCACGCGGGGTTCCATCGCTCTGCTAGCACGACACCGTCGTTGCCGACATGCCGTCGACCGGTGGCGAGCAGCGCACGCGCCCAGCTTCGGTCTCCGTGGTTGACCAAATGGCTAGCGACGAGGACTGCGTCGAAGACGCGCCCGAGATCCAGTTGGGTTATGTCTGCGCAGACGATCTCGGCCACGGTCACGTGTTCGAGCATGGCTGGAGAGTTGTCTACCGCCACCATCGGGTGACCCATGGCGGCGAGCGGCCGCGTGACGCGGCCTGCGCCGCAACCGAGCTCCAGGATCGAGGCGCCAGGACCGACCGCATCGTGAATCAGCTGAGGCTCGTCTCCGGCTGGTAGCGCCAGGTAGACGGCGACGGGACTCCCATCTGCGGTGACATCGCTGATCCCGCCAGGGTCCCCAGCCATAGCGAGAGGGTAAGCGACATCAGCCTTCGTCTCGCCGAATCCACCACCCCACAACATGTTGGGTCACTGGAGCCAAGTGGATACGCCATACATAGGTTCGAAGTATGGGTATGGTGTGGTCCGACCGAGGCAGCTGCGTCGCCTGAGGAGGACGCGACGCACTGGTCGGTTCTGCGTCCCGGAGCAGCGCCAGAGTGCCCGAACCGCGCACCCCTCGCCTGGCTGATCCTCTGCACAGAACGACGCGGCGCGAGTTCGGCAGATACGGCGCGTCCTCCGTCTCCGATCGGGATTTCGCGGAAAGGCAGGCGTGACAGGCTGGCGGCGGAGAGGGTTTGGGCGTGCGACGATCTTGGGGTGGCCGCCGAGCTCCGGTACCGCAAGGACCTGTACAAGGGCACTGCGGAGTACTACTACCGGTTTCGGCCGTCCTACCCGGCGAGGCTGCTCGACGATCTGCGAGCCCGCGTCCGTCTAGGCGACGCAGCGAGGCTGCTCGACCTTGCCCGTGGCACTGGCCAGGTCGCGTTCTCCTTGGCGGCGGATTTCGCCGATGTGTGCGCTGTTGATCAAGAAGCAGAGTCGGTCGAGTTCGGCAAGCGCAAAGCGCAGCGTCTCGGAGTTGCGAACATCCAATGGACTGCTGCGGCGGCTGAGGACGTGCCGCTTGAGGGGGCCTTCGACCTCGTCGCTATCGGGAACGCGTTTCATCGGCTCGATCGCGATGCCGTTGCGAGGCGCTTGGTGCGCCACCTTTCCGAACGCGGCTGTGTTGCGCTCCTGTGGAGCGGGACACCCTGGCGGGGCGATCAGCGATGGCAGCGTGTCCTGCACGACACACTCGAGCGGTGGAGGGACGCAGTCGGCGCCCGCGACCGAGTGCCACAGGGGTGGGAACAAGCCATGGATCGAGATCCCCACGAGCAGGTGCTGCGGCGAGCGGGACTCTCGTACGAAGGGCTGTTTGAGTTTTCGGTCGTTGAGCGATGGAACGGCGAGTCGCTCATCGGGTTCGTCTACTCCACGTCGGATCTGAACCGGGCCGTTCTCGAGGATCATCTCGATGCCTTCGAGACTGACCTTCGAAGGCAGCTACTGGCCTGCGGCCACGATGATGTCTTCGAGCAGGACCTGACGTTCGCATACGAACTCGCCAGGCGAGCGACTTGATCCGTCGGCGAGAACACCTCCGCCTATCACCCAACATGTCGACGTCCCGAACGCTGGGTAGGTGGGGACCAAACGCGCACCGATTGCCCGCTGCGAGCGGCCGCCGCTCGCTCAGTCCCCGACACAGAACGACGCGGCGCGAGATCGGCAGCTAGGTGCCGCCCGCGAGAAGGTCCATGGCTGCGTCCAGGTTCCGTCGCTCCTCCAAGCGGAAGAACTCCTCGTCAAGGCCCTGGAACGCTTCGGGGTCAATCACACCAACGAAAGCTCTCTGACGAGCATCGCGGTCGTTCGAGTAGACGCCATCACCGAGCACTGCCAGCGCCCGCCTGAGAAGATCCGCCAGCTCAAGTTCGCCCGCCCTCACTGAGGCTTCAACGGCTTCCATGGCAAGGTCGCCAGCGGAGTTGAAGAAGTATTGGTCGAAACCGCCGTTGTTGACCGCCTCTCGGACGCCGCCGAAGGCGACCAACATACGCTCCGGTGTCGTCAGCCTCGACGGGTCAGCCCGGGCGAGCCGTTCATAAACCGGCCAGCCGATACCGCTCTCCGACACGAGCGCATATTGCCCGGTACGCGCTCGCTGCGCACGCCAGCGGAGCCGCACAGATCAGCGGCCGAGGAGCGTCCCCGAGGAGCGTCCCCGAACGCCGGGTGTCGGACGTTTCGTCGAGCTAGGGAGTGGCCAGGGGGATGGCGGCGAGGCGGACGGGGTCGCCGAGCAGGTCGATGCGGACGATGTGGTCGTCGCGGACGGTGAAGGCGAACAGCGTGAGGGGCTGGCCGTCGCGAGTGACGAGGGCGCCGGGGGCGCCGTTGACGAGCACCGGGTGCAGCTCGGCGGCGAGTGCCCGGAACATGAGGGCCTGCTTGGCGATGGTGGCCGCGCCCTGCACGAGCGCCGAGACCTTCGGTCGGCTCTCGCCGCCGTCGGCCTGCAGCACTACGTCGGGGTCGAGCACCGCCACGAGCGCGTCGAAGTCGCCGGCCCGGGTGGCGGCGAAGAACGCGTCTACGGCCTGCCGCTGCTGGTCGAGGTCGCCGTCAGGGGAGGGTCCCTCGTGGGCCACCCGGCGCCGCGCCCGGCTGGCGAGCTGACGCACCGACTCGGGGATCCGGCCGGCCAGGGTGGCTACGTCCTCGAAGGGCACGGCGAACATGTCGTGCAGCACGAAGGCGAGCCGCTCGGCTGGCTTGAGCCGGTCCAGCACGACCTGGAGGGCCAGGCCCACCGACTCGGTCAGCACCACCTGGTCTTCGGGGCCGAGTCCGCCGGGCCCGGTCACGATCGGGTCGGGCAGGTGCGTGTCGAGCGCCTCCTCCGGCCGGGCGCTGCGGGAGCGCAGCATGTCGAGGCAGATGCGAGAGACCACGGTGGTGAGCCATCGGCCCAGGTTCTCGACTTCGTCCGGGTCGGTGCGGTCCAGCCGCAGCCAGGCCTGCTGGACGGCGTCGTCGGCCTCCGCGAGCGAGCCCAGGAGCCGGTAGGCGACCGCTTTGAGGTGGGTCCGATGCTGCTCGAAGCGCTCTGCCAGCAGGGTCGTCGCGCCCATCTGTCACATCCTTCCGTCGCGATCCGTCAGCGAGGCAACGAACCAAGACAGAGATTGCCGGTGTGACCAAGGCCCGTGAGGAACTCGGACAATACGGCACCGGCCACGACGAAAGGACCTACATGGAACCACGCATGAACCACCCCGTGGCGGTCAACGCGTCTCACGGCTCATCGTCAAGCTCCGCGGTCACGGCCTCATCGCCAAAGTCCCCCGCGCTCTCCTCTACCGGGTCACCGCCTACGGCCAACGCGTCATGGCCGCCGCCCTGGCCATCCACGACGACCGATACCCCACCCACTACCTCACCCCCGCGGCATAGAACACCGACCTGTCTCTCGCGACGCGCAAATGTTGCCGGGATCGGTTTGAAGGCCGGCTGAGGGCAGCAGGTTGGCTGGTCTCCCCATGACAAGGAGGACTAGCCATGACCACCATCGAGTCGGCAGCGACGACGATCCGGGAGCCCGGGGCCGGGTTCGAGTTCGATGAGGCGCAGCTTGCTGCGGTTTCGTTCCTTGCCCGCTACAGCGGCCGAACGCTCGATGCGTACCGTCACGACCGGCGCGGCTTCTTCCAGTGGGCCGCCGACCACGGCATCGCCGTGCTCGAGGCGAGCCGTGCGCACATCGAGCTATTCCGCGCCTGGATGGAGGACCGCGGGCTCGCCGCGTCAACGATCGACCGTCGCCTGTCGACGGTCTGTGGGTTCTACCGGTTTGCGCACATCGACGGACGCATCCGCTCGAACCCCGCCCGGTACGTCCGCCGACCGCAGGTCCATCCCTCGGCCGCTCGCGGTCTGGATCGCTCTGAGCTTGGCGTGTTCCTCTTCACCGCCGAGCAGTACGACCGTGACCACGCCGCGCTCGCCGTGCTGCTCGGCTTGAACGGGCTCCGTGTCAGCGAGGCCTGTGCCACCAACATCGAGGACCTCGCCTTTGAGCGCGGCCACCGCACCCTGCGGATCGTGGGCAAGGGCAACAAACCGGCCACCGTACCGCTCGTCCCCCGGACCGCCCGGACGATCGACCTGGCGGTCGGTGAGCGCCACGAGGGACCGATCCTGCGGCGCCGTGACGGTCAACGCCTTGACCGGCGAACCGCGCATCGCTGGGCCCGCGCGGTCGGACAGCGCGCCGGGCTCGGCGCTGTCCACCCGCACGTGCTGCGAGCCGCGTTCATCATGGCGGCCCTCGATGCCGGCGTCCCGCTCAGGGACGTGCAGATCGCGGCCCGTCATGCCGATCCCCGCACTACGACGATCTACGACCGGCGACGCCAGAACTTCGACCGCCACGCCGCGTACGTCGTCGTCGCCTTCGTCGCCGGCGGCTGAACCGGGGCCGACCCAACGCGGCACCTCGGTGCGATGCCCCATGTCGATCTGTCATGCATGTGATGCGAGATGACCGCTGTGCGAGTGGAAAGCGTGGCCCGCGAGGCCCCAGCCGGGTCGCCCGGAGCCAATGCTCGATCAGCTGATCCGGCTACTTCGGTCGCGTCCGGTGGTAGAGGGCGCTTGCGCGGTCGAAGGTCAGCCGCAACCGTTCACGTTCAGGCTCCGCTGAAGTCATGGCCGGTGCCTACCAGCCTGCCCTATACAACCGGGTTGACAACGCGCCCAACGACGGACCCGAACCCGGCGGACCGGAGCCTGCGCTCCGCCGCGGAACGACGCCGCGATAGGCCCCCTATCCATGATGTCGCTGCGCTTCCGACTATTTCGCGGAGCGTGGCGTCGCCACCTCAAGGTCAACTCCGGTTGCACGCGCCGGAGCGGTCGATCTGTGTGCACACCGAAGACCTGCCGACTATCGCGGACGCGCCGATAGCCGAGGGTGTCGGGCTCGAGCCGGCGTCGTTCTGGTCCGGCCTTCTGTGCGGTCGTTGGATGAGATCGGGGGAGCGGTTCTGTGCGACTCGCCGTCCTTGCCTGAGGCCCCAATGCTCGCGCCAGTTGCTGCGTCAACCCCTGGTCCTGGTCTCTGAACTTCGGGTTCGACCAGGCCGCACGGGTCGAAGGACAGCGGCGGCAGCTCGTTGCAGCGGTCAGACCGCGGTCGACGGTATTGCCAACCCGCAGCACGCGGGCGACATGGCCGCGCAGCTCACGCTCGTCGGTGACGTTCCGGCGTGGCGGCCGGAGACCGGACACATGCTCCACGGCCCGAAGCCGGATCTCTTGAGTTCAATGGGCTCGCAGACACCTTCGGTGGTCGGCCACCCTGACGGGGGCGGCACCGATGGCATCGACCCATCGCGGCCTCTGGCACGCCATGGCTGCGACGCTCACCCAGGGGGGACTCAATGCGGCTCACCAAC
>DASQUK010000311.1:0-14489 GCA_035641315.1 Acidimicrobiales bacterium | reverse complement strand
GCCCTTCTGGCCGCGCCGGTTGCGGCGGTCGGACTCGGCCAGCCGGCCGGCGCGGCCACGCCCGTCGACCTGTTCTTCTCGGAGTACGTCGAGGGATCGGGGTTCAACAAGGCGGTCGAGATCTTCAACGGCACGGGGGCGGCCGTCGACCTCGGCACCGGCGGCTACACGCTGGAGCTGTACAGCAACGGCGCCGCCGCCCCCAGCCAGACCGTCACCCTCACCGGCAGCGTGGCAGACGGCGACGTGTTCGTCGTGTCGCGGGCCGACGCCGACCCCGCCCTCGTGGCACAGGCCGACCTGCTCGCCCCCGCGGTCGCCAACTGGAACGGCGACGACGCCGTGGCGCTGCGCAAGGGCGGCGCCCTGGTCGACGTCATCGGCCAGATCGGCTTCGATCCCGGCACCGAGTGGGGCACGGGCGCGACCAGCACCGCCGACAACACGATCCGGCGCCGCTCCGACATCGACGCCGGCGACACCAGCGGCGCCGACGCCTTCGACCCGGCCGCCGAGTGGGAGGGCTTCCCCGTCAACACGCTGGACGGCATCGGCGCCCACACGTTCACCGGGGGCGGCGGCAACCAACCGGTGACCGTCGCCTGCGGCGGTCCGCTGTCCACGGTGGCCGGCACCGCCGTCAGTCGGGTGATCACGGCCACGGACGCCGACGGCACGGTCGTGGACATCGCCATCGCCGGCGTGAGCCCCACGCCGGCCACCGGCGCCATCGAGCGCACTGCGTTCACGCCCGCCGCCGCGCCGGGCGGCACCGCCCAGGCCACGGTCACCGTGAGCGCCGACGTCCCGGCGGGCTCCTACGCCGTCACGGTCACCGCCACCAACGACGACGGCACGCCGCAGACAGCGACGTGCACGCTGACGGTCGGCGTCCAGGCCGTCCGACCCATCGGCGAGGTGCAGGGCACGGTCACCGACACCACCGACGGCGCCACGTTCGAGTCACCGCTCGAGGGCCAGCAGGTCGTGGTCCGGGGCGTCGTGACCCAGAAGACCCTGGCCCGCAGCCAGTCCGGCTCCCTGCAGAACGGATTCTTCCTGCAGAACACGCCTGCCACCGCCGACGCCGACCCCACCACCTCGGACGGCGTGTTCGTGTTCCTCGGTGGCTTCACCACGTTGCTGCGGGCCGACGGCGGTCCCGCCTACCTCCCCCAGATCGGCGACGAGCTGCTGCTGCGGGCCAACGTCACCGAGTTCTTCGCCCTGACCGAGCTGACCAGCCCCCGGCTCGTCGGCGTGTCCGCCACAGGGCTCGATCCCGACGCCGACGTCGTGGTCACCGAGGCGGCGCCACCCACCGATCTGGCCGACGCCAACCGCTACTGGGAGCGGCTCGAGGGCATGCGCATCCGGGTCCCCGCCGGCAGCATCGCCACCAGCGGCCGCGACGTGTTCCCGTCGACCGCCGACAGCGAGGTATGGCTGATCCGCCCCGACGACCCGCTGGCCGCCCGCACGGATCCCTACGCCCGCCGCGTGTTCCGCGACCCGCACCCGCTCGACAACCAGCCCGAGCCGCTGTTCGACGACGGCAACGGCAACCGCATCATGATCGCGAGCCTGGGCGTCAAAGCCACCAGCGGTGACTCCACCACGCTGCTGCCGCCCGCGCGGGTCTTCGACACGCTGACCGACGATGCCGTCGGCGGCCTCTACTTCTCGTTCGAGAAGTACGGCATCCAGGTCGAATCGGCGGCGTTCGCGCCCGGGGCCGATCCTTCCGAGAACGCGCCCCCCGCCCCCTCCGATCGGCGCAACGAGGTGGCGATCTCGACGTACAACCTCGAGAACCTCTACGACTTCCGGGACGATCCGACCGACGGCTGCGACTTCGTGGGTAACCCCGGGTGCCCGGGGGTCGATCCGCCGTTCGACTACGTGCCCGCCAGCGACGCCGTCTACCGGCAGCGCCTGACCGACATCGCCACGCAGGTCACCGACGACCTGCACTCACCCGACCTGCTGCTCACCCAGGAGGCCGAGGACCAGGACATCTGCCACGTCACCGGCGGGGCGCTCACCTGCGGCGGGGGGGCCGACGGCGACGGCAAGCCCGACACGCTCCAGGAGCTGGCGCTGGCCATCGGCGCCGCCGGGGGCGGCACCTACGACGCCGCCTACGACCGCGACGGCGCCGACGATCGGGGGATCGTGTCGGCCGTGCTCTACCGGACCGACCGCCTGTCCCTGGCCGAGCCCAGCGCCGACGACCCGGTACTGGGATCGGCACCGGCGGTCGAGTACCGGGCGCCCGGGCTGCCGTCCAACGCCGACGTCTCCAACCCCAAGACCCTCAACGCCGACCTGCCCGCCGACGTCGACACCTCGACCGGCGTGGACGGCGACAACGTCTACACCCGGGCGCCGCAGGTGGCGCACTTCCACGTGGCGGCAGAGCCCGGCTCGACGGACACCTACGACCTGTGGGCCGTCAGCAACCACTTCTCCTCCACGCCCGACGCCCGGGTCGGCCAGCGCACCGAGCAGGCCGCCTACGCCGCCGCCATCGCCGGTGCGATCGCCGCCGCCGATCCCGACGCCCGCATCGTCGTGGGCGGCGACCTCAACGTGTTCCCGCGGCCCGACGACCCGTTCGCGCCGGGCGACCCGCTCTTCCCCTCGGATCAGCTGGCGCCGCTGTACGAGGCGGGCCTCGCCAACCTGTGGGACGACCTGGTGGCAGACGTGCCGAGCGCCGCCTACTCCTACACGTTCCAGGGCCAGGCGCAGACCCTCGACCAGCTGTTCGTCAACGAGGCCCTGCACGGCGACCTGGTGCAGGTGCGGGCGGCGCACGTCAACGCCGGCTGGCCCGCGGACCACCCGGGCGACGGCGCCCGCGGCCTGAGCGACCACGACCCGCAGGTGGCCCGGTTCTCCAGCCGGGCGAGCTTGACCGTGGCCGACACGTCGGTGGTCGAGGGCGACAGCGGCCGCCGCGACGCCGTGTTCACGGTGGCGTTCAGCCGGCCACTGGGCCACGACATCACCGTCTGCCTGCTGCCGTTCTCGATGACCGCGCGCCTCGGCCAGGACTTCGACGCGGACCTGCGGTGCGACACCCTGGCCGCGGGCGAGACCGCCATCGACCTCGGCGTCCCGGTGCGGGGCGACCGCCGACCGGAGCCGGACGAGACCTTCGGGGTGATCGCCGTCGCGACCGGCGGCGTCCGCCACGACGACCCGCTGGCCACCGGAACCATCGTCAACGACGACTGATGAGGACCCGGCGGCCGTGCAGGCGGGTGCCGATCTCCGACGCCATCAGCGACGCCACGAACAGCACGACGAGCAGGATCTCATCGCGGCCGCTCTCGATCTCCCACACGAAGTGGGGCTCGGTGATCGCGTAGCCGTACATCAGGCAGCCGACCGCCACCGACCCGAGGCCGGCGTCCCGCCCGCCGAGGCGGCCGGACACGAACGCGAGGGCCACGAGGACAGGCACCGCGATCGGCGTCGGGACCCGCACCAGCCCCAGCCCGATCAGCCCGGTCACCAGGGCGGCGCTGACGAGATGGTCGGCGTCGACTCGTTCGTAGGGCATCTGCCGCTCCGTCTGGATCTCCATGCGTCCGGCCTACCTGGTGGCGCGCCGCCGGACGAACGCCTTCACGCGACCATTACGCGTGCCCGCCCGATTTGACGGGCCGTTATCGACGAACCGGCGGTGATTTTGCCCGAGCACCGCAAGGAATCACCGCCGGAACGAGTGCACCGGCGGCTCAGGTGCCCCGATGACCCACCGCCAAGTCGACGACGTCGTTCATGATACGGACCAGCTCGAAGTCCTTGGGGGTGTAGACGGCGGCGACGCCGGCGTCGAGCACCGGCTGGCGGTCGTCCTCGGGGATGATCCCCCCGGCCACGATCGGCGCCTCCACCCCGCCCGCCCGCACCAGGCGCACGACCGCCGGCACCAGCTCCAGGTGGGAGCCGGAGAGGATCGACAGCCCGATGATGTCGACGTCCTCCTCGACCGCCACCGCCGCGATCTGCTCCGGGGTGAGGCGGATGCCCTGGTAGATCACCTCCAGGCCGGCGTCCCGCGCCGCCACGGCGATCTGCTCGGCGCCGCTGGAGTGGCCGTCGAGCCCGGGCTTGGCCACCAGCAGCCGTGGCGGACCGCCGGGCAGGGCCTTGACCCGCTCGGCGATGGCCCGCAGGCCCTCCGAGCCCCCGCCCGCACCCACGGCGGCGGCCACACCCGTAGGCGCCCGGTACTCGCCGAACACCTCCCGCAGCGCGCCCGCCCACTCGCCCGTGGTCCCCCCGGCGTGGGCCAGGTCGATGGTGGCCGGCATGATGTTGTCGCCCGACTCGGCGGCACGGCGGAGCTGGTCGAGCGACCGCTTGACGGCGTCGCTGTCCCGCTCCGACCGCCACGCCTGCACCTCGGCGATGGTCTGCGCCTTCAGCGCCGGATCGACCTTGAGGATCGCCCCCGACAGCGCACTACCATCACCGGCCAGCGCCGACGGCTCCGTCTCGGTGAAGCGGTTGACGCCCACGACGGTCAGCTCGCCGTCCTCGATGCGCCGCAGCCGCTCGGCGTGGCTGCGAACCAGCCGGCCCTTGAGCTCGTCGATGGCCTCGAACGCACCGCCCAGCGACAGCACGTCGTCGAGCTCGGCGCCGGCGGACTCCACCAGCTCCGCGGTCCGCGCCTCGACCACCTTCGACCCCTCGAACAGGTCGGGGTACTCGAGCAGGTCGGTCTCGTAGGCCAGCACCTGCTGCATGCGCAGGGCCCACTGCTGGTCCCACGGCCGGGGCAGTCCCAGCGCCTCGTTCCACGCCGGCAGCTGGATCGACCGGGCCCGGGCGTCACGGCTGAGCGTCACCCCCAGCATCTCCAGCACGATGCGCTGCACGTTGTTCTCGGGCTGCGCCTCGGTGAGGCCCAGGCTGTTGACCTGCACGCCGTAGCGGAAGCGCCGTGCCTTGGCATCGGTGACGCCGTAGCGCTCGAGACCGATCCGGTCCCACATCTGCCCGAACGCCCGCATCTTGCAGGTCTCCTCGACGAACCGGATGCCGGAGTTGACGAAGAAGCTGATCGACGCGAACACGGCCGGGAACCGGTCATCCGGCACCTGCCCCGACTCCCGCACGGCGTCGAGCACGCCCACCGCGGTGGCAAGGCTGTAGGCGATCTCCTGCGTCGGCGTCGCCCCGGCCTCCTGCAGGTGGTAGGAGCACACGTTCATCGGGTTCCACAGGGGGATCCACTCTGAGCAGAACGCCACCATGTCGACGATCAGCCGGCGCGACGGCAACGGCGGGAAGATGTAGGTGCCGCGGGACAGGTACTCCTTGACGATGTCGTTCTGGGTCGTGCCCCGCAGCTCCTTGGACGGCACGCCCTGGCGCTCGGCGTTGGCCACGTAGAGGCCGAGCAGCCACGCGGCGGTGGCGTTGATCGTCATCGACGTGTTCATCTCGCCCGGGGGGATGCCGTCGAGCAGCTCGCCCATGTGGCCGAGGTGGGCGACCGGCACGCCGACCTTGCCGACCTCGCCCCGCGCCAGCGGGTCGTCGGGGTCGTAGCCGGTCTGCGTGGGCAGGTCGAAGGCGATGGACAGGCCCGTCTGCCCCTTGGCCAGGTTGCTGCGGTAGAGCGCGTTGCTGGCCCGCGCCGTCGAGTGGCCGGAGTAGGTCCGCATCATCCACGGGCGGTCCGGCTCGGGCAGGTGCGCCGTGCTCATGACCCCATCGTCGCCCGACTTACCGCGCGGTCACAACCGGCGCGCCGCCGATCAACGCTCGAAGGCCCGTGGCAGTGGGCACTCCACCGCCCGGTGCACCAGCTCCAGGTACTCGACCCGGGGGACCTCGACGGCGCCCAGCCGGGCGAGGTGCGGCGTCATCCACTGGACGTCGAGGAGGCGGTAGGCGCGAGACCCCGGCACGCCGTTGCGTTCGCCGTCCCGCAGCAGGTCGACGAGCGCAACCAGGGCCACCTTGGACGCGTCGCGGCGGCGGTGGAACATCGACTCGCCGGCGAACAGCCCGCCGATGGCGACGCCGTAGAGGCCCCCGGCCAGGGTCCCGCGGTCGCAGTCCCAGGCCTCGACGGAGTGGACCCAACCCAGCTCGTGCAGCCGGACGTACGCGGCCCGCACCTCCGGGCTGATCCACCCATGCGGTCTGGCCGGATCGGCGCAGACGTCGATGACCTGCTCGAACGCCGTGTCCACCCGGATCTCGAACCGCCGCAGGCTGCGCCGCAACGATCGGCTGACGTGCAGCCCGTCGAGCGGGATGACCGCCCGGGGATCCGGCGACCACCAGCCGAGCGTGCCCCGCCGGCCCACCGGCATGGGGAACAGGCCCCGGCGGTACGCCGCCAGGATCGTGCCCGGCTCCAGGTCGGCGCCGACGCCAACGAGACCGTCGCCGTCGGCATCTTCGACCGGCGGGAACGCCCACGGCGTCGGGGCCGGTTCGACGGGCATCACGGTTCGGAGCCGTTGCCCCCGAACCACCCGCGCCCGGCCAGTCCGAGGTCGCGTGCGATCCGGCCACCGACGTCCAGCGTGGCCTTGCGGTTGAGGTAGCCGGCGGCCGCCGCGCCCGTCAGCATCGGCCCCAGGGTGGACAGGTTGCGGGTGAAGCGCCGGCGCAGCACCTCCCGCAGCTGCTGGCGGCCGGCCCGGCCGAGGACGTCGCCCCGGACCGTCGCCGCCGCCGGGTTGGGCGGCACCGGCCGGCCGGACATCCACGCCATCAGCGCGGCGCCAGCCCGCTGGTGGGGCCCGCCGGGCAGGCGCCGCCCGGCCACGTGGTGCAGCTCGGCCACCAGCTTCACCTCGGTGGCCACCACCAGCGCCGTCTCGGCCGCGAGCTCGAACGGGACCAGCACCAGCCCGGCGAGCGTCAGCTCCTGAGCGGCGATGACGCCCCCGGTCGTGGCGGCGATGGCCCCGGACACTCGCCCCGCCGACCGGATCAGTTCGCGCGCCAGGGCGTCGCCGGCCAGCCCGTCGTAGTGGGCCGACAGCGTGGCGGCGTCGCGCACCGGGAGCCGGGGCGCCAGGTCCACCACGGTGTCGGCAAGCCACCGGCCGCTGACCACGGCCCGCCGCCCCGCCTTGCGGGCCGACCCCGCGAGGCCGACCAGCTGATCGCGCACACCGGCTGCATTGTCTTGGTCGGGAAGCGCGCGCACTCCCCGATTCTTGCCGCGCGCGATCGCGCGTCCCACCGGCGGGCGGTGCGGGGGGCAGAGGCTCCTGCCGGAGCCCCCCGCCGTCGCTCGAGCCGGCTCCGCCGGTCGAGCGACCGGAGATGAGTGCCGCCGAAGGCGGCGCCAAAGAGGTGGGGGAGCCGGAGGGGGGAGGTCCCCCTCCCCCCTCCGCTAGTAGTCGTAGAAGCCTCGGCCGGACTTCCGGCCGAGGTGGCCGGCCGCCACCATGCGGCGCAGCAGCGGCACGGCGGCGTAGTTGGGGTCACGGAACTCCGCGTACAGGGCGTCGAGGATCGCCAGCGACGTGTCGAGCCCCACCAGGTCGAGCAACGCCAGCGGTCCCATCGGGAAGTTGCAGCCGCCCTTCATGGCGGCGTCGATGTCGTCGCGGCTGGCGGTGCGGTTCTCGAGCATGCGCACGGCGTTGTTGAGGTACGGGAACAGCAGCGCGTTGACGATGAAGCCGGCGCGGTCCTCCACCACCACGGGGGACTTGCCGCAGGCCTCGGCGAACGCCTTGGCGTCGGCGATCGTCTCGTCGCTGGACACCAGTGTCCGGACGATCTCCACCAGGCTCATGGCCGGCGCCGGGTTGAAGAAGTGGATTCCGCACACGCGCTCGGGCCGGCTGGTCTCGATCGCGAGCTCGACCACGGGCAGCGTCGACGTGTTGGTGGCGAGGATGGCGCCGTCCTTGACGAGGCGGTCGAGCTCGACGAACAGCTGCTTCTTGGTCTCGAGGTCCTCGACGATCGACTCGACGACCAGGTCGCAGTCGACCAGCGCCTCCAGGTCGGCGGTGGCACCGACCCGCCCGCGCACGGCCGTGGCCGCGGCCTGGTCCAGCTTGCCCCGCTCGACCTGCTTGGCCAGCGACCGCTCCAGGCCGGCCACCATGGCGTCGGCGGTCTCCTGCTTGCGTGACCGCAGCACCACGGTGACACCCGAGCGGGCGGCCATCTCGGCGATGCCCGATCCCATGATCCCCGATCCGACGATGCCCAGCTTCTCGATGGCCATCGCCGGAGGCTACCGAACGGTAACCAGTCCCGCCCAAGCCAGCTCGTCCCGTCCACCCCGCCGGGCAACGACTTCTGGTGACCGCGATCCGTTGGAAATCGACGGATCGCGTCACCGGAACGCGCAGGTGGCTACCGTCCCTGGCGGTGACCACCGGACCCCTGGCCCTCGTCGGCGGCGGCGCCTGGACCGCCGGCTGCGACTTCGACCGCGACGTCCTGGCGTCCGCCGACACGGACGAGGTGGTGGTCCTCCCCACCGCCGCCGCCTACGAGCACCCCGACCACGCCGTGGCGACGGCGACCGAGTGGTTCGCCACGCTGGGCGCCAGCGTCCGTCCGGTCATGGCCACCGACCGCGCCGGCGCCGACGACCAGGCCCACGTCGCCGCCGTGCGCGCGGCCCGGTTCGTCTACCTGGCGGACGGATCGCCCATGCACCTGCGGTCGGTGCTGCTGCACACCCCGCTGTGGGACGGCCTGGTGGCGGCGTGGCACGACGGGGCGGTGGTGGCCGGCACGGCTGCCGGGGCCATGGTGCTGTGCGATCCGATGGTCGATCCCCGCGGCGGCGCCTACACGGTGGGACTGGGTCTGGTGGGCCAGCTGAGCGTGGTCCCCCGGGCCGACACCTGGTCCGACGACAAGCTGCACCGCACCCGCCAGCTCGCCCCGGCCGGTGTGCCGGTGGCGCTGGTGGACGAGCGCACGGCGTTGATCCGGGAGATCGCCGACGATGGCCCGGCGACCTGGCGATCCGACGGTGCCGGCAAGGTCGGTGTCTGGATCGACGGCCACGAGGCCGACCTCGCAGCGCTGCCTACCTGACGGCGCCCCGGGCCCTCAGCCGGTGGCAGGCGTGATGTCGACGACGTCGATCTCGAAGGCCAACGGTGCGTTGGCCGGGATCGTGGGGGGATTGCCCTCGGGCCCGTAGGCCTTGTCCGATCCGATCTCCAACCGGCGCCGCTCGCCGATCTTGGCGCCGATCAGGCCCTCGTTCCAGCCGGCGATGACGCCCGCCCGGCCGAGGTCCTCCACCGGGAACGGCTGCCCGCGGCTCCAGGACTCGTCGAACTGCGTGCCGTCGGCCAACACGCCCACGTAGTGGACGGTGACGGTGTCGCCGGCGGCGGCACCCTCGCCCTCGCCCTCGATCAGCGTCTCGGCCTCGACCGCGTCCGGAGCGATGTCGTCGGGCGCGTTCGCCGGTACGGGCGGCTGGCGAGCCAGCACCTCGGCCGCCAGCTCCGGGTTGGTGTAGGGGACCGTCGTCGTGGTCGCCCCCGGCGCCGTCGTGGTCGTGCCGTCGGCGGCCGTCGTGGTGGTGACGTCGGCAGTTTCGGTGTCGGTGTCGTCGTCTCCGGTCAGCACCGAGTAGCCGAACGCCAGCGCCAGCACGACCACCAGCCCGATGCCCAGCCGGATGCCCGTGCGCTTCTTCCGTTCGCGCCGGGCGGCCGCCTGCTCGGTCACCGTCTTGATCTGTCTGGCCTGTCTCTGACGCTCTCGTTTCTCGGTGCCCACGAGGGCGACAGGCTAGCGACCTCCCCCGGCCCGACCGCAGTCGCGACCGGCCCAAACGACCACCCAACCGGTTGCCGACTGCACGATTCGGAGCGGGACGTGGGACAATCTCGCCCGAGGCGGTTCCCGTTGACGAACGATCACGCGAGAACCAGATGAACATGCAAGAAGAAGAGACCACGGCCTCCAACGTGACGATCGAGGTCGGACGGCGGCTACGTGCACTCCGCAAGGCACGGCACATGTCGCTGGACGACGTCGAACGCCATTCGGCCGGGCGCTGGAGCGCCTCTGCCATCGGGGCCTACGAGCGGGGCTTCCGCACGCTGAGCCTGCCGCGCCTCCACGAGCTCGCCGAGTTCTACGACGTGCCCGTGTCGGTGCTGCTCGGGGAGCAGACCCCGGCGAGCGAGGGTCCGCCCAAGCTCGTGCTCGACCTCGAGGCGCTCAACCGGGTGCCCGAGGCCGCGCCGGTCCAGCGGTTCGTCCGCTCGATCATCATCGAGCGCGGCGACTACAACGGCCGCGTGCTGACGATCCGTCGCGACGACCTGCGGGCCATCTGTGCCCTCCTGCAGCTCGACGTGGCGGAGGCCATCAGCCGGCTCGAGGGTTGGGGGGCGCTCGTCGAGAGCCCCTCGAACCTCGGCTAGACACGCAATACAAGGCGTAGGCGGGCAAACCTTCTCCGTGCCACTTCTCCCCTCAGGGGGAAGGCGTTCGTTGGGTGCGCCCGACCACGGGTACCGTCATCGGCCGTGTCCATCGTGATCCAGAAGTTCGGCGGGACGTCGGTGGCCGATCCCGACCGCATCCGCGAGGTCGCAGACCACGTGGCGCGCACGCAGCGCCGTGGCGACGACCCGGTGGTCGTGGTGAGCGCCATGGGCAAGGAGACCGACGAGCTGCTGCGCCTGGCGGGCGACGTGTCCCACGTGGCGCCCGGCCGCGAGATGGACATGCTCATCACCGCCGGCGAGCGCAAGGCCATGGCGCTGCTCTGCATCGCGCTGCACGCGATCGGCGTGCCGGCCGACAGCTTCACCGGCAGCCAGGCGGGCTTCATCACCGACACCAACCACACCAACGCCAAGATCGTTGAGCTGCGGCCCGATCGGCTGCGCAAGGCCATCGACGCCGGGCGGGTGCCGGTGGTCGGCGGCGCCCAGGGCGTGTCCACCGACCACGACATCACCTTCCTCGGCCGGGGCGGCTCCGACACCACCGCCGTCGCCCTGTGCCACGCCCTCGAGGGCGACGCGTGCGAGCTGTACACCGACGTGCCGGGGGTGTTCACCGGCGATCCCCGGCTGGTGCCCGGGGCCCGCCGCATGACCCGGGTGTCGTTCGACGAGATGCTGGAGATGACCGCCACCGGCTGCCCCAAGCCGGCGATGCGGTCGGTGGAGTTCGCCCGCCGCTGGGGGGTCAAGCTGCACGTGCGCTCGGCCTTCACCTGGGAGCCGGGCACCTGGATCACCGAGGAGGACCCGTCGATGGAGCAGGCGATCGTCTCGGCCATCACCCACGACGTGAGCGAGGCCAAGGTCACCGTGTCGGGCGTGCCGGACAAGCCCGGCATCGCCGCCCGCCTGTTCCGCGAGCTGGCCGACGTGGACGTCAACGTCGACATGATCGTGCAGAACGTGTCGGACCACGGCGTGACCGACATCTCGTTCACCGTGCCCCGCAGCGACCTGGCGACCGGCACCGAGGTGTGCCAGCGCCTGGCAGACGAGATCGGCGCGGTCGGGGTGTCGTCCGACCGCGACATCGCCCGGGTGAGCATCGTGGGCGCCGGCATGAAGTCCAATCCTGGCGTGGCCGCCACCATGTTCGAGGTGCTGGCCGGCGAGGGCATCAACATCGAGATGATCTCCACCTCGGCCATCCGCACCTCGTGCGTGGTGCGGGAGGGCCAGATCGAGCAGGCGGTCCAGAGCCTGCACACCGCCTTCGGGCTGGAGGGCTGAGGAATGGCTCCACAGGTACGTGTGGGCGTCGTCGGCGCCACCGGGCAGGTCGGCGGCGTGATGCGCTCGGTGCTGGAGGAGCGCGGCTTCCCCGTCGGGCAGGTCCGGTACTTCGCCTCCGCCCGCTCCGCCGGCCGCACGCTGCCGTGGCGGGGCGAGGAGGTCTTCGTCGAGGACGCCGAGGAGGCCGACTGGTCGGGCCTCGACATCGCCCTGTTCTCCGCCGGGAAGACGGCGTCGAACGTGCTCGCGCCGCGGGCTGCGGCGGCCGGCGCCACCGTGATCGACAACTCGTCCGCCTGGCGGATGGACCCGGACGTGCCGCTGGTGGTGTCCGAGGTCAACCCCGGCGACCTCGACCGCATCCCCAAGGGCATCGTCGCCAACCCCAACTGCACGACCATGGCAGCCATGCCGGTGCTGGCGCCGCTGCACCGGGAGGCCGGACTGCGGCGGCTGGTGGCGAGCACGTACCAGGCCGTGTCGGGCGCCGGGCTCGCCGGCGTCGCCGAGCTCGACGAGCAGGTGCGCAAGGTGGCCGACCGGGCGGCGGCGCTGACGTTCGACGGCGCCGCGGTGGACATGCCGGCGCCCCAGAAGTTCCCGGCACCGGCCGCGTTCAACGTCGTGCCGCTGCGGGGCTCGCTCGTCGACGACGAGAGCGGCGAGACCGACGAGGAGCAGAAGCTGCGCAACGAGGCCCGCAAGATTCTCGGCATCCCCGACCTGCCGGTGTCCGGGACCTGCGTGACGGTGCCCGTGTTCACCGGGCACTCGCTGTCGCTCAACGCCGCTTTCGAGCGTGACCTGAGCCCGGAGCGGGCGATCGAGCTGCTGGCCGAAGCCCCCGGCGTGGCCGTGGTGGACGTGCCGACGCCGCTGCAGGCGACGGGCGCCGACCCGTGCTACGTCGGCCGGGTCCGGCGCGACCCCACAGTCGAGCACGGGCTGGCGCTATTCGTGTCCAACGACAACCTGCGCAAGGGCGCGGCGCTCAACGCCGTGCAGATCGCCGAGCTACTGCTCACTCGTCTTTGAAGATCTGCAACTTCCCCGCCCGATGCCGCTGACGCTCGTGTCGTGGAACCTCAAGGGCAGCAAGGGTGTCGACATCCGAGCCGTCGTCGACCACATCGAGGCGGCGGGGGCCGACGTGGTCGTGCTCCAGGAGGTGCAGCGGCGCCAGGCCCGCACGCTCGCACAAGCGCTCCGGGCGGCGAGCTGGCGGTGGGGCTTCAAGCACTGGCCCATCCGCACCTGGCCGGAGGGCATGGCGGTGATCGGCGTGACGCGGCCCGCACCGGCACGCACCCACGCCATCACGCATCGGTGGGCGCCCTGGAGCTGGCGCCGCCGCATCCTGCAGGTCGCGGCCGTGCGGATCGAGGCCGACGCCCCCACCGTCGTCACGCTGGTCAACGTGCACCTCAGCTCCGGTGATGCCGCCGCCATCCGAGCCGTGGAGGCGGGCGTCGTGGTGCGCCTCGTGGCGCAGCGGGATCGGCCTGCCGTCGTGGCCGGCGACTTCAACGACCGGCCCGGCGCCGACATCCACGTCCGCTTCCGCGACGCCGGCTTGAGGGACGTGTGGGCCACCCTGCGGGGTGAGGATCCCGGCCCCACCAACTGGCGGGGCTGGGTCGCCGGGACACCGCTGGCGCCGAGCCAGCGACTCGACTACGTGCTGATCAGCGAAGGCCTCGAGGCCGTGGCGGTGTCGGTCCCGCGCCACGGCGATCCCGACTTCGAGAGGTTCGCGGTGATCTCCGACCACCTACCGGTCACGGCCACGGTGACCGCTGCCGGGGCGCGCGCTTAGACGCCCGCGCCGACCGGGACCCGCTCTGGCAGTTCTTCGCGTGTGGGCGCCTCGGCGGCCTCGGTTTGCTCGGCCTGCTCGGCCATCATCCCGCACGGGTAACGGCGGTGGGCACGGACCATCACGTTGTCCACCGCGAGCAGGAAGAACGTGCCCACGATGAGCCCGCCGACAACGTCGGAGAACCAGTGGACGCCCAGGTAGACGCGGCTGGCGGCGATGCCGGCGATCAGCGTCGCCGACGCGCCTACCGAGGCCCACCAGATGGCCCGACGGCGGGTGTAGAGCGACACCACCACCGGTAGCAGGCCCCACAGGGCTATAGCGGCCATGACGTGGCCGGTGGGGAACGAGGGTCCGTTCCCCGCCACCAGGCGATCGAACTCCGGTCGGTCGCGGCCGACGAGGCCCTTGACGATGAACTCGATGGCGGGCCGGGCGAACGTGGCAACGATCAGCGCCAGGGCCACGGCCCGGCAGCGGCGCCAGGTCAGGACCGCGGCCAAGGTCCCCAGGCTGAGCACCACCAAGGTCGACCCCAGGCGGGAAATGGTGAGGAACACGTCGTTGAGCGCCGACGTGCGGCTCGCCTCGACGCCCCTCTGGATGGGTTCGTCCCAGGTAAGCAGCGCCTGCCCGTTGCCGAGGGCGGCGGCCGTGGCCAGCGCCACTAGCAGGGCAGCGAGGGCGATCAGCAGGCGACGCCGGGGCAGCAGGACCGAGCAGGGTGTCAGCGGTGGAGCGGTGTGCACGTGGCTCGCGCAGGGCGAGGACGACGTGGCGGCGGCGGCAGGATTGGTTTCCATGAGCGGCGGCAACTGGGGCCGGGTTCCGATTATTGCACCCAGCGGGCGGTCCCATACGCCATTCGCACGATTGAAGCACCTTCGACACGTTGGGGCGAAGTTCCTGTGAACAACCTGAACAAGTCGGGAACA
>DASQUK010000310.1:0-9032 GCA_035641315.1 Acidimicrobiales bacterium | reverse complement strand
TGATCCACAACCTGGCCGAGTTGGTCGACCTGCTGGCGCACCGAGCCGAGCTGTACGTCCGGTGGTCCAAGGGCCCGGCCGACGATCGGCACGAGCGCAGCCGCGACCACGCCTCTGGTCTGGAGCTCCCGGGCCTAGCCGTCAACCCACTCACGCCGCCAACGTGGTGGACCTTGCCGATCGACGCCTGGCTGGCTCGCCAGATCACGGCGTACGACCACCTCGGGAATGAGCAGCCGGAGCACTACGCCTGGGTGCTTACGGGAACGATCTGTGACCGAGGCCCGGACAACGAGCCGCTGCTCGTGGAGGTCACTCCCGTCGCGCGGCTGGCGCCGTCAGTGCTCCACGAGGCGGCCGAGCGGGAGCCGACATCCCGCCGCCGTCAAGACCAGGACACGTCGTGGCGGTCGTGAACGCTGGCCGTCCCCACGGACCCGATCTGGCGAGGACAAGACGCCGGTGCAGGAGACGATCGCATTGCTGGCGAGCAATCCGAACCCGGTCGAGCCGGATGCCTACGATCGCCAGGCTCAGGCCTATCTGCATTTCGATGCCCTCGACTGGCTCGGCGGCATCAAGGCTCCCACTCTGGTGATCGTCGGTGAGCAGGATCTGCTGACGCCGCCGTGGGTTGCGCGCGAGGTCGCCCACGGGATCCCAGGAGCCCGGTTCGAGACCATCACAGGCGACGGTTCATCACACGCAGTGCCGCTGGAGCGCCCAGACGACTTCAATCAGCTGGTGATGCACTTCCTGGCCGAGTGACATCTCCCGACCTCGCCCGCGGGGTGGGCGAAGCGGGGATCGCGGCTCCCCGCCTTGCGGGCCAGCGTCGGGTGCCGCCGAGGCAGCGGGAGCCGGCCACCGCCGCGGATGCCGACGACGATGTCTCTGTCAGCCGTTCGGTGGAGCCGCTCGACGGCGGGTCTTGCGAGGCGCGCCGCCACCTCGATGTCATGCTCCTGGCACCCAAGCGCCTACGGCCCTGCATCCGCATTGGCCATGATGCGTACGCAGCAGTATCCCAGTTCGGGCTCGAGACGGGCCTCGAGCATGTCGGCGCCACCGGCGCCGTCGATGATCCCGGAGAGCAGCTCGAGGTTCATGCCGCACACGAGGTCGCGGTGCTGTTCGGCGAGGGCGTGGAAGGGGCAGTTGGTGAGGATGATCTCACCGCGGCGCAGGTGGGGTTCGTAACCGTGGCGCTCGAGGACGCCGACGAGCGCTTCCCGGCGGTTGGCACGGCCGGCGCGCTGATCGCCCGCGACGCGAGCAGCGTCACCGATGCGCCGCCCCAACTCGGTGGCCACTCGGCGCAGCGCCCGGTCGACAGGTAGGCCTTCGTGGGACGATCGCTCGACGGCTTCGGCGAGCAGTCCTCCGGCGAGGTCGTAACGACGCTCGGGGAGTGACACGCCCATCTCCTTGTCGGAGCGGCGGTAGACCTTGGCCGTCCGGCCGGCGCCCGGTCCGGAGCGGCCGGTGAGCCGCTCGAAGCGCACGTCGGCGAGCCCGGCGTCGACGAGCTTGTCGAGGTGGAAGGCGGCGACCGACCGGGCCAGGCCGAGTGCCTTGGCGGCGTCGTCCCGACTCAGCTCACGCCGCTCGCCCAGCAGCCGGTAGGCGGACCGCGTTACCGGGTGATCAAGGGCCGCAACCCCGCGGACTCGATCGACGAAGGGCGCCTGGCTCATGGCTTCAATCTAAGACAGAAACAACTTGACGAAACAAGCCCGGCCTTCTATCGTCAAGCATATAGTGACTTAGAAGGAGGGTTGCCTGATGTCCTCGATCGACGTCCCCCGGCCGACCCCAGTTGCGACTGGCGGCAGCCAACTGTCCAACCCGGCCTTCCAGGCCTTCCTTCTGTTGCGCGCCGGGTTCACCGTCGCCCCGATCCTGTTCGGTCTCGACAAGTTCGCCGACTGGCTCGTCGACTGGCGCATCTACCTCGCCCCCGAGCTGAACGACCTGATCCCCGGCAATGCCCATCAAGCCATGCTCGCCGTCGGGGTCATCGAGATCCTCGCCGGTGTCGTCGTCGCGCTTCGACCGAAGTTCGGCGCATACCTCGTCGCCGCTTGGCTCGGCGGGATCATCGTCAACCTCCTGTTGCAGGCCGATTTCTACGACATCGCCCTGCGTGACTTCGGCCTGCTGATCGGCGCGCTGGCACTGGCCCGGCTCGCCACCGCGTTCGACCGTCGGCCGGCAGCGGCCTGAATCATCGATGGACAGCCAGCTGAGATGACCCGGCCAACACTCGCCGTCATCGGGGCCAGCCTCGCGGGCGCCAAGGCCGTCGAAGCCGCCCGCGACGCCGGATACGACGGCCGCATCGTCCTCATCGGCGACGAACCCGGCACGCCGTACGAGCGACCGCCCCTGTCCAAGGCGGTGCTGCGCGGAGAGGCCGAACCCGACTCGACACGAGTGCATCCCGACGGCTTCTACGGCGACCACGACATCGAGCTCGTCACCGACCAGGTGGCCGCGATCGACACTGTCACGCGCCGGGTCGAGCTCGCCGACGGTGACACGCTGCCGTTCGACACCGCGATCCTGGCGACCGGCGCGGAACCCCGCCGCCTGACCATGCCCGGCGCCGAGCTCGACGGCGTCCGCTACCTCCGCAGCGTCGACGACGCCGTTCGGCTCCGCGACTCCATCCACGCCTCCAGCCGGGTGGCGGTGATCGGCGCCGGCTGGATCGGTTCCGAGGTGGCGGCGTCGGCTCGTCAGATGGGCGCCGACGTCGTGCTCACCGCGCCGGCCCCGGTCCCCCTGCAGCGCGTCCTCGGCGACCAGGTCGGCGACGTGTTCCGCAAGCTCCACGCCGACAACGGCGTGCACCTCCGGCTGGGGCTCGGCGTGCAGGAGCTGCGCGGGGTCGGTGCGGTCGAGGAGGTCGTCCTCGCCGACGGGACCACCGAGGCCGCAGACCTCGTGGTCGTCGGGATCGGTGTGACCCCACGAACCGATGTCGCGGCTGGGACCGGTCTGCTCATCGACGACGGGATCGTCGTCGATGAGCACCTGGAGTCCGGCGTGGCCGGCATCTACGCCGCGGGTGACGTCGCCAACGCCTGGCATCCGTACTACCGCCGCCACGTGCGCGTCGAGCACTGGGCCAACGCTCTCAACCAAGGAACCACGGCAGGCCGGAACGTGGCCGGGCAGCGCGGGGTGTATGACCGCCTGCCGTACTTCTTCTCCGACCAATACGACCTGGGCATGGAGTACGTGGGTCTCGGCGATCCGAGTGACGCGCTCGTCGTTCGTGGCGACTTGGATGCGCGCGAGTTCGTCGCCTTCTGGCATCGCGAGGGCGTGGTCACGGCGGCGATGAACGTGAACGTGTGGGACGTCGTCGACGACCTCAAGACGATCGTCGCCGCGGGACGGCCCGCGGATCTCGATCGGCTCGCCGACCGGAGCGTCGCCCTCGGTGAGGTCGTTGGCGCCAGCAGCGGGTAGCAGTTGTCTGCACGTGTTGGCGAGTGGTGGCGCGAGAGGCTGAGCGATGGATTGGATCGGCTGGGCGATCTTCGGCCTCATCGCCACCGCCGCGCTGACCGCGGTGCTGATCGGCGCCCAGCTCACCGGGTTGACCCGTCTCGATCTCCCGCTGATGCTCGGCACCATCGTGATGGCCGATCCGGACCGTGCCCGGGTGGCCGGGTTCTTCATCCACTTGGTGAACGGGCAGGGCTTCGCGCTCGGGTACGCGGCGGTGTTCGCCCGCACTGGCGAGGCGGCGTGGTGGGCCGGCGGGCTGCTGGGCGTCCTGCACGGTGCGGTCGCGTTGTTGGTGATCGTCCCGCTGCTACCGGGCATCCACCCCCACATGGCGTCCGAGCGTGCCGGGCTGTCGACGGGGGCGGCGCTGGAGCCGCCGGGTCTGCTGGGGTTGAACTACGGCCGAGAGACGCCGCTGGTCACGATGCTCGCTCACGTCGCGTTCGGGATCGCCCTGGGGCTGCTGCTCGATCCTTCGTAGCGTCCCGAATGGCGAGGGCAGCCTGCACCAGGGTGGCGTGGGTGAACGCCTGCGGATAGTTCCCGAGTAGCTCTCCGCTCGTCGGGTCGGCTTCCTCGGCATAGAGGCCGAGCGGTCCGGCGATGCCGAGGAGCTGCTCGACGAGGGCAACGGCCTCGTCGACGGCGCCGGTGGCGGCGAGCGCCTGGGCGAGCCAGAACGAGCACGGAAGGAACGCGCCCTCGTCGCCGGCCAGCCCGTCGTCGCCGGGCTTGTAGCGGTAGAGCAGAGGCCCACCGGCAGACAGCTCCCGCCGCACCGCTTCGATCGTGTCGACCACCCGGGCCGACCCCGGTGGCTCGACCCCGATCAGCGGGAGCACCAACAGCGCGGCATCCAGGTCGCGTCGCCCGTAGGCGCGCACGAAGATGCCGCGGTCGGGATCGATGCCGTTGGCGGCGACGTCGGCGGCGATGGCGTCGCGCTCGATCGTCCACCGCGCTCGGCGTCTGGCGGGGGTGCGGTAACTGTCGGCGATGCGCAGAGCCCGGTCGAGCGCCAGCCAGGCCATGAGCTTGGAGTGCACGTAGTGAGCCAGAGCACCGCGCACCTCCCAGAGGCCGGCGTCGGGTCGGCGCCACCGCTCGGCGACGTGGTCGGCCATCGCCAGGGCGGCCCGCCAGGTCTCGCCGTACAACCCGTGGCCGGCGCGCACCAGCAGCCACATGGCGTCGAGGACCCAGCCGTAGTTGTCCAGCTGATGCTGGTCGCGGGCGCCGTTGCCGAACCGGACCGGCCGGCTGTCGCCGTAGCCCGGCCACTCGCCGACTTCACGCTCCGCCGGCACCGCCCGTCCGTGCAACGTCAGCAACGCCGGAAGGCGCGGCCGGTCCAGGCGGCTGGCGTGGAGCAACCAGTACAAAAACGCGCGGGCCTGGTCGTCGAGACCGACGCCGAGGAAGGCGCCGATGCCGATGCTGGCGTCCCGCGGCCAGGCGTAGCGGTAGTCCCAGTTCCGCGAGCCGCCGAGCTGCTCGGGCAACGACGTCGTCGGCGCCGCCACCGGCGCACCCGACGGGGAGTAAGTGAGGAGCCGCATGGTGATGAGGCTGCGTTCGACGGCGCTGGAGAACGGGGACTCGAGATCGATCCGCGCTGACCATCGACGCCACCGAGCGTCGTCCTCGACCAGCGCGCGCCAGGCGGTGCCGGTCGTGACGTGTGTCAGCGGGCCGCGATGGGCTGCCGTGAGCACCACCGTGAGCGGTTGGCCCGGATCGAGCGAGAACTCCACGACGCGTCCCGGTCGAAGCGCAAGGGCGCGGTCGGCCGTGAATGACAACGCCATCCCACGGTCCACGCACACGAGCGCCGCGTGCGTCCCTCGCCAGCTCGGCCGGCGACGCTCGCTCCCGAACCGAGGATCGAAGCACATCACGCAATCCACGACGTCACCGCGGGCTTCCAGCCGACGCACCAGGCAGAACGTGGGGAACAGCGAACCCTCGACCTCGGCGATCATGCCCTCGGTCAGGACCAGCTGCGCGCCGCCGACGCGCCACGTCGTCTCGAGCACCGTGGAGCCGTCCCAGTATCGACGCTGAACCACCTCGGCGTCGCCGGCCGGGCCGAGCGCGAACAGCCCGCCGCGTTCACCGGCGACCAGCGCCCCGAAGACCGGCTCACCGTCGAAATGGGGGAGGCACAGCCAGACGATGCCACCGCGCTCGTCGACCAGCGCCGCGGTACGGGTGTCACCGAGCAGCCCGAGATCCCTGATCGCGGGCCTGTTGCTCACCAGGGGGCCGTGCGGCAGCTCTGCGTCGTGCCTGCTCACTCCCTACATGTACCCAGAGCTCTAGCTACAGCCGCGATGGGTACTACAAGTCTGGAGCCTCGCCCGGCGCTGGAGAAGGCAGCATGAACAAGATCACGTCCGAGCGGCTGGCAGCGCGCCGCCGCGCCCGCCAAGCTGACAGCCGTGAGCGCCTTCGGACTCGTCCTCGATTGCGCCGACCCCGAGACCCTCGGTGACTTCTGGGCGGCAGCGCTCGGCTACGAGTCGCTGGGCAGTGCCGGCAACTACGTGGCGCTCGTCCCGCCGACACCCGGGCGACCCAAGCTGCTGCTGCAGCGGGTCCCCGAACCCAAGACCACCAAGAACCGCATGCACCTCGACATCGAGACGCCAGACATCGAGCTCGAGGCGGCACGGCTCGAGGATCTCGGTGCCACCCGACTGCGCGCCGAGACCCAGTCGGAGCACGGCAGCACCTGGATCCTCATGGCCGACCCCGAGGGCAACGAGTTCTGCGTCTGCGACACCGGCCAGAACCGCGGCTGATCGCCGTGGGCTTCTACCGCGACCAGGTCCTTCCGCGGTTGACCAACGTCGTGCTCGGCACCCGCGAGTTCGCTCGGTTGCGCGCCCGCGTCGCCGCCAGCCTCGAGGGTGAGGTGCTGGAGATCGGCTTCGGTTCCGGTCTCAACGTGCCTCACTACCCGCCGAGCGTGACCGGGGTCCGGGCGGTCGACCCCGCCACCGCCGGGCGCAAGCTGGCAGCCAAGCGGGTTGTGGCGAGCCCCGTCCCCGTGGAGTACATCGGCCTCGACGGTCAAGACCTCCCCGTGGACGATGGCAGTGTCGACCACGTACTGACGACCTGGACCCTGTGCACCATCCCCCGGGTGGACCGCGCCCTGCGGGAGGTCCACCGAGTGCTGCGGGCGGGGGGCGCCCTTCACTTCCTCGAGCACGGACGGTCCCCCGACGTGCGGGTGGCCCGCTGGCAAGACCGGCTGACCCCGCTGCAACGCCGGCTCGCGGGAGGGTGCCACCTCAACCGCCCCATCGACCAGCTCGTCGCCGACGCCGACCTCGAGATCACACAGCTCGACAACTACTACGTCAAAGGACCCAAGGCCTTCGGCTACATGTTCGAAGGCGTCGCCACCAAACGCTGACCATCACGCTTGCAAAGGGCTGGCGAGCCATGGCTAGCACGACGAGTCTGCGCCATTGGCCTCATACGAAGGCGATGCAGGCGCTGTTCAGCGGGCCGAGACAGCTCCCTCGTGCACGATCCGCCGGCCGGAGAGGAACGTGGGCTCGATCCGCACGATGACGGTGCGCCGACCCTCAACCAAGGGCTCGAGCTGTGCGTCGAGCACCTTGAACGCCAGATCGAGATCGTGGACGATCTCGGCGGGGCCGACCGCCAGCACACTCCAGCCAGAGCGGTCAGCAAGCTGGTAGTCGTCGACTTCGAACGCGACGACGGCCCCTTCGGCCGCCGCCGACATCTTCGACCCGGGCGAGGTCCGGAAGACGACCGCGCCGTCGATGACGCGGTAGTTGACCGGGAAGATGGCCGGCAGCGCGCCGATGGTGATGCCCACCCGCCCGACCTCCCCGGTGGCGAGCAGCGCGCAAGCCTGCTCTTCGGTCAGGAGCTCGAGACCCTCGTCGACGATCATGCAGGCGAGTGTGGGTGATCTGGCGTCGCCCGCATAGGGCCGTTGGTCCCTCCCCCAAGGCACCAACGGCCTCGGACGGGCTCACGGTTCAGTCCCGGGGGCCGAATGACCGTAGGGCGTGATGAGCCGGTAGGCGGTGATCTCGTACCGGAAGAACACACCCGATTCCCATCGATCGGTCCCGAAGTGCCACCCGGCTCGTCCGGCCGCGGGGATCGTGACCCCGGCGAAGGTGCGATGCTGGGTGACCTCGAGGCCGAAGGGATGCGGGGCCCAGCGCCCCTGGTTGTCGGGGTCACCCCACCGCTGGAAGGTCGATGTTCGGATCCGTCCGTGGTCGTCGATGTGATGGTGGAGTCGGACGGCGTGCCCGTCGACGGCGATGGCGACTGCGACGCTGTTTCGTCGAGCGCCGACCAGTCGGCGCCTGAGCCGGGTAGGAGCGCGGTCGGCACCCAGATGGACTCACCGGCGGCCCGCTCTGCGGCGCTACGGGTCACGTCGTCGCCCTCGGCGTGTACGAGGGGGATGCGCCCGAACAGCCTCCAGTCCAGGCCGCCCGTTCCGCCGACGTAGCGGTCGCTTCCGCTGATCACACCGGCGATCCGCGCCGCCCACACGGTCCCGTGGCAGGGGACTAGGACCTGTCGGGCGCGGAACGGGAGCCATCGCTGGAGCTTGATCCTCCCGCGCATGGAGAGGTGAGCACCGGCGGCGAGCGGCGTGCCCGGCGAGATGGCGTGGCCGAAGTAGCGGCGGACAGGCTCGGGCAGCCCGTCGACGAGGTCGTTTGTGTACGGCGCAGCGCGGCCGGTGTCGCGGGCGAGCTGCTCGAGCCGATCGGATGCCGGCGGCGCTGGTGGTGACGCCATGGAGGCTTCCTACCCGTGAGCCCGGCACGCCCAGCCGAAACCGGGCCACCGGCGGCGACTGGGAGGGACGGGGTAAGGGACTGGGGATCGCCTCCCATCGGTGGCGTGCCGCGACCTGTGGCGTGGTGCGCGAGGGTGGAGGGGACGAACAGGAGAGTGTCTGCACGGCGAGGTGGCCCGTGAGCCAGCTGGCGACGATCGATCGACGGGCGGCCACCTGGGCTGTGCTGGCGGTGCTCGTCGCGTTGGCGGTCGCGGTGCTGGGCAGCGGCAACCTTCGCTGGTTCGACGCGGCGCTGGTCGGATATCTGTTCGGCACCCTGTTCGCGATCTTCGCGGTGGTGTACCGCTACCTGATCTGGTTGCGGCGGCCGCCGACCGCTCGGTTGAACCGGCGGGGGTGGGAGGCGTTCCGACGCCGGGGGCGGCGAGGTCGCAACGTGGTGGCGCTGCCCGGCCTGGTGGTCGGCAACCTCGTGGTCCAGTCGTTCATCCGGCGCCGCTCCCGCAGCCGGTGGCTGGCCCACCAGCTGATCTTCTGGGGGTGCGTCCTCGCCGCGCTGGTGACGTTCCCGCTGGTGTTCGGGCTGTTGCACTTCGAGTCGGTCGGCCAGAACGGCCGCGAGTACCGCACGGTGGTCGGCGAGCTGGAGACGTTCAGCTTCGACAGCCGCAGCATCGCGGGGTGGGTCGTGTTCCAT
>DASQUK010000309.1:0-11510 GCA_035641315.1 Acidimicrobiales bacterium | reverse complement strand
CAGGAGTTGGGCGAGCCTGCGGTCGATGCGCAGATTGGCCTTGTAACCGAAGGTGTCGGCGCCGTGGCGGGCGAGCGTGGTCAGGTCCTCGTTGGCCGAGCTGTCGACCCGACGGTTGGTGACAGTCACGTCGGTCATCTCACCGCGATCACGCCCCGCCGGCGACGTCGGTCAGCGGCACGTCGGGGTCGGACAACCGGGCGATGTCGACGGGGCGCCTGGAGCGGACGAGGGCTTGGATGGCGTCGGTAACCTCCCAGACGTTCACGTTCATGCCGGCCAGCACCCGACCGTCCTGCACCCAGAACGCGATGTACTCCCCCTCGTTCGGGTCGCCGCGGAACACGACCTCGTCGTACCCGGGGGGTTCCACGTAGCCCGAGTACTCCATGCTCAACTCGTACTGGTCCGTGAAGAAGTACGGGACGCGGTCGTACACGGCGTCCACGCCGAGCATCGTCTTGGCGGCGGTCTTGGGTTGGTTCACGGCGTTGGCCCAGTGCTCGACACGGATGAGGCGGCCCAGCAACGGGTGGAACGCGTTGGCGACGTCACCCGCGGCACAGATGTCCGGATCCGAGGAGCGCAAGTGCTCATCGACGACAACGCCGTTGTCGACGCGTAGGCCGGCCGCGACTGCCAGCTCGGTGTTCGGCGTGATGCCCACGCCCACGACGACCGCCTCCGCCTCGACGAGGCCGCCGCCGGCGAGGCGTACGCCCGCGACCCGCCCGCCGCGGCCGATGATCTCCTCGACATGCACGCCGAACCGCAGGTCGACGCCGTGGCTGCGGTGCAACTCCGCGAACACCTGTGCCACCTCGGGTCCGAGCACCCTGAGCAGGGGCAGCTCCATCATCTCCAGCAGCGTCACGTCGACCCCGGCGTTGCGGGCGGCGGCCGTCACCTCCAGCCCGATCCAGCCCGCGCCGACCACGGCGACCCTCGACACCGACGCCAACATCTCCATGATCCGCTCGGAGTCGCCGACGGTCCGCAGGTACATCACGCCATCGACTTCCGCACCTGGAACCGGCAGCGGTCGAGGCGACGAACCGGTGCACAGCAGCAGCTTGTCGTAGCGTATGAGCTTGCCGTCGGCCACGGTCAGCTCGTGCGCGCCGGCATCGACGCGGGTGACACGCGTGCCGAGCTGCAGCTCGGCGTCGTGCTGGGCGTACCAGTCCGCGGGGTGGACGAAGATCTTCTCCCGCTCCGATCGTCCCTGGAGGTAGTCCTTCGATAGCGGGGGGCGCTCGTAGGGTCGCTCGTGCTCCTCACCGACCAGCACGATGCGACCCGAGAACCCCTCCTCGCGCAACGCAGCGGCCGCCGTGGCGCCGGCCAGGCTCGCGCCCGCGATCACGAACGTCTCGTGCCGAGAGTCGTCCACCATCGGCGCCTCCTCGTCCACAGTAGACCTCAGCCGCAACTCACTGGAAGGCCGGTGCAGCTATCTCAATCGTTCGTCCCGGCTCGCTGGCGGATGGGTGCCGTTGTGGTGGCCAGATCAGCCCGAGGGCTTCAGCCGCCCGATCCATCTCGCGGCGGAGCTGAGCTGGGTCCCGTGGCACGCCTCCAGCTCGTCCCGTTCTAGGCGCACGACCGGGCCGGCGTCCGTACGAGCCGTGGTACACGCCGACAGGCTCGATGATCTCGGCACTGGGCCGTTGCGTTGGGTCGGTCGCGTCGTCGGGACCCATCGCTCCCACCTCGTAGCGGTCAGGTCCAGTCGATGCGGTGTCGGAGGAGGGCCTGCGCCGCGGGGTTGGCAGTGAGGTCGACGGCGTGCTGGTCAGCGGTGCATGGTCGGGCTGGCCGAGCGCCCGGAGGAGTTCGGCGCGGGGTGGCGTCGTAGAGATGATGGCGGTCGAGGGCGTCGGCGAGGGTGTCGAGCGCCTGGAGGGTCGGCGCTGTAGCGGACAGGCGCGGACCGTCGATCGTGTACGTGCCAGACACGGGAATCGCTCGGTCGTGGTGAGTCCGGAGGACGCGATCGTTCGCTGTGTCATGGGTACCGATCCCCTTCGGTGAATGGGAGCGCTCAACGAGCACCACCACGCCGCGAGCGCCCGACGCTCAGCATCCACGCGTGCGTCCGACCGCACATCAGTCAAATCACTGCATGATCGGGCGTCATCGCCTTCGACGGACGAGCCTCGTTAGGGTCGATGCATGTGGCACGACATCGTCCAGCTCGATGTGTCGACGGTCGAGAAGCTCGTTCGGCCGGTCCTGATCTATGGCTTCCTCGTGATCGCCCTGAGACTCGCAGGCAAGCGCGAGCTGGCGCAGCTGAACTCTTTGGACTTCGTCGTGCTGCTGGCTGTGGCCAACGCCGTGCGGAACGGCATCATCGGGGACGACGACTCGGTTACTGGTGGGGTCCTGGGCGCATCCGCCCTCTCGTGCTCAACGGTGCTCTCGCCGTGGTGCTGTTTCGGAGGTCCAAGCTCAGGCGCCTGGCCGAAGGGACGCCTCGGACGTTGATCAGCATGGGCGTTGTGGACCATGAGGCCCTGCGGAAGGAGAGGTTGACCGAGGACCAGCTGATGGCCGCCATCGCGACCCAGGGCGCTGGCGGCCTCGATGACGTGGCGGAGGCGGTGCTGCCGCCCAAGGGAACGATCGTGACACGCATGAAGGAGACGGACCGCGACGCCAGGCGCTTCCTGGACCTCACGAAGCAGCTCGATGAGCTGAAGGCGATGGTTGCCGGCCTTGGCCCGGCGTCCGCTGGTCCGCAGAGATCGGCGTGAGCTATTCCCCGTCTGAACTCGCCAAGGAACTCGAGATGAACCGCCCCGGGTTCGTAGAGGCTGTCGAGTCGTGTCGGCACCTGCCACGTTGGCTAGCACGCCGGACGCCAGCTCGTGTTCACTCGACGCTGACCAGTCACCTGCCAGGCTCGCCCAGCGCCCTCACCGCTCGCTCGCTCCTGTAGACGGCCCGGCAGTGTCCTCGGCGGCGATCGCAGCGCGGAACGCCTCGTCTTCTGCCTCGATCTTCCGCGCTTCTGCGAGCACGTCGTCAACCTCGCCCTCAGGGATGACAACGGCACCGGCAGCGTCGGCGTAGACGTACTGACCGGGCATCACGCCCACCCCACCGACCACGACAGGCACGTTGGCCTGGAACGGCGTCACCACGTCGCCGCCCCAGTGAGTTGCCTCGCCCGAGCAGTAGGCGGCGAAGTCATATCCGGCCAGTTCCTCAAAGTCGCGCAGCCGCCCGTCGGTGAGCACCCCGGCCAGCCCGTGCTCCCGGAGCCTGAACAGCTTGGTCCCGCCGCCCATCGAGGTGTTGGTGTAGCCATTGCTGGCCAGCACTAGAACCTTGCCGGCGGGCTCGTCGCCGACCGCCTCGTAGAACAGGTTGGCGAAGTTGTAGCGCTGCGGGTCGAGCGCCACGGAACAGCTCGGGAAGTAGGAGATCGTGGCCGCCGGACCAAACAGGACCCGGCCGGGCGTGGGGCTCACCAGATCAAGCACGTGGCAACGATGCCGGTGGACGCGACCCATAGCGTCGACCAGATCGGCGCACTTGAGTCGACTGAGCGCGTCTGCCCGGTCTCCGGTCGAGCTCACCGTCGGGTCCACATCAGCGATCTGCTTGTCGTTGAGCACCACGCGTTGTTCGTGCTCGCCACCGGCGCAGAGACATATCCGACACTAACCACCGAGCCAACGAGTCTGCCCACAGCCTCGCCGTAACTCACCCCCGCCGCAGCGCATGCGATCCTGCGCAGTCTGCAGAAGGCCCACGCGACATCGCCCAGCGTTCCAACCAGCAGTCGGTCTGGCTCACTGTACAAATTCACTTAGTGCGTTGGCATGACCACTTTTAGTGTCGGAGGGGCGCGACAAGTGTGACCCCGATCTGCTGTCGCGTCCGGTCAGCTGAGGCCGCGGCGGAGGCTGGATGGTGTGTGCCCCGTCTCGTTGCGGATCACGCGGCAGAGGTGGCTCTGGTCGGCGAAGCCGAGGTCGGCGGCCAGCCGCGCCAACTGCTGCTCGCCGCCGGCCAGGCGATCCAGCGCGGCCCGGGCCCGGAGGCGCATGCGGTGTCTGGCGATGGTGTGGCCGGTGGCGGCGCGAAAGAGCCGGCTGAGCTGTGTCGCGGACACGTTCAGCGTGGCCGATAGGTCAGCCAGCGAGCGGTCCGGATCGGCCGCCAGCGCTAGTCGGGCGTCGTCGACCAGGGCGCGACGGGCGCGGGCGGTTGCAGGTCGACCGGACTCCACCCGTGCGGGGTCGACCTGTGCGAGAGCTGCTGCGACCAGTGACAGTGCCCGCTCGTGCAACGCGTCCGCCGGCTCGGCCCGGTGTGTCGACGCTAGGAGGAGGCGGTGCTCGAGATCGACCCACGGCGAGCTGGGCACCGTGCCCGACGGCAGGACCGGGTCGCCGCCCCACAACGAGGCCAGCAGGGCAGGGTCGAGCCGCACCGAGGTGCAGTCGTCGCCGCCGGCGTGAGGATGGTCGTAGCGCTGCTCCTGCCCGGGGTTGATGCAGTACGCCTGGGTCGGGTCGAGGAAGTTGCTCGTCGCATCGGCGGTGCGGACGAAGCAGCCGCTGCGCACGAACACGATCGCATGGTGACCGGCTTCGTCGGGGTGGCCACGGCCGGTCGGGAGCCGGCAGGTGACATCGGCGAGCGTCACACCGCCGTGGTCGAGCAGCCGACGGGTGCTCAGCATCGGGTCGGCTCCGGCGACACCGCGCAGCAATGTCCAAGCCCTCGACCTGGAGGGCCGGCACAGTGGCCGGCCATGGCTGCGAACCGCACCATCACTGTCTACGGCGCCTCCGGCCATACCGGACAGTTCGTCGTGGCCGAACTACGTCGACGCGGCTGGGTGCCCGTCCTGTCGGGCCGAGACCCCGACAAGCTGCGGGCCGCCGCTGAGGGCGAACAGCGCGACCTGGAGATCCGCCCGGCGGCGGTCGACTCGTCGACCGCGATCGATCACGCGCTGGACGGGTCGGCGGCGGTCATCAACTGCGCCGGGCCGTTCCGTTGGACCGCGGCGCCGGTGATCGAGGCGGCGCTCCGGACCCGCATCCCCTACCTGGACGTGGCGGCCGAGATCGAGGCCATCGCCGACACATTCGCCCACTACGACGAGCGGGCCCGCGACGCCGGCATCGTGGTCGTGCCGGCCATGGCCTTCTACGGCGGATTGGGCGACCTGCTGGCCACCGCCGCGACACCGGGCTGGACGTCGGCCGACGAAGTCACCATCGCCTACGGGCTGAACAGCTGGCGGCCGACGCAGGGCACGCTGGCCTCCGGCAAGGTCTCGAGGCAACGCCGCGAAGGACGCCGCATCGCCTATCGCAACGGACGCCTCGAGCTCCGCACCGACAACGCACCGATCGACGAATGGCGGTTTCCGGCGCCGCTCGGGACGCAGAAGGTTCAGGCCGAGTTCACCATGGCCGATTGCGTCACCATCCCCCGCCACCTCGCCACGCCCGCCATGAGGAGCTACATGACCGTCACCGCAGCCAACGACGTCAACAACCCAGACCCGTCACCCCCGGTCGCCGCCGACGAGAGCGGGCGATCCTCGCAGACCTTCCTGGTCGACGTCGTGGTCAAATCCGGAACGACCGAACGTCGAGCCGTCGCCGGCGGCCGCGACATCTACGCCTTCAGCGCCCCGCTCGTGGTCGAGGCGACCGAGCGCGTCCTCGGTGGGCTGGTCGCACGCACCGGCGCCCTCACCGCCGGCCAAGCCTTCGACGCCAGGGACTTCCTCGGTTCGCTCCCCTTCGACCACGTTTCCCTGCCGTAGAAGCACTCTCCAATTCGGTGACTGCTCTCGTGGGCCGAGCAACACGCGGCCTTGACGCGCCGATGCCCGAGGCGAAACATCAACGCGAGCACCTAATCGAACACTCGTTCGTGTCGGAGGGGGGACACGAACCCTAACCCCACGTGCCTCCCTCGAAGGCGAGTACCGAGCGGCAGCGTAACCGAGAGGCGGTCGAACATGTCGACGAGCCCAACGCACTCGCTGCCTCGGAAGCGTGACCCGGTAACTCGACCGTTGACACCGCAATCGTCATGCCCACCGTCGAGCCAGCCGCTGTCCCGAACCCCCGAGCTTGCTCCCTGTGCCTCGCTGACCTAGCCGACCCTCTGGCCAATCAGTACCGCATAGTTGAGGTATGACCTGAACTTGTAGATCGGTCACTCGCACGATGGCGCGGCGTACCTTCCTCGTTGATTCAGAAACGAGCCGCCGGCGTTGGCGCGCCGACGAGGAAGGAACGCCGATCTGAGGGTTCGAACACGGTCGTCTACCGAGGCGCGGCCGCTCCGGCGCGGTACGGGGCCAGGAACGCGGTCAGCGCCGCCAGGGTCTCCTGGGGCGCCTCCTCGGCAAACCGGCAAACCAGTGGCCGGCGCCGGGAATGACCGCGCTCTGCACGTCGTCCGCCAGGCCCTTCATCGCGTTCGCTGAGAACATGTGTGACCCCTCACCGATGCAGGATCACCCGAAGGTGAAGCAATAGGCCTCGACGCCAGCCTCCTCGAACTCGACCTCGAAGAGGCGGTCGGCAACGGGTCCGCGTTGGCGGATCAGCTGATAGGTGCGCTGGTCGCGCACCGTCCCGCTGCCGTCGGGGTCCACGTCGCTCCCGCGAGCGTCCTGCGCGAGCTCGCCGTCGAGGAAGACCTGGAACGGAACCGATGCCTCCTGGGACGACGGACCCATCACGAGGTTCAGATCGCGCGCGTGGAACTGGAAGGCGATCCGTCCGCCGGGCTCGTTCAAAACCCCTGCGTCGCCGCTCACCGTCCAGGTCCCAGTGAGTCCCCAGGTGTTGAGGGGCAGCCGCAGGGGCGGCGTGTAGACGCGGGGCTGGTCGAAGCGGGCGACGTCGTCCTGGGCGAAGCCGGTGCTCTGGCGGTAGCCGACGTAGGTCTCCGGTGACTGCAGCGTCCCCCAGTCGGCGGCCACTTCCAGGTCACGAGGTTCGACCATAACCAGGTCCTGATCGATGTCGCCTGCGCCGGCGTTGAGCAGCAGCTGCTGGATGACCATCTCGGTCATCGGGTACTCGCCCTCGCCGAAGTGATGGAAGCGGATGCGGCCTTCCGCGTCGGCGATGTACACCGCCGGCCAGAAGTGGTTCGCGAAGGCGCGCCAAACGGCGTACTCGCTGTCGAGCGCGATCGGGTATTCGACGCCAAAGCGGCGTGACTGCATGACGACGTTGTCGACGTCCCGTTCGAAGCCGAACTCGGGCGTGTGGACGCCGATCACCGTCAGCCCGTCGTCCCCGTACTTGCCTGCCCAGGCCCGCAGGTAGGGAAGGGTGCGCACCCAGTTGACGCAGGTGTAGGTCCAGAAGTCCACGAGCACGACCCGTCCACGCAGGCCCTCGGGGGTCAGCGGGTCGGTGTTGAGCCATCCCGTCGCGCCCCCGAACGACGGGAGGCGCCCCTCGACCGGCAGCGCCGGTCGCTCCCCCGCCAAGCGATGGGCGATCGAGCGGATCAGGCCGGCTCTGCCCGGCGGGTCGGGCGTCGTCGCGGCGTCGGATGCGAGGTCGGCTGACCCCGTGGTGTCAGACATCGGGTCTCCTTCGGGCAGATGCTCGCGTCCTCGATGACTATCGCGGATGCCGTCGATGCCGTCTCCTGTGCCCTCGCTAATTCCCTGTTTCCCCCGTCGCGGCACGGGGCGGGGGCAGAACGCACTCAGCGCCGCCAGATGCCCTCTCGAGCGTGGCGAGGCGGGGGCGGCTGGCTTCGCACAGGAGTGAGCCTGCGCTCAAGGCGCGGGGAATCGCGCCCGTGTGTGCCCGGGTCTATGCCCGGGTCCTACCGGTCACGCGGGTGCGGCGTCCTGGCCTGGGGGCAGCAGTGCGTCGTGGAGGGCCTTGCGTGAGCTGATTCCGAGCTTGGTGAACACCTTTCGCAGGTGCCATTCGACGGTGCGGGCGCTGATGTAGAGCTGTGCGCCAATCTCCGGGTTCGTGCGGCCGTCCCGGGCGAGCCGGGCGATGTGCGCCTCCTGGGGGGTGAGCTCATCGTGGGTGTCGTCTTGGTGTTGGCGCACCGTCTCGCCGGTGGCCAGCAGTTCGTGGCGGGCGCGTTCGGCGAACGCGTCCATGCCGATGACGGTGAGCATGTCGTGGGCGGTGCGCAGTTGTTCGCGTGCGTCGAGGCGGCGGTTCTGGCGGCGCAGCCACTCGCCGTAGAGCAGATGCGATCGGGCGAGTCCGGTACGGAGCCGGGTACGGCTCAATCGATCGATCGCCTCGCGATAGGAGTCCTCGGCGGCCTCGCCCTCACGCAGCAGTGCCCGTGCGCGGGCCGCGATCCCCAGCCCCCAGTCGGTGCCGGCGGCAGCCGTGGCCTCCGTCAGGCGCTCGAGAGCACGGGCACCGAGCTCGGACTCGCCGCTCCTGGTGGCCGCCTCGATCAGCTCGGGCAGCGCCCACGCGGAGAGGAACAGCTCCGGCGTGTCGTCGCTGGCTTGCTGGGCCACGGCGAGCGCCTGCTCGTAGCGGCCGAGGCCGTTGAACAGCATGGCGGCGACCCACCGGGCGTATTGGACGCCGATTCCCTGGCCCCCGGCGTTGGCGTCGTTGATTGTTGCCTGGATCAGCGCCTGGGCTTCGGCTTCCCGTCCCCGGAGAGCGGCGAGCAGCAGGGCGCCGTAGGGCGCGATGCGGGTCTGGGTCGCCTCGGTGACGGCATCAGCCTCCGCGATCAGTTCAGCAGACCCCGCGAAGTCACCCCACCACGCGACGAGAATGGCCGATGCGGTCAGGTCGATCGGCAGCCAGGCGAGCGCACCCGCGTCACGGGCAAGCTGGAGCTGGCGGGCGTTGATCGCGTGCCACGTCTCGTCGTCCCAGAGGGCGTTGCACGGCACCGTCGTCAGCCAGCCCCAGCGGAAGTCCTCCTCCGCCGAGGTCTCCGTGGAGGCAAAGGCGCTGGCCGCACGCCTCAGGATAGGCGCTGCTGTGGTGCGTCCTTCGGTGATCAGCGCAGCTAAGCCGTCCAGCAGCAGATCGGCGGGACGCGGCGGGTGGGGCGCCGGAGGGCCGGACCTTGCCGCCCGGGAGACCTCGAGCAGGCTGCCGGCGGTGGCCAGACGACCCGCAAACAGCGCGGCGCCCCACGCGTCGAGGTAGGTCTCGCGCGCGAGGCTCGCGTCGAGCGGCTCGAGGCGTTTGGCGGCCTTGAGGAGCAGTGGCGGGGCGTCGCTTCCGACGCTGGAGGTGAAAGCGATCTGTCCGCGCAGCAGGTCCACCCGGGCGCGCTGGAACTCGTCCAGCGCACCGGCCTCCGCGGCAGCCAGCAGTGCGAGAGCCGCCTCGAACGCGCCGGCGTGCAGGTTGGCCTGGGCGGCCGCGAGCGCCCGGTCGGTTCGCCGCGCGGGGTCTCGCGTCAGCGAGACCGCACGCTCGAGGAACGCTGCCGCGGCCGCGAGCCCGCCGCGGGCCTGGGCCCGGCCGGCTGACTGCTCGAGTTCTGAGGCGACTTTCTCGTCGGGCCCCGGTGCCGCGGCGGCGAGATGCCAGGCGCGACGGTCGGGGTCGACTTCCGGATCGGTGGCCGCTGCCAGCGCCCGATGCACCGCCTGGCGATCTTGCTGTGGAGCCACCCGATACACCGCCGATCTCACGAGTGGATGCCGGAACCGCACCCGTGCGCCGATCTCCAGCAATTGCTTGGTCTCCACGGGTGCTACGGCGTCTCGTTCGGTCGCGAGCGTCTGGGCGGCGCGCCACAGGAGCGTGGCGTCCCCGGTCGGGTCGGCGGCCGCCAGCAGCATCAATCGCTGCGTCGCCTCAGGTAGCACGCCATGACAATGCAGATAATGCTCCTCGATCTGGCCGGGAAGGTCGCTCGCGTCGGGGAGCGCGAAGCCGCCCGCCAGTTCGGCGGCGGTCATGCCTCGTGGCAGCTCCAGCAGCGACAGCGGGTTGCCACGCGTCTCCGCGACGATCCGGTCGCGGACGTGGTCGTCGAGTCGGCCCGGGACGACAGTCGCCAGCAAAGCACGCGCATCCTGCTCGGGGAGTCCTCTCAGCTGCAGCTCCGGCAGGCCCACGAACGGGTGTTCGTGGGCCTGTTCGCGAACGGCGAGCACGATCATCACCGACTCCGCCAGCAGCCGTCGAGCGACGAACCCGAGGACTTGGCCTGAGGCGTCGTCGAGCCACTGAGCGTCGTCGACCAAGCACAGCAGCGGCCGCTCCGCGGCGACCTCGGCCAGCAGGCCGAGCGCAGCCAGGGCGACCAGGAACCGGTCCGGAGCATCGCCGGACGAGAGCCCGAACGCGATACGCAGGGCATGCTGCTGGGGCTCCGGAAGCGCGGCGAGCCGGTCAAGCATCGGCGCGCAGAGCTGATGCAGCCCGGCGAACAGCAACTCCATCTCTGACTCGACCCCGCCGATCTGGGCGACCCGAAAGCCCCCCGCCTGCCGAGCGCAGTAGCGCAGGAGCACTGTCTTGCCCACACCCGCCTCACCCCGGATGACCAGGACCCCGCTCTCGCCCCTGCGGACATTCTCCAGCAGCCGGTCCAGCACTTGCCGCTCGCTCTTCCGGCCCCAGAATGGCGGCGGGCGCTCAACGGCCATTCGCTCCTGAATGCTAACGACCAGGGATGACACCCGGGAGTCCCCTGGTGCGACGGTCGGCGGTCGCGGCCCAGTCTGACGGCTTGATCACGCACTACCACGACGCCATCTGCACTGACCGCGTCGCGATCGTCACCGGCGGCTCGCGGAGTGTCGGCCGGGAGGTCGTGCGCAAGCTCGCGAACCGGGGCCACGCCGTTGTCGTCGGCTACATCCGGGACCAGGGTGCGGCCGACAGCATCGTCGAGGAGGTCCTCGCCGCAGGCGGGACCACGCTCACGATCCCGCGCCGAAGTCGCCGACGAGCTCGACGTCGAACGGATGTTCGTGGAGACGACCGAGGCCTTCGGGGGCATCGACATCCTGGTCCACGCGGCCGGCCAGGTCATCCTCGGTCCGGTGGCCGACCATGACCTCGACAGGTTCGATGCCTTGCAGCGGACCAACGTGCGGGGCACGTTCCTCGTCAACCGGCAGGCAGCGCGGCACCTCCGTGACGGAGGAACGATCGTCAACCTTGCCGGCTCTGCCGTCGGCTCGACGTTGCCGATCGTCGACGCCGCCTCCGCGGCGAGCAGCGCGGCGGTGGAGGCGATGACACGAGTGCTCGCCGGCGAGGTCCGTGGCCGCCACATCGGTCAACGCTGTCGCACCCGGGCTGGAGAACCCGGGCGATCCCGCGGTCATCGCCGACATCGCGGCATTCCTCGTCAGCGGCGACGGCCGCAGCCTCAATGGCCAGGTCATCCATGTCGACGGAGGGACCGAGTGAAGACCAGGCCACCCGGCGTTCGGTCGCGTGCCCATGCACCGAGGGCGTCGGCGACTGAACAATGGGAGTCGCCCCCGCCCGAGGAGCGAACTGCGCGCACTCCCCGCTACCACGGGGTTC
>DASQUK010000308.1:0-6436 GCA_035641315.1 Acidimicrobiales bacterium | reverse complement strand
CGCCCACCGGAGCGCCTCCTGCGCGGTGTCGGACCCGTCGACGCCAACGACGATGCGGGTCGCTTCCATGGCACCAGCGTCCGCCACCCGACGGCGCGACGCCAGGGGCGAAGGTCCCCCACGAACCGGACGGGGCCTACGGCCCGCTTGGCGGGGAGCTTCGCCCCTGGCGTCGTACGGCCTTTGATGCTGCCGGCCGGACATGTGCCGGCTTGGTGAGCCGGCCGGCAAAGGATGGTGGTTTGGCTGGTCGTCCCCCCAGGTCGCGAGGCGTCAACCTGCGGCTGTGTCGGGCCCTCGTGTCGGGGTGGTCGTCGCCGCCAGCAGGTGGCGGGCGCGCCGGCCCGGGTCGCCGAGATCGACTCGGCCGGCGTCCGCGCCGGCGACCAGGCGTTCGGCGAGATCCAGCGCCTCATCGAGGAGGGGCGCCTGCGACGCGGCGTCCTGCCCCATGTCGTGGAGGATGGTTCGCTCGGTCCGCGAGGCGAGGATCGGACCGTCGATCCCCTCCACCCACACCTTCGTGCGCCGCCCATCGCCACGCTGGTCTCCGCGCAGTGGTTCGAGGGCGAAGATCCGGTCGGCGCGGACGAACTTGCCGAAACCCAGAAACATCATGCGTGGTGGTACCGGCATTCCCCGATTATCCACCGAGCGCGTCCACGGCGTCGTGTGTTGCGCGCCCGGCACCGGGGTCACCGCGTTCGACAACCGAGGCGCAGGCGGTCGAAGGTCGATGGGCGGCCCTGGCGGCGCTGCTCGGGCCGCCGGAGCGCCGATGACTGGCCCTCGTCGAGCCGGCCATCGGCGCGTGGGGTGTCACTCGGTGTCGACGGCGATGGTGACGGGCACCTGGTTGGTGATGATGTCGTAGACAGCCGAGCGGGCCCGGGATTGCTCCGCGAGCTCACGTAGCTTCTCGGCGGGGGCGTCGCCCTTGACCGTGAAGCGCACGGTGATCTGCTCGTAGCCGTTGCGCACGCCGGGGTCGAGGCCGAGGATGCCGTTCAGGTCGATGTCGCCCTCGACGGTCGAGCGCACCTCGGTGAGCGTCACGCCTCGGGCGGCCGCGATGTTGGCCAGTCCGGCGGTGAGGCACGCCGCCAGGGCGTGCAGCACGAACTCGACCGGCGTGGGGCCGTTGTCGCGGCCCACCAGCACGGCCGGGTGGTCGGCGTCGAACACCCAGCTGCGCTCGTGGTTGCGTTCCTCGCCGACCCCGAAGAAGTCGTCGATGGTGCTGCGGTTGTTGGTGCCGCTCACCCACTCGTTGCGGGCCCGGAACTGGAACCTGGCCGCCTCAGGTGCCTCTTTCACCGCGTCGAGCGTGGCGAAGAGCGTCGCGGTGTCCACGCCGTTGCGCATGGACTGGTTGCTCTCGGTCATGGTCATGTCGTGTTCCTTGCTGTTGATGGTTGTCGTCGGGGGTTGGTTGGTGCGGGTCGGGTGCTCAGGTGATCGAGCCGGTGCGTTGTCGGCCCTTTCGTCGAGCGGACCGACGGCGGCCACGCGCGGTGGGCATTCGCACCGGCGCGCTGGCGAGGTCGATCTCCGCCAGGCGCTCGGCCATCCGGGCGTGCACGAGTCCTTCGGTGCAGAGGGGGAGCATTGGTTTCTCCTTGTGTCTGGTGTTGGTCAGGCGACGGCGAGCTGGGGTTCGCCGGGGATGGGACGGGTGGCGAGAGCGGTCGCCTCGGCGTCGATGGCTCGGCTCAGCCGCTTCTGCAGCTCGACGAACCCGGCCACCGGGGGGTAGCCGGCCAAGGCGCAGGTGATGTCGAAGATCTCCCGCAGCGCCTCGTTGCGTTGGCGCTGATAGCTGGCGAGCGCGGCAGTGTCGGAGGCCTCGCCCTGCAGGGCCTGGTCTAGGGCGACCGCCAGCAGTTCGGCGTCGCGGTAAGCGTCGCTGATGCCGTGGCCGGTGATGGGGTCGCGGTGATAGCCGGCGTCACCCACCAGGGCCCAGCCCGGCCCGAACGCCTGGCGCACGTGGTTGGGCATGCGCGAGGCGCCCCGCACCGGCGACGTGCGGCGGGCACCGCGCAGCCGGGCGGCAAGCTCGGGCGCCGCCTGCACGAGCATCTCGTCGAAGGCCTCGGCGGGCGACGCGGTGCGTCGGCCGATCGTGTCGGCGTGGTCGGCGAGGGTGCACACCCAGATGCACGCCTCGCGGTCGTTGGTCGGGAACACCCCAGCGAAGGTCCCGTCCCGCACGAAGAACTCGACCCCCTGCCAGGTCAGTCCCGCGTAGTATGCGTAGTGGGCCGCTCCGTCGGAGGGCCCGACCACGTCGACCGACGCGCCGACGGACCGGGCGATCCGGGATCGCAGCCCATCGGCGCCGACGACGAACCGGGCATCCAGCTCGACCGGGTCGCCCGCCAGGTCCCGGGCCGACACCCCGATCACCCGACCGTCGGCACCCCGGCGGACGCCGGTGACGGTGGTGCCGAAGCGTAGGTCGGCGCCGGCCGAGCCCGCTGCATCGGCGACGAGCGTGTCGAGCACGTACCGGCGGGGCGCGACCAGGTGATCGACGCCGGCACGATCCTTGACGGGACGCGTGATCGTTTCGTCGCCGAGGTGGAAGGTGACCTGGCGGATCGCAGGTGCACCGCTCGCTAGCACGGACTCGAGCAGGCCCCAGCGGGCGAGCTGGACGACGCCGCTACGGGAGATCGCGTGGGTCGACAGGGTGTCGCTGGGGAAGCGCGTGCGCTCCAGGACCACGACGTCATGGCCCATCCGGGCCAGCAGCAGCCCGGTGGCGCCGCCGGCGGCTCGGCCGCCCACGACTACGACGTCGTGGTGGCTGCGGTCGTGGGTGATCATCGGGTCCTCTCCTGGTTCTTCTGGTGCTTCTGGTGCTTTTTGGATGGCGCCGCGTCCCCCGGTCGGGCTCTCACCTGTTCTCCGGGAGGCGGAGCGAAAGGCGACAAGCTCTCTTCGTCGAGGACCTCGGCGAGGAGGTCCCACGCGTGGCGCCAGGCGGCGTCGGTCTCCTCGGTCCAGCGCGGGGAGACCGAGCCGATGGCCTGCAGCCACGCGCGACCCTCGCAGGCGAACCGCGGGTGATCCGGGCGCCCCGGCCACGTCCTCGCCAGCTCCCGGGCGCGCCGGCCGAGCTCGGTCGGTACTGCCAACCGGCCGACCAGGTCGCCCACCGCCTCGACGAGCCAAATCGCACGCTCGGCGGCGTCGCTGACCGCCGGCTGGTCGAGCGCGGCCGCGAGACGCCGCTCGAGCTCCCGGCGCGCCGTGCCGTCCAACGCGTCCCAGGAGTCGGCGACGCGACGCAGGTCATCGCCTGTCATCGGTCGCCGCTTCCGCTCAGGTAGTGGGTGGTGCTCACGGATTGCAGCGTCCGCGAATCGGTGCCGACGAGCGTCTGTAGTGAGTACGCAACTTCGCGGCCAGCGAACGCCCCGCGGTTACGTATGCGCCAAACGCCTACGACAGGTCGTGCAGCGCGGCCGCCAGCTCCTCGCGACCGCCGACGCCGAGCTTGCGGTACGCCCTGGCCAGATGGGTGTCCACCGTGCGGGTCGAGAGATGGAGGCGCCCGCCGATGTCCCGACTTGCCAGGCCTTCGGCGGCGAGCAGCGCGACCTCTCGCTCCCGCGCCGTCAGCGGCTCGATGCCGCTCCCCCGGGCCAGCGGTGGTGTTCCCACACCACCGGCACGGGTCGCGATGGCGGCGGCTCGGCGCCGGGCCGCGGTGGCACCCCGCTGGTCGCGACGGCGGCCCAGGATGTCCCCCAACTCGGCGGCAGCCTCCGCCGCGAGGGCCAGCGCGTCGATGGCCTCGAACTCGTCGACACTCCGTGCGATGAGCTTCGGGTCCCCCTCGACGAGACCGCGGGCGTGGATCGCGAACGTCCCGACCTGCGGTCCGTCGACCACGGTCCCGAGCTCGTCCAGCCGGTCGACGACGCCCTCGGGATCTCCGAAACGGGCCACGTCATGGCGGACGGCTGCCTCGAAGACAAAGACCTCGTCGCCGCGTAGGTGGTCGGCGACACGAGCCAGCCGACCGCGCGCGGCCACCAGATCCCCCCGGCACGCGTCGAGCCAGGCGTGTGTCCGCTCCAGGGTCGCGGCCGAGGTGGCGACGGGGCTGTCGCCGAGGTCGTCGGCGAGGCGCAGCGCGGCCGCCGCCTCGGCGCAGCGGCCCTGCAACAGGTGACCTTGGGCGACGCCGACGTGGGCCCAGATCAGCACGGCTTCCTGCCCCGCCTCGACCGCCGCGTTCGCGACCGCCCGGCAGCGCCGAACCGCCTCGTCGGCCCGCCCTGTGTCGCGTGCGATCTCTCCCAGGGCCATCTCGAACCAGATCCACGCGGCGACCGCCCCTGCCGCGAGCGCGCGCTTTGCGGCTGGTTCCAGCAGAGCGCGGGCTGCGTCGTAATGGGCGGCGTACGCGAGGGCGTGGGCCTCGTTGATCAGGTGACGAGCCGCGCCCCGTCTGGCGAGCCACCCCGGCAGGTCGGCCTGATCCATTGCAGCCGCCCTCGACAGCACGGCGGCCTCGTCGCATCGACCGACGCTGATCAGGCTCGTAGCACGCGCCGCCGTCACGTCCACCCGCACTTGGGGCTCGAGGTCACCGGGCAGGGCGTCGATCGCCCGAAGAGCGTCGCCAGGGCGGCCGGCGTTGGCGAGCAGCACCGCGCGCCGGGCATCGAGGATTGCCACCGCAGCCGGTTGGCGCAGCCGGAGACGTGCATCGGCAAACGCCGAGAGCGCGCCGGGCAGGTCCCGACCCGCGTAGAAACGAGACTCCGCCAGGCAAACGGCCAGTTGGGCCCGGAGACGATCCGAGATCGTGAGCTCTGCTGCTTCTCGTGCGTGGTGCTCGGTCTCGGCCGGGTGGCCGAGCATCGCGCACGCTTCGGCCAGGATCTGGAGCCGTTGGCCGCGCTCCTCGTCGCTCGGGTCACCAGGGAGCGCCGGGTTGGCCACACGCAGGGCCAAAGCGGGGTCGTGGGCAACGAGCGCCAGCCGTCCGGCACGAAGCAGCCGTACCGGGTCTGGTTCCCCGCCGCTGTCCAGTCGCCACAGCGGCACGCGGATCTGGTCCTCGCGCCGGCGCGCCCCGTAACCGTCGAGCAGGTCGGCGAGCTGGCGGAGGATCTTGCGGCGCCGCAGCAGCGGCAGCCGTTCGCGCACGATCTCCCCGTAGAGTGTATGGGCGAGCCGCACGGCGAGCCGGCGCCCGGACGTCATGACGATGACAATCCCGCTCGCTTCGAGCCGCTCGAGCGTCCCCAGCCCGCTGACCTGCTCCAGGTCGGCGAGACCGATCGGCTCGCATGTGGCGAGCAGCTCGACGGCGGCGCGGCCTGCCTCGTCGACCAGCTCGAGATGCTCCTCGACCAGCTCCCGAAGCGCCGCCGTCTTGGGCAGGTCACCCACCAGCTCCCAACCCTCGCTCGTGAGGGCCAGGGTGCCCCGGTCCAATGCCCCGCGCACAAGCTCGGTAAGGAACTGCAGGTTGCCGCCGGAGAGGCGTTGCAGCTCGTCGAGGGCGCGGCGGGAGATCGGCCGGTCGAGGGCACGCTGCAGGAGAACGTTGAGCTGGTCGTGGTCCAAGGGGTCGACATCGATGCGGGCGAGGTAGCCGTCGCGCTGGAGCCGGCCGAGGCGACTCGACGCCGTACGTCCGCTGCGCACGGTCCCGACGAGGAAGATGCGGCGCGCCACGATCAGCGGCACCAGCAACGCCGCCGAGGTGTCGTCCAGCAGGTCCAGGTCGTCCACGAACAGCAGGAGCCGCTGGTCGCCCGCCATCGCGCCAAGCTCGTGATGCGCACGATGGAACAACGACGCGCGCTCGTCGCTGCCCACACCGAGCTCGGTGACGAGCTGGACCGGGAGAAGATGGGCCAGCGCACCGAGCGGGATCTGCTGGGTCGTGGGATGGCCGACGACCCGCGCTGTCGGCCAACCGGCCCGCTCCGCCAGCCGCAGCGCCTCCTCGGCGAGGCGTGTCTTGCCCACGCCGGCCGGACCGACGAGGACGACACCCCCGCACGAGGGGTCGCGCGTGCGATCGCCGAGCCGCTCTAACTGCGTGGTCCGACCGGTCAGCGGCCACGGCCACGCTGGCAGATCGGGAGCCGCCGCCGTCGCGGGGGTGTCAAGTGTCCGGCGACGCGACACGAGCGCGACCGTAGCCAGCGCTCGCAGCCTGATCAGGTTCCCTGCGGGGAGACGACCGTGATCAGGGTGTGCTTCGCGTGACCCTTATGGCACGAGCGGGCCGGCCGCCCTGACCTCGGGGGCGGCATGGTCCGCGTACTCGGCGAAGTTGGCTGCGAACAGCTTGGCGAGCTCGCCAGCCTTGGCGTCGTAGGCGCTCGGGTCGCTCCAGGTGCCGCGGGGTTGCAGCAGCTCGTCAGGGACACCCGGGCAATGCTGAGGCACGTCGAACCCG
>DASQUK010000307.1:0-5523 GCA_035641315.1 Acidimicrobiales bacterium | reverse complement strand
GTGCGGACGTCGGTCCCCGAAGCAGACATCCTGGTCGTGGACGACAGCAGCCCCGACGGTACTGCCGAGCTGGCCAAGCAGACCGCCGACGAGGAAGGTCAGATCGAGACGTTGGTCCAGCCGGAGAAGAGTGGTTTGGGGGTGGCCTATCGCGCCGGCTTCGCGCATGGGTTCGCCGGTGGCTACGACGTCATCGTCCAGATGGATGCCGACTTCTCCCACGATCCCGCGACGCTGCCGGAGCTGCTGCGACAGGTCCATGCCGGCGCTGACATGGTCATCGGCTCGCGGTACGTCGCCGGCGGCAGCATCCCCAACTGGCCCACCATGCGCCGAGTGCTGTCCCGCGTCGGGAACCTCTACGCGTCGACGCTGCTGGGCCTGGGGGTCCGGGACGCAACGTCTGGCTTCCGTGCCTACCGCAGCGGCGTCCTCGAGGTCATCGAAGCCGGCGCGACCCGGGCCACCGGCTACGGGTTCCAGGTCGAGCTCGCCTACCGGGCCCACCGCCTGGGAGCCCGCATCGTCGAGGTGCCCATCACGTTCAAGGACCGCGTCCGCGGTGTGTCGAAGCTGTCGTGGCACATCATCGGCGAAGCCATGTCGCTCGTTGCCTGGTGGAGTGTTCGCGATCGGCTGTTGCGCAGGGGGGCGCGCCTGGACTCAATAGGGCCAGGTCTCGCCGTCGTGCCCCAAGGCCCGGGCGACCCGGCCGAGCCTCACCGCCAGTAGCGCCTTGACCGCGAGGTTGCGGGCGAACCAGGGAAGTTCGGCGAGCTGGCGGGCCACGTTGCGGACGTGCGCCCGGCCGATCACCGGCTCGCGGCGGTACTCGGCGAGCGACCGGCTGCGCCCTACGTAGCGCCAGCGGCGCGACAAGAGCAGCTCGGCGCCGATCGCTGCGGTCACACCCACCGACGAGAACGCATCGTGGACGAGCATCGACCCGCCCGGTGCCACGCGGCCGCCCCAGTTGCGGAGGTCGTTGCGTGCGGGCCGGAAGCGGTGGGCCCCGTCGATGTGCAGCAGGTCGACGGGCCCCGCGACGTCGGCGAGGGCCTCGAGGCTGAAACGGCGCAGCCACGTCACGCGGTCCTGGACGCCCGCCCGCTCGAGGTTGGCCAGGAAGATGTCGTGGTCCTCCGCGGCCGCGTCCGCGAACCCGTCGAGCTCCTGCGGCCCGCGATCGTTCCCGGCATGGGGATCGATGGCGACGATCTCGACCCCGGGCGGCGCCGAGCGGGCGATGGCGATCGTCGACCGGCCCCGGAAGCTGCCGATCTCGACGATGCGCCCCCCGCGTTGCACCGCAGCGGCGCGCGCCGCCAGGCGCGCCACCTGGTCGGGGCTGAACCAGCCCTCCACCCCCTCCAGCGCTCCCAGCAAGTCGGAGGGTGCCGTGGGGTGCGTGGGATCGCCTACGTCACCGGTCGCCGCACTAGCGTGCATGGCTTGGTCACGTTAGCTGGGGAGACCGAGGACGGTTGAACGACGCCATGCAGGAGCCCATCGAGCCAGACGGAGCCGCGGTCGCCAAGATCGGCGACCTGGCGGCAGCGGCGGGCGTCCGTCGCATCCACGTGCTCGCGTGGCGCGACCTCGACGACGTGGAGGCCGGGGGGTCGGAGATCCACATCCACGAGGCCGCCCGTCGCTGGGCGGCAGCCGGCCTCGAAGTCACTCTCCGCACCTCCTGGGCTCAAGGCCAGCCCACCGAGGCCATCCGCGATGGCTACCGGGTCGTGCGGCGGGCCGGCCGCCACATGGTGTTTCCCCGTGCCGCCGCCGCCGAGCTGTTCCGCCGTACCGGGCCCCGCGACGTGCTGGTCGAGATCTGGAACGGCATGCCGTTCCTCAGCCCCCTGTGGAACCGGGGGCCGCGTATCGTCGTCATCCACCACGTCCACGCCGAGATGTGGAAGATGGCCCTCGGTCCCCGCCTCGGGGCCTTGGGCGCGCTGTTCGAGCGAAAGGTGGCGCCGCCCCTCTACCGGCGGACGACCATCGTCACCGTGTCGGAGTCGTCCAAGCGCGAGCTGGTGGACGAGCTCGGGTTGGATCCCGGGCGGATACGGGTCATCCCCAACGGTGTCGATGCCCGCTACTCCCCCGGCCAGGTCGCCAAGGAGACCGAGCCCCTCGTCGCCGCGGTGGGTCGCCTGGCGCCCGTCAAGCGCTACGACGCCCTGGTACGCGCTGCCGACGTCGCCCGTCGACGCCTCGGTCGGCCGCTGCGTCTCGAGATCGTCGGCGAGGGCTTCGAGCGCCCGCTGATCGAGTCGGTCATCGACGAGCTCGACGCGGGCGGTTGGGTCACGCTGCGGGGCTCGGTCAGCGAGCCCGAGAAGATCGACCTGTACCGGCGGGCGTGGATCATCGCCTCGGCCTCGGCCCGCGAGGGCTGGGGCCTCGCGCTCACCGAGGCGGCCGCCTGCGGCACGCCCGCGGTCGCCTCCCGGATCGCAGGCCACGGGGATGCCGTGATCGACGGCGTCAGCGGCATGCTCGTACCCGGCGACCCCGAGACGCTGGGGGCCGCCATGGCGTGCGTGCTCGGTGATCACGACCTGCGCGCGCGCCTGGGCCGGGGCGCGCTCGAGCGTGCTGCACAGCTCAGCTGGTCCGCCGCCGCGACCGCTCTGATGCGGGTCGTGGCCGACGAGGTGATGACCCGCCGTCCACCCCGATGAGGAACCCCTTGCCGAGGCTCGGACGGGCCTCGGTCCGCCTACATCTGGGATTGGCCGCGGTCGCCTACGTCCCGCTGCTCCTCACGCAGCCGGGCTGGGTGAGCGCCGACACGAAGTCCTACCTGTACCTCGATCCCGCCCGCCTGCTGGGCCGGGCCTGGTCCATGTGGGACCCGTCGGTCGGGATGGGAACGGTTACCCACCAGACCGTCGGATACCTGTGGCCAATCGGGCCCTTCTACTGGTTGGCGGACGCCTTGGGGATCCCCGACTGGGCCGCGCAACGACTGTGGTGGGGCACGATCATCTTCGCCGCCGGGTCGGGCGTGTCCTACCTGCTGCGCACCTTGGGCTGGCGCGGCACCGGCGTCGTGGTCGCCACCTTCGTCTACGCCCTGTCGCCCTTTCTGCTCACGCTGGTGGCGCGGCTGTCGGGCATCTTGCTGCCGTTCGTGGGCCTGCCGTGGCTGGTCGCGTTCACCGTCCGCACGGCCCGCACCAAGGGCTGGCGCTATCCCGCCCTGTTCGCGCTGACGGTCGCCACCTGCGGCAGCATCAACGCCACGGCGCTGCTGCTGGCGGGCCTGGCGCCGGCATTGTGGCTCGTCCATGCGGTGTGGGTGGCCAAGGAGATCAACCTGCGCCGGGCGCTGACGGCAGTGCTGCGGCTCGGCGTGCTCACGATCCCGGTGTCGGCGTGGTGGATCGCCGGGCTCACAGTGCAGGCCACCAACGGGATCGAGATCCTGCGCTACACCGAGACCGCCCGGACCGTGTCGCTGGTGTCGGTGAGCCACGAGGTGCTGCGCGGCCTCGGCTACTGGTTCTTCTACGGCGAGGACCGCCTCGGCCCGTGGATCGAGCCGAGCGTCTACTACACGCAGTCGCCCGCGCTCATCGCCCTCACCTACCTCCTGCCCATCGCCGGGCTGGTGGGTGCCGTGGTGGCGCGCTGGCGCCATCGCGCCTACTTCGTGATGCTGGCCGCCGTGGGCGTGGTCGTGGCCGTCGGCGCGTACCCCTGGGAAGACGGCCCGCTGTGGCCCTGGCAACGAGCGGTCAAGTGGTTCCTGCTCACCGACGTGGGACTGTCGATGCGCAGCCTGCCCCGAGCCGTGCCGCTCGTCGCCCTGGGCCTGGCGGTGCTGTTGGGGGCGGGGCTGACCTCATTGGTCCGGCGCTGGCCCCGCTGGGATCGCCCGGCGCTCGTCGGCGGCGTGGCGGCGGCGGTGTTGGCGCTGCCGCCGCTGTGGCTGGGCCAGTTCGTGCCCGAGAACCTGCGCCGCGAGGAGATCCCCGACTACTGGCAGCAGGCCGCCGACCACCTGGAGGCCGCGGGACACGACACCCGTGTGCTGGTGGTGCCCGGCAGCGACTTCGCCAGTTACCGCTGGGGCAACACCGTCGATCCCGTCCTGCCGGGGCTGCTCGACCGGCCGTCGGTGCAGCGCGAGCTCATCCCCTACGGCTCCCCGGCTTCGGCCAACCTGCTCAACGCCCTCGACCTGGCGTTTCAGGAGCGCACCGCCGATCCCGACAGCGTGGCCGCCATCGCCCGGCTGCTGCGGGCCGGCGACGTGCTGGTGCAGAGCGACCTGCAGTACGAGCGCTACAACACCCCTCGGCCGCGCAACTTCTGGGACTTCATGACGTCGGCACCGGGGCTCGGCGATCCCGCCGCGTTCGGGCCCGGTGAAGCAAACGTCACTGTCCCGGACGTACAGCTCGACGACGAGCTGGCGATCCTGACCGATCCCGCGCTGCCCGATCCGCCCGAGCTGGCGACGTTCCCGGTGACCGACCCGTTGCCGATCGTGTCGGCGCATGGATCCGCCAACCCGCTGCTCGTCGCCGGCGATGGGACGGGACTGGTCGATGCCGCCGCGAGCGGCCTCATCGACGGCACCGAGCTCGTCCGGTACAGCGCCAGCCTCGATGACGACGAGATCGCCGCCGCGCTCGACGACGGCGCCGCCCTGCTGCTCACGGATTCCAACCGGAAGCGTGGCGAGCGCTGGACGACGGTGCGCCACACGCGGGGCTACACCGAGCCTGCCGACCAGGAACCGCTCGCCACCGACCTGGGCGACAACCGGCTGCCCCTGTTCCCCGACAGCGGCAGCGCCACGCAGACCGTCGCCGTCTACGAGGGCGGCATCGTGGCCCAGGCCACCAGCTACGGCAACCCGGTCACGTACACGCCCGAGGAGCGGGCCGCCTACGCCGTCGACGGCAGGCCCGACACCGCCTGGCGCGCGGGCGCCTTCTCCGACGCCCGCGGCGAGCGCCTCGAGCTCAGCCTGACCGACCCCGCCACGACTGACCACGTCACCTTGCTTCAGCCGACCAGCGGCGCCCGCAACCGGTTCATCGAGTCGGTGCGGCTGCGGTTCGACGGCGGCGACGCCGTCGACGTCGACCTCACCACGCAGTCACGGGCCGAGCCCGGCCAGGTGGTCAGGTTTCCCCAGCGGACCTTCGAGGAGCTGTCGATCGAGATCCTCTCCGACACCGCGGGCGACGACGTGTCCCGCTACCGCGGGTTCTCGAGCTTGGGGTTCGCGGAGGTGGTCATCGGCGACGACCCGCCGCAGCTCGACGAGATGATCCGGCTGCCCACGGACCTGCTCGACGCCGCCGGCTCGGACTCGATCGACCACCCCCTCGCCGTCAGCCTCACCCGCCAGCGCCAGGACCCCAGCGACCCCACGCGCCAGGACGAGGAGCGCTCGATCAACCGGCTGTTCACGCTGCCGTCGGCCCGCAGCTTCACGCTCGGCGGCGAGGCCCGCCTGTCGCCGCGGGCCGAGGAGGTCGTGCTCGACCAGCTGCT
>DASQUK010000306.1:0-5176 GCA_035641315.1 Acidimicrobiales bacterium | reverse complement strand
ACGTCGCCCCCGGCGAGCGCTACTCGGTGCTCGTCCACCTCGACAAGCCCGGCACCTGGGTCTGGCACTGCCACATCCTCAACCACGTCGAACGCGACACCGGCATGTACGGCATGGTCACCGCCGTCGTGGTGAGCTGAGGGTCAAACCGACACGACGGAGGAGCATCGTGGAGACGCTCTCCGACGACGAGTGCCGTGAGCTCCTCGCCACGCGGGACGTGGGCCGGTTGGCGGTCGTGGTACGTGGTTACCCGGAGGTCTTCCCTGTCAACTACGCGGTCGTTCGCGACCGGGTGATCGTTCGCACCGACCCCGGCGCCAAGCTGTCGCACGCGCGATTCGAGCGCGTGTGCTTCGAGGTCGACGAGTTGGACATGGCTCGCAAGACCGGGTGGAGCGTGCTCGTGAAGGGCGTCGTCCACGAGCTGAGGCAGAGCGACCGCCACGCCGAGGAGCTCCAGCTCGCGGCGGGACGGATGAGGTCGTGGGCAGGCGGCGCCAAGGCGCACATCCTGGTGGTGACGCCGGTGAGCGTCACAGGGCGGCGCATCGTCGGGGAATGACCGGGGTCGGCGGCTCTGTCTGCTCCGGGACTCTCGTGACCAAGGGGCACGGACACGTCGAGGGACATGCGGCGAGACCGGAGCCCTAGCCCATTCGTCTCAGGTCGGTGGGCGGGCCGGGTGACAGGGGTGCGGCCCTGACCCGGCAGTCGACCGCGACCGCCCCGGCATCGGAGACGATGACAGGGTTGAGGTCGAGCTCGCGGATCTCGGCGACCTTTTCAGCGAGGCGGGCGACCCGTTGGAGTATCTGTTGGAGGCCAGCGACGGCCACGGGTGCCGAGCCGCGGTAGCCGAACAGAAGGGGCGAGGCGCGCAGGGAGCGGACCAGGTCGGCGGCGTCGAGGTCGGTGAGGGGAAGGATGCGGAAGGCACGGTCGCCGAGCAGCTCGGTGGCCACACCGCCCAGGCCGAACATCACGAGCGGTCCGAACAAAGGGTCCTGGACGACGCCCACGATGGTCTCGACGCCCGGTCGTGCCATCTGCTGGACGATCGCGCCGGTCATCCGGTCGCCGAGGCGTGATGCTATGTCGCGGTACGCATCCTCGACATCGGCCTCGGAGCGCAGGTCGAGGCGCACACCGCCGACATCGCTCTTGTGGACGAGGTCCGGGCCCGTGGCTTTGAGTGCGACCGGCGGCCCGATGCGCGCCACGGCCTGCCGGGCCTGCTCGGCGCCGGCGACGCTGACAGCCTGCACCAGCGGTATGCCGGCCGCGTCGAGCAGGTCGTCGACCTGGTCGGCCGGCAGCCAGCCCCCGTCCGGGGTCTCGTTCAGGAAGCCCTCGACGACCGCATGGGCTCGCCCGGGGGCGAACCCGTCGAGGTCGGGAACCGCCCCCGGTGGTCGGCGCCGCCACTCGGCATAGGCGGCGGCGCGGGCCAGGGCGCGGGCCGCAGGTTCGGGCGACGCGAACGTGGGCACGTGCGCGCCGGTCCCGTCGTTCGGCAGCAGCGGCGGGATGTCCGGTGCGGCCAAGAAGCATCCCAGTAGCGGCTTGTCCTGATCGGCCGCCACCCGGGTCAGCACGGTGGCGACGCCGGCGGGGGGCGCCGCGAACGTGGGGGTGCAGATGACCATCGCCGCATCGACGGCCTCGTCGGCCAGGACGAGGCGCAGGGCCTGCTCGTAGATCTCCGGTGTCGCCGACGCGACGAGGTCGATGGGGTTGGCCACGGCGGCGTTGGGGTCGACCACATGCCGCAGAGCCGCCTGGGTCCGGGGCGTCAGCTCGGGCACGGTGAGCCCGGCGCCGTCGCAGGCGTCGGTGGCGAGGATGCCCGGGCCGCCCGAGTTGCCGACGATGGCGACGCCACGGCCCCTGGGGAGGGGTTGGGACCCGAGCAGGAGTGCCATGTCGAACAGCTCGTCCAGCGTGTCGACCCGCACCACGCCGGTCTGGCGGAACAAGGCATCGACCGCGACGTCGGGACTGGCCATCGCCGCCGTGTGCGAGGACGCGGCCCGGACACCGGCCGTGGAGCGACCGCTCTTGACCGCCACGATGGGCTTGCGGCGCGACACCCGCCGGGCGATGCGGCTGAACTTGCGGGGGTTGCCGAACGACTCGAGGTACAGCAACACGACGTCGGTTCCGGGGTCGTCTTCCCAGTACTGCAACAGGTCGTTGCCGCTGACGTCGGCCTTGTTGCCGACGGAGACGAAGCTCGACACGCCCAGGCCGATGCGGGCGGACCGTTCGAGCACGGCGATGCCCAGTGCGCCGGACTGCGACTGCATGGCGATGCGGCCCGGCCGCGGCGCGTATGGCGAGAACGTGGCGTTGAGACCGACCGCGGTGTTGACGACGCCGATGCAGTTGGGCCCGACCAGCCGCATCCCGCGACGGTGTGCCCGGTCCCGCAGCGCGGCCTGCGCCCCTGTGCCTCCCGCCACCTCGTCGAAGCCGGCCGAGAGGACCACGAGGCCGGCCACGCCCTTCTGTCCGCATTGCTCGATGACATCGAGGACCGCGGTTGCGGGCACGGCGACCACTGCCAGGTCGACGTCGTCGGGAACATCGAGGATCGTCGGGTATGCCTTGACGCTGGCGACGTGGGCGGCGCCGGGGTTCACCGGGTACACGGGACCGGCGAAGCCGCCGGCGAGGAGGTTGCGCAGGACCTGGTGGCCGACGGTCGCCGGCTGGCGGCTGGCACCGATCACCGCGACCGAGCGCGGCGTCAGCAGCCGGGCCACCGAGCGGGCCTCGGCCCGGTGCTCCCGCGCCTCCACGACAGCCCGAGCCCGGTCAGTCGGCTCGATAGCCAGCTCGACGTACACCACACCATCGCCGGAGCTCGTCGTCTCGTCGAACCCCGCGCCCCGGAAGACCTCGAGCATCTTCCGGTTGCCGGGCAGCGTCTCGGCGACGAAGCGAGTGATCCCCCGCTCCCGCGCCGCCGACGCCAGATGCTCCAACAACACGGTCCCGATCCCCCGCCCCTGATGCTCGTCGGCCACCACGAAGGCCACCTCGGCCTCCTGCTCGCGCGCCGTCCGGTCGTAGCGGGCGACGGCCACGATCCGGTCGCCCAGCTCGGCGACCAACGCCACGCGGGCGTCGTGGTCGAGGTGGGTGAAGTGCTCCACCTCGGCGGCGCTCAATCTCGGCTTGGCCGAAAAGAACCGCGAGTACACGGTGTCTGGCGACAGCCGTTCGTGGAAGGCGACCAACGCCGTGCCGTCGTCGGGCCGGATCGGGCGCACGTGAACCGTGCCGCCGTCGAGCAGCACGACATCGGACTCCCAGTGCGCGGGAGCGGCGGGCTGGGTCGAGGACATGATCAGCACTCTCCCATGGCGTCGGGAGTTGAAACGATCACCGTCAGGATTCCACCGCCGGGACCACCGTCCCCAGGACGCCGGCCCGATCGAGGTGGACGCCGGTCCGTGGCTTGGCCGCAGCGTTCAGCCATCTCAGGCAGCTCTGCGGAGCGGCGGCGCGACCCGTCTCTTGGCAACCGTGATCCCCGCGTGCCATCCCGGTGCCCGTCCATGGGAGGGCAGAGTGATTGCGTCGGTGTCGAGCCCGGCCCCAGTGAGGACCCAGGAGATGACGGAGTTGCAGCTCCACATCTCGCCGGCACGCAACTCGTCGCGGCCCCAGGTCGGCGTCGGCACGGACGGCAGCAGGTCGAGAACGCGTTGTGCGACGGCAGGATCGTCGGTCACGCGGGCGGGACTGGCCACCGCAAAGTGGAGGTCGGGGATCGTGCCGTTGCGCCAGCGCCGCACCTCGTAGCGGAAGACGCGAAGTCGGCCCGCCGATCTCGTCCCCACCGCTCCGTCTGCCACGACACCCCGCTCCCAGCCGCGGGCGTTCGGGACCGGTGTCATCTCGACCGCGAAGGAACCGTTCGGAACGGCGATCTCCAGGGCGGTGTGGTACACGTCGCAGCGCGGTCGGCGGTCGACCATCGCGCTGATGGCCTCGTAGACGATTCCGTTGAAGCGGACCGAATGGGCGCCGGCGCCCAGCGGAAGCCAGTAGAGGTCGACCGCCGCCCCGCGGGTCGAGGCGGCGGAGCGGAACGCCTCGCCCGGCATTGGGGCGGCGTCACGCAGCCCTGGCATGGGGCAAGACCGACCGGGGCCTGAAAACGATGAGCAGCGAGATGAACAGGTGGTCGTTCGGGGCGACCAGCGCGTCGTGGAGACCGGCCAAGCCCGCCCGGCTGGCGGGATCGCGTGCCGCAGATCCCTGGTCGGCTCTCGAAGATCACGCAGCGTGTCGCCATGGCGTGCCACCGTCGTCCCTCCGGGTTGCGATCGGCACCTGCCCTCGCAGGCGTCGCCATGGATGTCAGTGTGTGTAGCCCCGCCCGGCGGCCGTTAGGGCCGAAGGTCCCCTGACCGGCGGCGGGTGGCCGCTCTCCGCCGGGGTCGCCGTGACGTTCGACCCTGGCTACGCCGGCGGCGATCGGCAGGCCATGCCGGCGGGGATCCCGCTCTTCGGGAACCCCGCGCCCCCACCTCCCGCGCGCCGTTCGGGGCGGCTGGGACGACCGGGCCACCCCGACCGGCGATTCCGAGCCGCTCGGCCCGGGCGCCCTCGACCAGCGCGCGGAACGGCTCGGTCCCGGGGGCCGCGTCGCGGCGGGGGCGTAGGCTCCGGGGTGCATGGGCGAGTTCGCTGGTCCCCGTAGCCTCCGTCAGCTGCTGGATGCCGTGCTCACGGTGGGGAGCGATCTCGACCTGTCCGCCATGTCGCAGCGCATCGTGGAAGCCGCGGTCGACCTCGTCGACGCCCGCTACGGGGCGCTGGGGGTGCTCGACGACAGCCGCACCCGCCTGGCGGAGTTCCTCACGGTCGGCATCGACGAAGAGACGCACAAGGCGATCGGCCACGTGCCCGAGGGCCACGGCATCCTGGGCTTGCTCATCGTCGACGCCAAGCCGCTGCGGCTCCCCGATCTGCGTGAGCACCCCGACAGCTACGGCTTCCCGCCCCACCACCCACCGATGCCATCTTCGGGCTCGAATCGCGCGTCGAACGGAACCGCAATGGGGTGCGCACCCGAGTCCTCGACCTGGTGGGCGAGTCGGGACCGATGCTCGGATTCGAGCCGGCCGTGCTGTTCGAGGGCCCGGTCGATACGGCGACG
>DASQUK010000305.1:0-4159 GCA_035641315.1 Acidimicrobiales bacterium | reverse complement strand
TCACGAGGTTCGGTCACGAGCTTCATGCCCGGAGCGTCGCACGAACGCGGCCTGAGGTCTTGGACGAAAGGAACCCGCCTGGATCCCGCATCGGCCCCGCGCTCGTCGTCTCGGGCGCGGTCACCATCCCAGATCGCCGGGTAGGTGGTGCAGGCGCGCACCGATTGCCCGGAGTGGCGTCATCTCGCCATGGCGGCGGCGCGTACAGAATGGTCACGCTTGCCTGCCCGATCGCCCGCGCGAGGCTCTCCCCCACCAGCCGTCAGCGTGAGCGGCAACGCCCAGCGACGAAGTACTCCTCGAACGTCGCGCTCACGGTTGCCACGCAGCCTGAGCAGCGGGGGCGCCTACGCGTGCCGCTCGGCGTCCGACCGGCACCTCGGGGGGCGCTCAGTTGCTCGGCCGGCGCGACCGGAGACTGCCCGGTTGACGAGGTGAATGGTAAGTAGTAACTTACCGTTCGTGGGCACTTACCGATCAGCGGATGGCGCATGGGACGCAATGGGTGACCGCACCCGGCGAGCCATCCTCGAGCGATTGGCCGAGCACCCGTGCGCGGTGGGCGAACTGGCCGAACAGCTCCCGGTCAGCCGCCCGGCGGTCTCCCAGCACCTCAAGGTGCTCAAGGCGACCGGCCTCGTCGATGACGAGACGGTCGGAACCCGGCGCATCTACCGGCTTAATCCCGCCAGCGTGCAGGCGCTACGGGACCAGCTCGACACGTTCTGGAACCGCGCCATCGCCAATTATGAAACCACCATCGGCGACGACTCCACGGAGGACGAGACATGACCCAGGCAGCAGACACGGTGGTCCGCAAGGAGATCGTGGTTGCGGCACCGATTGAGCGCGCCTTCAGCGTGTTCACCGATCGCTTTGGCGACTTCAAGCCGCGCGAGCACAACCTGCTCGGCACACCCATCACCGAGACCACCTTCGAACCCCGCGTCGGCGGTCACATCTACGACCGGGCCGAGGACGGCAGCGAGTGCCGCTGGGCCCGCATCCTCGCCTACGAACCCCCGAACAGGGTCGTGTTCAGCTGGGACATCGCACCCACCTGGCAGCTCGAGCCCGATCCCGCCAATACCAGCGAAGTCGAGGTGCGCTTCGTCGCTGAGGGCCCCGACCGCACCCGCGTCGAGCTCGAGCACCGCCACCTCGACCGCCACGGCCCCGGCTGGGATGCGGTCTACCACGGCGTCGACAGCGACGGGGGATGGCCGCTCTACCTCACCAGGTACGCCGCCCTCCTCAGCCCGTAGCGACGTGGGAGGTGCCACGTATCGCCCGGACGGGCGGCTCACTCGTTGGCAACGGCGAGAAGCACGTCAGCGTGGCAGGGCTCGTCGAGCGGGCAGTAGCACGCGAGGTCGCGTCCGGGCAGCTCCCGCTTGACGTCCTCGACCGTGACCGTCAACCGCCCTGCGAGAAGGTCGTCGTGGTACCGGCGAACCGCCTCGGCCCGTCCGAGCTCCAAGGGGTGTGGGTTGCCCCACTTGGTTGGCCGCGTCACGACGACGACGCTCGTCGGGAGCCGCGCTCCCTTGCGACGTGATCGTTGGAATCGCTTCGGCATGGGTTCCACAGTGTCCCAGATCGCCTAATACGCCGGCAGCGAGCTACAGGGACCGGTTGGCGTCGAGCGGCGGGTGGCAAGCCCGCATTGTGTTCGCCTGTGGGGGATGCGAACTCCGACAGCGGGTTGTGCTGAGCGAGCACCCGCGCGTGGAACCGGTTGTCGCCGATCGGATTCACGGCGATGCGAGGTGGGGCGTGCTTCGGCCACGGCGCCCGACCGGACTCGAGCTGCCATCGTCCCAGTTCGGCAGACCGCAACTCCGAGCAGTTCCGCCAGAATGAGTCGGTAAGCTGGACTTCGATGACTGGGCCTTCCTCGAGTTCGAGGATGACATGGATCCAGGACGGCTTGCAGTGGCGTTGGTCCTCTGCCAGGCCGGGGGGCCTGGCTGCAACGCATGGCGAGCCGTTAGGGGCGGTGCGGGTGACAACCCGGGGCCGGCCGACGTGCGATGTCACTCGAGGGACCATGCCACGGCCACACAGCGAGAGACCGCAGGTGTCGGTGAGGACGAGGTGAGCAACGAGCCGTCCTTGGCCTGCCGCCGCCCGGGCCAGGGTGTCAGGGTCGACGTCCGAGAGATGGAGCTTGGCTCGACGGAACATCGTGAACATGCCGTGGGCATCGACGGTTCCCCACGTGAGATAGACGAACCGGTCGCCGCGACGACCCTGGGCGAACGGCCCACCTACGTCGATCCCACCATCAGGCGCCGGGCGGACGGTGAGCTCGAAGTCCTAGTTGGCAGCCGGCGCGTCGCCCGGAACCAGCCCGAACGGCTCCCGTGCCCGCGGCAACGCCACATGCACGTTCCCATAGCGGGCCGAAGCGTTAGGCGGGGCGCACGCCCGGCCTGGCAAATCGACGCCCTCGATCCGCACAAGCACCCTCCCACCATCGCCCCCGGTCGCGCACGAATCGAGCACGCACACGACGCCCCCTACCGGCGGTTCAGCACGCCCGCGGTCCCGGACCCGGCGTCCCACAACATCGTGGGCGAGCGATGGGTGGACGGGTACGACTCCCCGAGATCCGCGCTCACCCTTGCGCCAGTCGGGCAGCCTGAACGCGATCTCGCGCACTTGCAGCGAGCACCACCCGATGGTCCTTCGACCACGGTGGTCGGGGTCTAGGACTGGAGCGATCAGTTCCGGCGTCTGGCATCGTCCGCACCCGCATGGAACCGGCGAACGTGCGTAACCTCGACCGCTACGGTACGCCTGCCATCGCCTGGCCGCGGGTTGCCAGCGAGCTGTTCGAAGCGGTCTCGCAGGCACCCGACACCGGCGGTCCGAACCATGTCACGTACTGGTTGGCGACTACGAACGCCGACGGCACCCCGCACGTCGCGGCCGTCGGCACACTCCCGATCGACGGCGTCCTGTGCGTCATCTCCGGCCTCGACACCCGCAAGTCGCGGAACCTGGCCCGCGATCCCCGCTGCGTGCTCACCGTGTCGACGCACCGGTTCGACCTCGCCGTCGAAGGTTCGGTCCGGATCGTGACCGATCGCGCCAGGCTCGAGCGCATCGCCCAGGTATACGCCGATCAGGGTTGGCCGGCGCGCGTGAACAACGAGGGCACGGCGCTGACCGCGCCGTACAGCGCCCCGAGCGCCGGGCCGCCGCCCTGGCACGCCTACGAGGTGACACCGACGAAGGTGATCGCCGTCGGCGGCGACCCAGGTGGCGCCACCGCCTTCGACCTCTGAGCTGAACGCGCAGATCATGACGGCGGGTGACCGCTCCTCGAGCCGCCATGAGCAGCCGTTCAACTCATCCCCGAACGATGCCGGGTCCGGGTGGCACCGGTCGCAGGCTCGCCGACTTCGGGGGCCGCATGGACTCCCGAGACGTGTTCAGGGCGACAGGCTGAGCTCAGCCTGACCAGTCGCCGGATCAAACGGCACCGACTCGTGGTCATGGACGATTCGCCACTCGCCGTTGATTCGCTCGCAACACAGTGTCGCCCGCACCCACATGTCGATCTCCTCGCCGGTCCGCAGGGTGCCCGAGACGTGGTAGACGAACCAGCAGAAGCCCACGTCGCCGCTGGCTCTCACTTGGAGCTCGTGGACCTCGTAGCCGATGTCGCTCGCGTACCCATCGAACCAGTTCAGGGTCTTCTCGTTCACAGCCCAACTCCCGTGTGAACGTAAGGGTGGGAGAACATCGAAGGTGACGACATCGGCCGCTTGACGCGCCGCCAATGGGACAACGTCCTTCGCCCGCACCGCCGTCACTCGTTCGGCGACCAAGTCTCGAAGCTGCTCCTCGGCTTCCACGCGCATTGCGCCTCCTAACCTGTCGTCGTCGAGACCCTGTGCGGAGACACCCTTGCAGAACCTGCCCGCCCACGCAGCCGCCCGAGAACACCGGGTCTGGGCACGCTCCGGCTCCTTCGTCGGCGTGGGTGGCAACGCCCAACGAAGAAGCGCTCCCCGAACTTCTCTGTGCGCCACGAGGCGCCAGACAACCGGGTGGGGTGAAAGGACCCACCTGTGGCCTGTCGCAGCAGGCCATTGAAGCTGGAGGCAGCCTGGCCCTGGAGGCGCAGGGTCAGGTGGGAGCAGCCTCG
>DASQUK010000304.1:0-16155 GCA_035641315.1 Acidimicrobiales bacterium | reverse complement strand
GGACATGGCGCGCTACATCGCCTTTCTGCGGGGGATCAACGTCGGCGGGCACCAAGTGAAGATGGGCGACCTCCGGGGCATGTTCGAGGGCCTCGGCCTCGGCGATGTCGCCACCTTCATCGCCAGTGGCAACGTCATCTTCGAGTCGGACGACCGCGACGTCGCCGCCCTCACCAAGCGCATCGAGGGCCATCTCCGGGACACGCTCGGCTACGAGGTGCTGACCTTCCTTCGCACCGACGCCGAGCTGGCCCGCATCGCCGCCCACCGGCCGTTCCCCGACCTCGACGAGGCGGACGGCAACTCCTACGTCGCCTTCCTCTACCGACGCCCGAAGGCCGCGGCCGCACGGGCCGTGGCCGCGCTGTCCAACCAGACGGACCGGGTGCTGGTGCACGACCGCGAGCTGTACTGGCACATCCGGGGAGGGCTGACCGACTCGACCCTCGGCGCTCCCGTCCTCGAGAAGGCGCTGGGGGAGGTGCCGACCACGGTCCGCAACCTCAACACCGTCCGTCGCCTGGCGGCGAAGTACCCGCCCGCTCCCGCAGCACGTACTTGAGGACCTTGCCGCTGGCGTTGAGCGGCAGGGCGTCCACGACCTCGACCGAGCGCGGGACCTTGTAGTTGGCCATCCGCTCCCGGCACCAAGCGATCAGCTCGGCCTCATCGAGAGCCGCCCCCGCACCCGCCCGAGGGACCACGTAGGCCTTGGCCACCTCGCCCATCCGCTCGTCGGGCACGCCGATCACCGCGACCTGGCCGACGGCGGGGTGCTCCATCATGGCTTTCTCGATCTCGGCCGGGTAGGCGTTGAAGCCGCCGACGATGAACATGTCCTTCAGGCGGTCGGTGATCCTGAGGTTGCCGGCCTCGTCGAACACGCCGACGTCGCCGGTGTGCAGCCAGCCGTCCCCGTCGATGGCGGCAGCCGTGGCCGAGGGGTCGCCGATGTACCCCGCCATCACGTTGTAGCCGCGCACCACGACCTCGCCGGGCTCGCCGACGGGCACCTCTTTGCCATCGTCGTCGACGGCCCGCACCTCGATGCCCGGGATGGGCCGGCCCGAGGTGTTGGCGATCGTCTCGGGGTCGTCGGTGTGCCGGCACATCGTCACGACGCCCGTGGACTCCGTGAGGCCGTAGCCGGTGACGATGTTGGTGAACGACAGCTGCGACGCCATGCGCCGGATCATCTCCACCGGCACCGTCGCCGCCCCGGTCACGGCCAGCCGCAGCGACGACAGGTCGAACCGGTCGAGCTCGGGATGGTCGAGGATCGTCTGGTACATGGCGGGCGCGCCCGGCAGCATCGTGATCCGCTCCTCGTCGACCCGCCGCATCACGCTGGGCACGTCGAACACCGGGTGGGGCACGATCGTGGCGCCCTTCAGCAGGCAGGCGAGGATGCCGGCCATCAGCCCGAAGGTGTGGAAGAACGGGTTGACCACGAGGTAGCGGTCGCCCTCCTGCAGCCCGACCACCTCCGACCAGACCCTGAAGGCGCGCACCGAGGCCCCGTGGCGCAGCATGGCGCCCTTGGGGGCGCCCGTGGTCCCGGACGTGAAGATGATCGTGCCGACGTCGTCCGGCGTGATCGCCGCGGCCCGGGCGGCCACCACCGCCGGGTCGACGTCGGCAGCGCGCGACCGGAGGTCGGCCCACCCGATGCAACCGTCGGGCACCGGGCCGCGGAGCACGACCGTCCGCTCGAGACACGCGGGACGCCCGGCCTCGGCCAGCAGGCCCACGTAGTCCGTGTCCAGGAAGTCGGTGACGGTCACCAGCAGCCGGGCGCCGGCGGTGCCGATCACGTGCGCCGCCTCGTGGCCCTTGAACCGGGTGTTGACCGTGGTCACGACGGCGCCGGCCCGGTACGCCCCCAGCGCGGCGACGACCCATTCGGCGATGTTGGGCGCCCAGATCGCCACCCGATCGCCGGGCTCGACACCGTGGGCGACGTAGGCCCGGGCGGCCTCGTCGGTGGCGGTGGCAAGCTCGGCGAAGCTCAGGCGACCGTCACCGTCGACGGGGTCGTCGTCGACCAGGGCCTCCCGGGGACCGAATCGCTCCGCCGCCCGCTCGACCACCGCCGGGATCGTGAGTGCCTCGGCCTGGGTCCCGTCCTCGGTGGATTCCCCCATGCCGCCATCCTGACAAATGCCGGGGGCTGGGCAAGGATCGTCGCGGTGGCCACCTCCGATCGCGCCGACACCGCACCGCCCGAGGACCTCGACGCCGCCATCGCCGCCCTGTACGGCGGGCCGCTGGACGAGTTCGTGGCGGGCCGCGACGCGCTGGCCCGCACCCTGCGAACCGCCGGCCGGACGGACGAGGCGGCGGCCGTCCGCAAGCTGCCCAAGCCCAAGCGGCTGGCCTGGGCGCTCGACGCGGCCGTGCTCGCCGACCGGGAGGCGTTCGAAGCCGTGGACGCGGCGGCGGAGTCGCTGGCGGGTGCCCGCTCGGGTTCCGACGTCCGCGAGGCCACGAGCGCCTTGCGCGCGGCGGCCCGGTCGCTGGCGGACGTTGCGTCCGATCGCGCCGCGGCCGCCGGGGGTGCGGCGCTCGACCAGTCGGAGCTCGTGCCGGCGGTGCTGGCGGTCGCCGCCGATCCCGAGGCGCTGGGTGCCCTGCGCGCCGGACGACTGGTGGACGTGCCCTCCGCCGGGGCGTTCGGCGCCTTCGCCCCGGCTCCGGGTGCCGGGTCGGGGCGTGCCCCGGCAACCAGGCCGGCCGCCCGGAGGACGCCGGATGGGGCGGCCGAGGTGCCGTCCGCACCGCCGGCCGGTCGGGGTCGGGCCCGCAGCCGGGAGCTGAAGGCCGCCGATCGGGACGTCGAACGCGCCGAGGCGAATGCGGATGCCGCGCGCACCCGGGCCGAGGATGCGGCCGACGCCGCCGACCGGGCGGCCGCGGACCTGGCGGCGGCGGAGGATCGCCGGCGGGAAGCCCAACGTGAGGTCGAGGCGGCGCGGGAGCGCCTCGACGCGGCGCGGCGCGAGGCCCGGCGGGCTGCCGCCGAGGCCGAGGAGGCCGAGAACGCCATCAGCGAGGCCCGGGCCGCCCGGTCGTCGCTGGAGTGAGGAGAAAGAGGACGGCGGGCGCCGCGCCCCGACGGGACGCGCGGTGCCGGCCCGTCACTCGCCGGTCAAGCCGTCGATGTTCTCGCGCAGCAGGTCCGCGTGGCCGTTGTGGCGGGCGGTCTCCTCGATCATGTGGAGCATGATCCAGCGCAGGTTGAACCGCTCGCCTGTACGACGCGACGGCTTCGCCGACAGGGCGTCGAGGTCGCCCACCTCGGCGACGGCGGCCCGGCTGCGTTCGCAGGCCGTGGCATAGAGGCGGAGCAGCTCCTCGGGCTCGTCGTCGACGGCGGTGTGGAACTCCCAGTCGGGGTCCGCGTCCCAATCGACCCCGGCCCACGGCTCGGGCGTCTCCCGGCCCAACAGCACCTCGCGGAACCAGCTGCTCTCGACCAACGCCATGTGCTTGACCAACCCCGCCAGGGTGAGCGTCGACCGTCCCGATCGGGTGGCGAGTTGCTGCTTGTCGAGTCCGCTGGCCTTCATGACCAGCGTGTCGCGGTGGTAGTCCAGGAACTGGCACAGCAGGGTCAGCTCGTCGCCGCCCGGGTCGGGATCGGTGCGTTCCATGACGGGCGACCCTACGCGCTGGCCGGTCCCGTGAATCGGAGTTTCGGTTGTGACACGCCCCGTAGCGGGTAGTGCGCGGTCAGCGGGCAGAGTCCCGTAGGAGCGAGGAGGCAGGATGGCGACGACGAAGCAGCGGCAGGCCGCCAAGCGGAACGTCCGCAAGGCGATCAAGGCGGCCAAGAAGCAGAAGACCATCGCCCAGATGCCGAAGAAGTCCCGTACCGCGCTCGGCAAGCAGGGCGCTGCGGTGGCGCGGCGCAAGCGGACCGGTGCGTCTCAGCCCAAGACGCGCCAGGAGCTGTACCGCGAGGCCCAGCGACGCAACCTGCCGGGCCGGTCGAAGATGGGGCGCGACGAGCTGGCCCGGGCTCTCGGTCAGCGGTAGCTGCTCGGTTGACCCGTCGGCGAGGCCATGCCGTGCGCCGGGCCACCCGTGAAACCCGGCACCTAAGCTTGCGAACGTGATCGAGCGCGCCGCCTTCGGGCGCACCGGGCACGAGAGCAGCCGGGTGATCTTCGGCGCGGCTGCGCTCGGATCGATGCGCCAGGCAGCCGCCGACGAGCTGCTGCCGGTCCTGCTGGAGGCCGGCGTCAACCACCTCGACGTTGCCGCCTCCTACGGCGATGCCGAGCTCCGCCTGGCACCGTGGCTGGCGGCACACCCTGACGAGTTCTTCCTCGCAACCAAGACCGGCGACCGCACGGGGGACGCCGCCCGCGCCAGCCTCGAACGGTCGCTGCAGCGGCTGGGCGTCGACCGGGTCGACCTCATCCAGCTGCACAACCTGGTCGAACCGGACGAGTGGGACGTGGCCTTCGGGCCGGGCGGCGCCGTCGAGGCGCTGGCGGGGGCCCGCGACGAGGGGCTGACCCGCTTCGTGGGCGTGACCGGCCATGGCCTGCGGATCGCCCGCATGCACCTGCGCAGCCTCGTGCGCTTCGACTTCGACTCGGTGTTGCTGCCCTACAGCTACGTGCTTCTGCAGCACGACGCGTACCGCGCCGACGTGGAGCGCCTGTTGCCGGTGTGCGCCGAGCGGAGAGTGGCCGTCCAGACCATCAAGTCGGTCGCCCGGCGCCGTTGGACCGACGACAGCGAGCCGCATCATTCCTGGTACGAACCGCTGGACGACGCCGACGCCATCGACCGCGCCGTCCGCTACGTGCTGGATCGGCCGGGGCTGTTCCTTATCACGTCGAGCGACGCGCACCTGCTACGGCCGACGCTCGCTGCTGCCGCTCGGGTCGGGAGCGACCCTCCGCCCACTGACGAGGAGCTGCACCGCGACGTCGTCGCCCACGGCATGCAGCCGCTGTTCGACGGGGCGGAGCTCGAGGGCGTGGGGCCGGCCTGATGCCCGCCGAGGTTCACCCGATGGCCCTTGCGGCGAAGCTGCGGCGGGACTAGCGTCCACGAACGCACGTTCGCCTTCGGCCGACGCGGCCGGAGGCCAGATCCCGGAGGTTATCCATGGCAGTGAAGCCGATCCCCGATGGCTACCCGCGGGTCTCGCCGTACCTCGTCGTCGACGGCGCACAGAAGGCCATCGAGTTCTACACGACCGTGCTGGGCGCCACCGAGCGCATGAGGATGCCCGGACCCGACGGGCGCATCGGCCACGCCGAGCTCGAGGTTGGCGACTCGCTGATCATGCTGGCCGACGAGTTCCCCGACATGGGCGCCAAGGCACCGGCCGCCTACGGTGGCTCACCGGTCAGCATCAGCGTCTATGTCGAAGACGTCGACGCCACGTTCGCCAAGGCCACCGAGGCCGGCGCCACGGTCGTGCGCCCGCTGGAGAACCAGTTCTATGGAGACCGATCGGCGACGTTCGACGACCCGTTCGGCCACCGCTGGACCATCGCCACCCACGTCGAGGACGTCTCCCCCGAGGAGATGAGCCGCCGCATGGCCGAGATGAGCCAGGGTCAGGGCCAGAGCTAGCCCGCGGGGCCCGTGAACACGGGTCCCGCGTAGGATCGCCGCCGTGGAGGCGACCCCCGGCGCAGGACCCGGGCGCCGACGGCGCCGAACCTGGGGACAGCGCCTGGCTCTCGCCCTGGGATGCCTCAGCACGCTGGGCCTCGGTCTCACCGCCGCGGGCCTCGGCTACGTGTACCGCAAGTACGAGCGGCTGCCGCGGGTCGAGCTGAGCGGCGTGCTGGACGAGACGGCCGACTCGGGGGAGCCCGAGAACTACCTGATCGTGGGCATCGAGAGCGCGGAGAACCTCGATCCCGACGACCCCGTGCGCATCGGCCGCGCCGGGCTGCGTCGGTCCGACACGATCATGGTCGTGAGGGTCGACCCCGCAGAGCGGGGCGCCAAGCTGCTGTCCATCCCCCGCGACCTGTGGGTCCCGATCGCCGGCACCAACAGCAATCGCAAGATCAACGCTGCGGTCGAGATCGGCGGCGCGCCGCTGCTCATCCGCACCATCGCCGAGAGCTTCGGCATAGACATCCACCACTACGTCGAGGTCGACTTCGCCGCGTTCCGGGGACTGGTCGACGCCGTCGACGGCGTGCCCATCTACTTCCCCTACCCCGCCCGCGACAAGAAGACGGGCCTCAACATCCGGGACACGGGTTGCGTGACGCTCGACCCCGTGCAGGCCCTCGCCTTCGTGCGCTCCCGCACCTACGAGCAGCTGATCGACGGCGAGTGGGAGATCGACGAGGCGCTACCCGACCTCGGCCGAATCAGCCGGCAGCAGGCGTTCATCCGCAAGGCACTGAGCCGCGCCAGCGACCGGGGCGCACGCAACCCGGGAACGCTCGACCAGCTCATCGACGTGGGACTCGATGGCATCACGGTCGACCAGGATCTGACCGCTGGCGACATGTTCGACCTCGGCCGGCGCTTCCGCTCGTTCGACCCCGACAACCTGGAGACGTACTCGCTCGACGCCGCGGTGACGCCCGACATGGAGGGGGACGCCTCGATCCTCCGCCTCGACCAGGCCAAGGCCGCGCCCATCTTCGACCTGTTCCGGGAATCCCAGTCGCAGGCGGGTGCAGCCAGCGGCGACATGGATCCGGCCTCCGTCCGCCTCCGCGTGCTCAACGGCACCGGACGGTCCCAGGAGGCGACCGACGCCGCCGCCTCCCTCGAAGCCGTCGGCTTCGGCATCGACGGGCTCGGCGACGACCCCGTTCTCGGCAACGAGAGCACCGACGTGCAGTACCCGCCCGGCCAGGAGGCGGCGGCGGACCTCGTGGCGCGGTGGCTCCGGGGCGGCGCCGACCTCCGGGAGGTCGACGGGGCCACCGGCATCGTGCTCGTCACTGGAGACGACTGGACCGGCGTGCGCGACACACCACAGCCGCCCACGACCAGCGCCAGCCCGAGCGCGACCACCACGACCACGTCGAGAGGCGCCGACGCCGGCCCGTCCGCTCCGGAGGCCGGCGTCACCACCTCGACGACCAACCCCGCCGCCCGCGATTGCTGACGGGGCGGCGCGGTGCCCGAGTGCGCCCGCCGCCGGTCGTACGATGCGCCCACCCGTCCAAGTAGCCCTCAGCTCGGAGGACCGAGTGGCGCAGCCCGAAGACACGTCGCACGACAATCCGGGGAGCCGGGCCTACGCAGTCGTCGCCCGCGTCGGTGCGTACAGCTGGTGGCTCATCGGCGTCGGCATCGTCCTCTTGGCCGTGCTGTGGCTCGTGACTCGTCTGTGGGTGCTGCTGCTGGCCGCGGCGGTGGCGGTCTTCCTGTCGCGGGCCCTCGACCCGCCGACGCGGTACCTGCGGGCCCGGGGCGTGCCGCGGGCGCTGGTGGCGGCCGGCGTGCTGCTGGGATTCATCGCCGTGCTCACCGGCATCGTGGCGCTGCTGGCGCCGTCGATCGCCAACGAGTTCGACGACCTCGGGCCCACGATCGAGGACGCCGTCGACGACCTCGAGGACTGGCTGGTCGAGGACAGCCCCTTCGACGTCTCCCGCCAGGACATCGAGGAGTTCCGCGACGACGCCGACGAGCGGATCGGCGACCTGCTCGAGTCGCAGAGCGGCACGCTGGTCAGCGGCACCATCCTGGTGTTCGAGGCGTTCGCCGGCATCCTGCTCGGCCTGGTCACGACCTTCTTCATCCTCAAGGACGGTGACCGCTTCGGCGACTGGTTCGTGGCGCGCTTCCCCCATCACCGGCGCGACCTGACCGGCCGGATGGGCGCCCGGGCGTGGCGCACGCTGGGTGGCTACCTGCGGGGGTCGGCGACGCTGGGCGTCATCGAGGGCATCATCATCGGCTCGACGGTGTGGCTGGTGGGCGGGAAGCTGGCCATCCCCGTGGCGGTCATCACCTTCTTCGCCGCGTTCATCCCGTTTGCCGGCGCCATCATCGCCGGGGTCATCGCCATCCTCGTGACGCTGGTCACGGCCGGCTTCGGCGGAGCGGTGATCGTGGCGATCGTGGCGCTGGTGGTCCAGCAGCTCGACAACGACTTCCTGGCACCGGTGGTGTTCGGCAAGAACCTCGAGCTGCATCCCCTGGTCGTTCTGGTCGCGATCACGGCCGGCGGCACGCTGTTCGGCGTGTTCGGGGCGTTCCTCGGCGTACCGGTGAGCGCCGTGCTGATCAACATCCTGGCCGAGATGCGGGTCGTGCCCGAGGAGTTGGCCGTCGACGGCCCGGCCGGCGACGACGGGGCCCCGTCCGGTTAGTCGTCGTCGAGGATGTACCGGGGACCGGGACCGCGCAGGCCGGCCTCGTCGCCAGGGTTGAGGATCTTGCAGTAGCCGAGCGACAGGCAGCCGCAGCCGATGCAGCCGGCGAGCCGGTCGCGCAGCCGCTCGAGCATGTGGATCTGGGCGTCGATGCGGGGCCGCCACGAGGTGGCGAGGCGCTCCCAGTCCTTGGCGGTGGGTGTGCGGTTGTCGGGCAGCGAGGCCAGCGCGTCCCGGATCTCGTCGAGCCGCAGGCCCACCTGCTGGGCCACCCGGATGAACGACACCCGCCGGACGACCTCGCGGGCGTAGCGCCGCTGGCCCCCGCTCGACCGGGTGGCGTGGACGAGGCCCTCGGACTCGTAGAACCGCAGGGCCGAGGAGGCCACGCCCGTCCGCTCGCTCACTGCGCCGATGGTGAGCAGCTCCGCTTCCATGCGGATGCCACTATACCTTGAGTGAACTTGAGGGCCTAGCCGGGCCCGACGAGCCGTTGCACCCACATGGGCTCGGAAAGCAGGCGCGGCACGCAGCCGCGGTGCCCGTCGGGCAATGTGGTCGCTGCGGTGGTGCCGACATCCGCAATGGGTGGAAGGATGTTTGCACTCATCGTGCAGCCTTGGCTCGTCAGGGGGGACCATGGGATCAGGTTTCGACGTCGCGGCCATCGAGATCGCCGAGGCGGTGCGGACCGGCCAACGCCGGGCCAGCGACGTGCTCGACCAGGCGCTGGCGGCGATCGAGGCCGGCAACGAGCGGCTCGGCGCCTTCGTGCACGTCGACGAGGCCGGGGCCCGGGCGGCGGCCGAGGCCGTCGACGCGGCGGTGGCGGTAGGGCGGGATCCGGGTCGGTTCGCCGGTGTGCCGCTCGGGGTCAAGGACCTCGAGGACTGCGCCGGCATGCCGACCACCCACGGGTCCCTCGCGTACGCCGGGCGGGGCCCGGTCGCCGCCGACTCAGTCCACGTCGCCCGCCTGCGGGCCGCCGGTGCCGTCCCCGTGGGCAAGACCGCGGCACCCGAGTTCGGCACGCTCAACTTCACCAGGACCAAGGTGTTCGGCGCTGCCCGCAACCCCTGGGACCCCGAGCGCACCCCTGGCGGATCGAGCGGGGGCAGCGCCGCCGCGGTCGCCGCCGGCCTCGTCCCGGTCGCCACCGCCAGCGACGGCGGGGGGTCGACCCGTATCCCGGCGGCGTTCTGCGGTCTGGTCGGGTTCAAGCCGAGCCACGGTCGCATCCCGCACCCGGGGCCGACCGGGTCGGAGACCGCCGTGTGCGGGCTGCTCACGACCACGGTGGCCGACGCCGCCCGCCACCTGGACGTGACCGCCGGGCCCGACGAGCGCGACCGCTTCTCGCTGCCGCCCCCCACGGTGGTCTACGAGCCGGCGATCGAGTCGCTGCCGGTGGCGGGCCTGCGGGCCCGCTGGTCGCCGGACCTCGGCTTCGCCCGCTGCGACCCCGAGGTCCGGGCCATCGCCGAGACGGCCGCCCGGCGCCTGGCGGCCGTCGCCGAGCTGGCGATCGACGACGAACCGGTAGGGCTCACCGACCCGGTCCGGGCGTGGCTGGGGGCGGGCGCCATGGACCTGTGGTTCAGTCTCGAGGACGGCATGTGGCCCCGCGTGCGCGACGACCTGACGCGCTACGTGCGGTCCGTGCTCGAGCGCACCGAGGACTACCCGATCTCCCGTTACGCCGGTGCGGTGCGGCGGCGGGAGCAGCTCGTGGCGGACGCCGCCCGGCTGTTCGCCGACATCGACGTGCTGCTCACGCCCACCACCGCGGTGCCGGCGTTCCCCGCCGAGGGCCCGCCGCCCGAAGTGATCGACGGCCAGCCAGCGCACCCGCTCGGCGCCATGGCCACGCCGTTCACCATGTTGGCCAACCTGTGCTGGAACCCGGCGGTGTCGGTGCCGGCCGGGGTCACGGCCGCCGGCCTGCCCGTGGGTCTCCAGGTCGTCGCCCGCCGCCACCACGACGAGATCCCCCTCCGCCTGGCCCGCATCTGGGAGCAGACCCAGCCCTGGCCCTTGCGGGCCGGCTGATCAGTCCCGCCGGTCCCGGAGGTAGCGCTCGACCTCCTCGACCAGCGACCGGGCGGCGCCGCCGGCGTCGCTGTCATCGGAGTCGACCCGCTGCTCGAGCTGGGTCACGTAGTCGGACGTCTCCTCGTCCTCCTGCACCAGCTCGCTGACCTGGCGCTCGTAGGCGGCGGCCGCGATCTCGAGGTCGGTGGTGGGCACCCACATGCCGAGCACCTCTGCGGTGTGCTCCAGCAGGGCCAGCGCGGCCTTGGGCGACGGGGCCGTGGGCACGTACGTCGGCACCGCCGCCCACAGCGATGCCGCCGGCAGGCCGGCCTCGCGGCACGCCGCCGACAGCACGCCCACCACCCCGGTCGGGCCCTCGTAGGTCGAGGGTTGCAGCCCCAGCTCGGCCTGCAACGCCGGATCGGTGACCGTCCCCACCACTGGCACCGGCCGGCTGTGCGGCACCTCGGCCACCAGCGCGCCCAACAGCACGGCCAGCCGGCAGTCGGCCTCCTGGGCGACCCCGGTGATCTGGGCGCAGAACGTGCGCCACCGCAACTGTGGCTCGGTGCCGATGACCAACAGGGCGTCGCCGCCGTCCCCGGGCAGGGTGGCGGCGTAGATCTCGGTGGACGGCCAGCTGATCCGTCGCACCCCGTCGTCACCGATCTCTGCCTGCGGACGGGTCGAGGTGAAGTCGAAGAACTCCTCGGGATCGATCTCGGCCACGAGCTGCGCGTCGTAGCGGTCGATCAGGTAGCGGACGGCGCCACTGGCGGCGTCACCGGCGTCGTTCCACCCCTCGAACGCGGCGACCAGGACCGGCCGATGGAGTGCGGGCTTCGATCGCCAGTGGAGGTGATCCACCGGTTCATCGTAGGGGTACCGGCCCTAGTCTGGGGCCGTGGCCGCCGCGCCCGCCGCCCCCACCATCCGAACGGTCGCCGAGGTGATGAGCTCCCCGGTGGTGACCGCCCTTCCCGACGAGCCCATCGCCGCCGCCGCCGCCCGCATGAACGACCTGGGCGTGGGTTCGGTCGTCATCGTCGACGGCAACCGCCCCATCGGCATCCTGACCGAGCGCGACATGGTCCGGCTGGCGGCGTCCGGCCCGCCGTCCCAGGCCACCAAGGTCGCGGAGTGGATGACGCCCGATCCCGACGTCGTGGCGCCCAACCTGTCGGTCCAGGAGGCGCTCGTCAGCCTCGACCGGCACGGCTACCGCCATGTCCCGGTGGTCGAGGGCGGCGAGCTGGCGGGGATCGTGTCGATGCGCGACCTGATGCACGTGGCCGCTATCCAGCCGGTGGTCCACCCGGGCGAGATCGAGGCGCCGCCGGGCCTGGAGGGCGTGATCGTCGCCGAGACCCAGGTCGGCGACGTCCGGGGCCTCGAGGGCTTCTACCACTACCGCCAGTACTCGGCGGTCGAGCTGGCCGACAAGCGCTCGCTCGAGGACGTGTGGTTCCTGCTGTTCGAGGGCCACCTGCCGTCTGCGGCCGAGAGCGGGGCGTTCGCCGCCGAGGTGCGGTCCCGCCGCTCCGTGCCCGACGCCGTGCGCGGTCTGCTGCCCGAGATCGCGGCATCGGGCGGTCCGTTGATGGATCAGCTCCGCAGTGCCGTGTCGCTCATCGGCCACAGTCAGGGCTTCCGCCCGTGGCTGGACGTGCCGCCCGAGGAGCTGCGGTCCAACGCGCTCAGCGTGTGCGCGGCCGTCCCGACGCTCATCATGGCGCTGCATCGGCTGGGTGAGGGGCTCGACCCGATCGATCCCGACCCGGACCTGGCCTACGGCGGCAACTACCTGTGGATGCTCGGCGGTGAGCGCCCCGATCCCGAGCTGGCGCGGGCGGTCGAGCAATACCAGATGCTCACCATCGACCACGGCTTCAACGCCTCGACGTTCACGTCGCGGGTCGTCACGTCCACCGGCGCCGACCTGGCCGGGGCGGTGACGGGCGGCATCGCCGCGCTGTCGGGCCCGCTGCACGGCGGGGCACCGTCGAGGGCGCTCGACCTGCTCGACGCCATCGGCACCCCCGACAACGCCCGGTCCTACCTGGTCGACGCGGTCACGAGGGGTGAGAGGATCATGGGATTCGGGCACCGGGTCTACAAGACCGACGACCCCCGCTCGCTGTTCCTGCGGGGCGTGGCCGAGCGCATCGGCGCGGCCAAGGTCGACTTCGCCAAGCAGGTCGAGCAGACGGTCGTCGACGTGCTCGCCGAGCTGAAGCCGGGCCGCAACCTCTATGCCAACGTCGAGTTCTACGCCGGCGTCGTCATGGAGCACTGCGGTCTGCCCCCCGAGCTCTTCAGCCCCACCTTCGCCTCGAGCCGGGTGATCGGCTGGTGCGCCAACATCCTCGAGCAGGCGGCGGACAACCGCATCATCCGCCCGTCCGCCCGCTACGTGGGACCACCGCCGCCCCAGCCGGTGCCCGACGCGGACACCTGAGCGCGGCGCGTAGCGTCCTTCCGGTGAAGGTCGAGATCGCAACCTCGCTGACACCCGCCATCGTCGACGCCGTCCGGCGCCTTGTGCCCCAGCTGTCGCGCTCCAACCCCCCTCCCGACACCGTCGAGCTGGGCGAGGTCGTGGCGTCGCCCGCCACCGACCTGTTCATCGCCCTCGACGACGGCGGGACCATCGTCGGCATGTCCACGCTGGTGACGTTCCGCATCCCGACCGCGCGCCGGGCCTGGATCGAGGACGTGGTCGTGGACGAGACCGCCCGGGGCCGTGGGGTGGGTGACGCTCTGACCCGGGCGATGGTCGACCGTGCCCGCGAGCTCGGCGCCGCCACGGTCGACCTCACGTCGCGCCCCCGCCGCGATGCCGCCAACCGCCTCTACCAGCGGGCCGGCTTCGTCCAGCGGGACACCAACGTGTGGCGCTACGACCTACGTGACCGCGCCTGAGACCGGGGCACGCCAACCGCCGTCATTCTGCGTCACGCCGGCAGCTTGCGGACCTCGTCGCCCTGGCGCACGGTGCCGGCGACCACGACCTTGGCGTTGAGGCCGCGCAAGCGCAGGTCACGTCCCACCGGCGAGTTGACGAAGCGCAGGGCGTCGGCGCCGAACCGGTCACGGAACTTGGCGCAGCCGGTGTGGGGGATCTCGGTGATCTCGATGACGGCGCTTCCCAGGGCGAGGCGCGTGCCCGGCGGCAGGTTGGCGTGGCTCAGGTCGAGGTCGAGATGGAGCTGGTCGCCCGCCAGCGCCCGCCGGCCGGCGTCGACGGCGACCAACGACGACAGCCGGGCGTTGATCACGTTGAGCTGCATGTCGGGGTGCGCCGACCCGTCGGGCGAGCGGCTGCTGCCCCGCATCTTCCAGCTGTCGCCCACCAGCCCCTCGGCCGGGTCGAGCATGCCCTCCTCGAGGACCTCACGCTCGTCGACGGCCGGCCGCCGCACGATGAGCTCGACCAGCCCCACGTCGCTCGGCGAGTTGCGGATGTGGTCGAGGCTCTCCTCGAGGCGGGACGTCGTGAGGTGCATGTCCCGAGGATGGCGCGCCCGCGCCGGGGCGGGCGAACCCATTCCGGGCACTAACCCCCGCTCGCCAGCTCCAGGTCGGCCAGCACCGGCAGGTGGTCGGAGGCGTCGGTGTCGATCACGGCGGCGTGGCGCGCCACCACGTCGTCCGAGGTCAGGACGTAGTCGATGCGGGCGTGGGGTGTCGCGGCATCGAACGTGAACCCGGCTCCGTCACCGGCCACGGCCCAAGCGTCGTCGAGGACCGCGGTGAGCGGCGCGATCTCGCGGTCACCGGGGCGGGCGTTGAGATCGCCCATGACCACCACCGGTCCGCCGGCCGCCGCCAGCGACTCGGCGATCTGCGTGGCCTGTGCGAGCCGCTCGGTGCGCGACCGGTGCTGCAGGTGAGTGCAGAACACCCGCACCCGCCGTCCCTCCACGGCGATCGCCGCGCCCAGCAGGCCGCGCTGCTCCCCGCCCTTCGGCCGGGTGAGCAGAAGGTTGCGGGCCTCCTCCAGCGGAGCCCGGGACAACAGGGCGATCCCGTACTGGCGGCGCGCCCCGTCCGGTCCCGAATCGCCCGACTCGCCTGAGCGAGCGTCCCGTAGGGCGAGAGAGCGAGCGAGGCCCGAGCGGCCCGGCCGAAGGCCAAGAGCGGGAGAAACGGGACCGAGGTCCACGACCGGGCCGTAGGTCACGTCGAACCCCAGGCGACCGGCGAGCCAGCCCGCCTGGTCGACGTGGTCGGTGCGGCTCAGATGGCGGTCGACCTCCTGCAGCGCCACGACGTCGGGCGCCGCGGCCTCGATGACCGCCGCCACCCGCTCGAGGTCGTGGACGCCGTCCAGCCCAACGCCGTGGCGGATGTTGAAGGTGAGCGCACGCACCGTCCGGCGGACGGTACCTGCATCACGCCTCGCGGCGCAGCTTCTGGCCCGGCAGCGCCAGGTCCGCCACCACCGGCAGGTGGTCGGAGCTGTCCGTCGTCACCACGGCCGCCGTCCGCGCCACGATGTCGCCCGAGGACATGACGTAGTCGATGCGGGCGTGGGGCGTGGCGGCGTCGTAGGTGAAGCCGTCGCCGACGCCGGCCGTCAGCCAGGCGTCGACCAGCAGGTCGGTGAGCCCGGCGATCTCGGGGGTCTCCGGCGTGGCGTTGAGGTCGCCCAGCAGCACCACCGACTCGTCGGCGGTGGCCAGCACCTGGCGGATGCGGTCCACCTGCGCCAGCCGCTCCACCTGTGAGTCGTGCTGCAGGTGGGTGTTGAACACCCGCACGGGGATGCCCCGCACCTTGATCTGCGCCTCGAGCAGCCCCCGCTGCTCGCCGCCCAGGGGCCGCGGGAGCAGCGTGTTGGTCGACGCCCGGATCTTGTGGGCCGACAGGATCGCCGTGCCGTACTGGCGGCGGGGTGCCCCCGGCACCGGTGGGTCCAGGTCGAGGTTGGCCCCGAAGACCACGTGCATGTCGAGACGGTCGGCCAGCCACCTGGCCTGGTCGACGAAGTTGCTGCGCTCGCTCCAGTGGTTGTCGACCTCCTGGAGGCCGACGACGTCGGCGCCCGTCCGCTCCACCACGGCGGCGATGCGCTCCAGGTTGAGCAGGCCGTCGAGCCCCACGCCGTGGTGGATGTTGAAGGACGCCACCCGCACCCCCCTTTCCGCCGGCGGCGTCTGGGCGTCGGACGCCGTGCCTGCCGTGGCGGCCGGGGCGCCGGCCGTGCTGGCGAGGGCCGTCGCCAGCAGGGTGCCCGCCAGGAGCAACACACCGATCCGCGATCGCATGGGATCACCTCCGTGGGCCGGCGGTACGGTCCCGCGACGTTCTAGTCGAGCCCGGCGAGCGGCACCCGGATCCGCGGTGAACGCCCGGTGGCGAGCGTCTGGCGGTCCCTGGACGATCAGGGCGATCCGATCCGCGACCGGGCCTGACCGGAGATGCCAAGCTGTCGAGATGCCGGGGGGCCGTCATTCGCTGGGGCCCGGTCGCCGGATCGCCCTTCGTGACTACGGCTACCGGACGCGCAAGGCGCGCGTGGAGTTCGCGGCGTACTCGGCCCACGTCCGACTGCCGACCTATTTCGGGCGCGACGAGCTGTCGGTCCCGGCCACCTGGATCGCCGTGGTCGACCTGACCGCCCCGGGCTCACCCCACGACCCGGCCGAGATCCGTTCCCAGTTCCGCGGACGCACGATCGCCTACCTGCCGACCGCCTCCCCGCGACGGGCACCGACGACGCTGTTGCTGTTCGCCGCGCCCCAACCGGTCCCGCCGCTGCGCTGGCGGGCGGCGGCAAGCCCCGCGGGGCGGC
>DASQUK010000303.1:0-2255 GCA_035641315.1 Acidimicrobiales bacterium | reverse complement strand
GCGAGGCCGAACCCGGCCCCGACCAACATGCTCGCCACGACCTTGGCGACGACGACACGGCCGCGCTGCGGGCTGACCAGGAACGTCGGCCGGATCGTCCCGTGGCGGATCTCGCTCGTGATCGACAACGCTCCGAGCAGGGCGGCGAACAGCGCGCCGAGGTACTCCCCCCGCCCGAATGTCATCAGTTGGTCCGAGCGCGAGTCGAGGTGCTCGACCGCGAGGCCAAAGCCGTGCAGGACCAGGGCGAACACGACGAGTCCGACCATCCCCGCGAACAGACCGAGGTTGGTCCAGGTCGAACGCTGCTTCAACAGCTCGGAGCGAAGCTCGGCCCTCACGACAGGCCCCCAGTAGTCAGCTCGAGGTAGGTGTCCTCGAGGGTCTGGCCGTTACCGGCGAGCTCGTCGAGCGGCCCGCTCGCCACGAGGCGGCCTCGATCGATGATCAGCACCCGGTCGACGGTCTGTGCCACCTCGGCTAGCACGTGGCTGGCCACGAGGACCGTCCCGCCGTACTCGGCGAATCGGCGCAGGAAGGTGCGCAGCCAGTGCACGCCCGCCGGATCGAGGCCGTTGGCGGGTTCGTCCAGCACGAGAAGCGCCGGGTCGCCGAGCAGCGCTGAGGCCAGGCCGAGTCGCTGCCGCATGCCCAGGGAGTACGTCTTCACGCGCCGCCCGGCCGCGCGCCGGAGCTCAACCAGCTCCAGCACCTCCTCGACCCGGCCCGGTTGAATCTGCGCCGCGAGCGCCAGGGTGCGCAGGTGGTCGCGACCGGTGCGGCCGGGGTGGAAGTCGTCCGACTCGAGCACCGCGCCCACCCGGCGCGCCGGCTGGGCGAGGTCCCGGTAGCGGTGACCGAACACGAGCGCTTCCCCTGACGTCGGCTCGGCCAGCCCCAGCATCAGTCGCAGAGTGGTCGTCTTGCCGGCGCCGTTCGGTCCCAGGAAGCCCGTGACCGTCCCGGCGTCGAGCGAGAAGTCGAGCCGGTCGACGGCGACGAGATCGCCGTAGCGCTTGGTCAGCGAGCGGACGCTGACGACAGGGTCGCTGCTCACGGCTCCGGCCCCCGATCCCGCTCCGGGTCGCGGTCGGAGATCTCCGGCACGTCGCGGTCCGCATCCCTCCGGGCGCCGCGCAGCAGCAGGAAGGCCAACCCGCCGAGAACGACGATCGCGACTAGGGCGAGGTGCGCGATGGCCGTGCCGCCGGGTGGCCCGTGGTCCACCTGGGCGATCAGTAGCCCGAAGTTCACGTTCGGCTCGGGCGGTGCTGCAGGTGGTCGGTCCCCATGACGGCGACCAACGTACGGATGCCGCCGCCATCGGCGAAACGCCCTGCAGGATGAACTTGGTCGTCCCCAATTCGTGGACGCGCGTCATCCACGCGGGGGATTCGCCACCCGACCCCGCATCGGTATCCTCGCCGCGTCAGTGTCGAAGGTGGCCACGATGCACCCGCTGTTGGCGAACCGATCCGCACCGGGACTGCTCATCGACCTTTCGATCGCCGCCCTGGCCTTGGGCGGCACGTTGGCCGTCCTCTCGCATGGCTTCACGGTCATTCCGGGCTCGAATCCTGGGCCGGCAAAGCTCGACGCGGTCGGCGCGTTGCTCGCCGTGTGCGCCTCCGTGCCGCTGTTTGCCTGGCGCCGTGGCGCCCTGGGCGTCTTCGCCCTGACTGCGTCCGCCTACGTACTTCTTGGTGGGCTCGGCTACGCCGTCGGCGTGCCGTTCGGCCCCACCGCGGTGCTGTACCTACTCGCCGCCAGCCGCGACGACGCAGATCCGTGGACCCGGCGGACGACGACGGCGGTCATCGCCCTCCTCGCCGCCTACCTCACCGCTACCGGCCTCGCCCAGGGCAGGTTCCCCGGCAGCGAGCTGTTCCACACCGCCCTCGCCTGGGGCGCCGCCTGGTTCGCCGGCGAGCGCACGCGCCTGCAACGAGCGCACATCACCGAGCTCCACGAACGCGCCATGCGCGCCGAGCGGGAGGCCGAGCGCGAGCGTCGGCTCGGGGTGGCCGAGGAGCGCGCCCGTATCGCCCGCGACCTCCACGACTCGGCCGGCCACGCCATCAACGTGATCGCGGTCCGCGCCGGAGCCGCCCGGCTCCGACACCACCAAGAACCCGACCGCTCACTCGCCGCCCTGGAAGCGATCGAGGAAGTGGCACGGCAGACCGTCGAAGAGATCGACCACATCGTCGGCACGCTGCGCGGAGGTGGCCACACCGACGCGGTCGAGGCTCCTA
>DASQUK010000302.1:0-39796 GCA_035641315.1 Acidimicrobiales bacterium | reverse complement strand
TGTCGGGTGGGCAGGTGCAAGCCATCGTCGCCAACCTCACCGACCGCACCACCGGCCTGTTCGCCCAACACGAAACCGAGCTCGTCCCCGGCTTCGGCGAGCTGTCGGTGACCGAGACCGCGACCAGGATGCAGGCCTGGGCCCGCTACGCCGACGCCGTCCTCGACGACCCGCCCGACACACCCCAGCCCGAACGGTCGCTGCATGTGTCGCGGATCCTGGATGGGCGCCGCGAGCTGCGGGGCAGCTTTGATCCCGAAGCCGGCTCGCTGATCGAGACCGCCATCCGCCTCGCCACCACCCGCGACGTGGACGGTGAGCCCGAGCGCAGCCCGGCCCGCCGCCGCGCCGACGCCCTGGCCGACGTGTGCCGCTGGTTCCTCGACCACCAACAACACCGCCGCGGTGGCCGCCACCGCCCCCATGTGAATGTGGTCGCCACGCTCGATGACCTCGAGCCCCGCGGCCAAGGCCGGTTGATCGACGGCACCATCATCGATGGCACCACCGTGCAGCGCCTGTTCTGTGACGCCGGGCTGCACCGGGTATTCGTCGCCGGACGCTCCAGCATCCTCGACTACGGCACCACCACCCGCACCGTCCCCGCCAACCTGTACAACGCCCTGGTCATCCGGGACCAGCACTGCCGGTTCCCCGGCTGTGACCGACCACCCGAATGGTGCGAGGCGCATCACGTCCAGTGGGTCACCCGCGGCGGACCCACCAGCCTCGAAAACCTGGTGCTCGAATGTTCGAGGCACCACCACCTGCTTCACACACCCGGCTGGGACGCCAAGCTGCTCCCCGACGCCACCCTCATCGTCACCACCCCCAACGGCCGCACCCTCCAAAGCCGACCACCACCATGAGGCGGATGGGCGAGCGCTCAGCGACGGGCGGGCTCGAACAGCTCGATGGGGTTGCCCGACGGATCGTCGGCGAGCACCTGCTTGCCGCCTTGCCCCGGGATGACTGGGCTCCGGAAGGCGACGCCAGCGGCCGAGAGGCGTTCGACCATGGCGTCGAGGTCGCCGACGTCGAGCTGGATCCGGTTCCAGCCCCCGGGCTGGGGCAGGGTGCCGTCGGGCATCGCCTGTCCGGCGCCCCCGCCGCCGCCCGGCGTGTTGAGCAGCAGCTGCAGGTCGTCCCGGCGCAGCATGGCGAATCCTGGCCCGGGATGCATCTCCACCTCGAACCCCAGCCGCTCGTAGAACGGGATCGACTCCTCGATGTCGTCGACGATGTAGCGAACGCTCACCGTCATGGGGCGCCTCCTCGTGTGGATCGATTCGATTCGTCAACTGGCGGTGGCGATGCGGCGGTCGTAGTCGTCGGCGAGATCGAGCAGCGCCTGGCGGCAGTCGCCGGTGAACGCCGGGCCGTGCATGAGCGCCAGGGTGCCGACGTCCAGCTCGGCCAGCCGGCGCACGGTGGCGCCGCTGGCCGGGTGGAGCGACGACGCCGCGAACAGGTCCTCGGCGGCGACGGCCGGGCCGACGACATCATCGGCGGACGACGGCTCGTACGCCCCGGTTCGGGTGAACAGGTCCCCGCACAGCAGCGTTCGGGTGTCCTCGTCGTAGAACAGGCCGGCCTCCCACGCATGGGGCACGTGCGGCGTGTCGATCCAGCGCATGCGATGCCCCCCGATGTCCACGACCTCGCCGTCCGCCAGGGGGCGGGGCGGCCGGTCGGCCAGGTCGGTGAGCGAAACCAGGCAACCCGTCATGCCCTGCACCACCGTCGAGCCCGGTGCCACGCCCAGCCACTGGTTCATCGCACCGCACTCGTCGGACTCGACGTGGCCGACACCGATCCACCGCAGGCCCTCGGCCGGTATCACCCGCGCCACCGCATCGGACACCAGCGGGAACAGTTGCCGCGGCCCCGTGTGGAACAGCAGCGGCTCCTCGCCCGCCAGCAGGTACTGGTTGAAGCTGAAGTCGGCATCCGCGATGTACGTCGTCAGCTGGTGGACGCCATCGGCGATCTCGGCAACTCGAGTCTCCATGTCCGCACCTCCGCAGTCGTCCCGACCTTAGGCGCCGCCACCGCCCGAATCAGCGCTGTGCGTGGTCGCGCAGCGCCGCCTCTCCGGCACGGGCCGCGCCGCCGCCTGACCTCTCAGTAGCGTGGCCCGGTGCTCGTTGGCACCCGAGGCCAACGCACCCGGCAGCGCCTGCTCGACGCCGCCGCCGAGGTGTTCGACCGCACGAGCTACCACGCGGCCCGGATCGACGACGTGGTGGCGGCGGCCGACAGCAGCCACGGCACCTTCTACCTGTACTTCAGCTCCAAGGAAGACCTGTTCGAGCAGCTCGTGGGCGAGGTCGCCACCGAGCTGCACGGCCTGATCGACGAGCTGGCGCCGGTGACGAACTCCGCCCGCGGACGGGCGGCACTGCGGGCCTGGCTGGCGCGGGTGAGCGAGGTGTACGCCCGCCATGGCCGGGTGATCCGGGCGTGGACCGAGGCCGACCTGTCGGGCGATGTCGGCCCCGGGCGACTCGGAGACGAGGTGCTCACGGGCATGGCCCTGGCCCTCACCCGCCGGCTGCGCATGCCCAAGCGCTCGGGGCTCCATCCCACGATCGCCACGCTGGCGCTGATGATGATGGTCGAGCGCTTCAACTACTACGCCGCCACCGGCCAGGTCGACGCCTCCCCCGACGAGCTGCTCGACACGCTGACCGATGTCATCATGGCGGCGGCGTTCGGCTGACGGCCGGCCTCCCGGGCTAACCTGACGCCACCGTCAGATTCGGGAGGGGACGACGACGATGGCGACCACCCAGGCACCCCGGCTGCCCGCGTCGATGCCGGCGGCCGTGTACCGCGGGTCCGGCGAGGTTGCGGTGGAGGACCGGCCGGTGCCGCAGCCGGGCGCTGGGGAGGTGCTGGTCGAGGTCGGGCACTGCGGCATCTGCGGGTCCGACCTCTACCTGATCGGCGAGAACCTGGGGAGCCCGGGCACCGTCATGGGCCACGAGTACAGCGGGGTGGTGGCGGCGCTGGGGGAGGGCGTGACGGGGTGGGCCGTGGGCGACGAGGTCGTGGGCGGCCCCGCACCACGGTGCGGGCAGTGCCGGCGTTGCCTCGAGGGCCAGCCGTCCCAGTGCGAGGTGCGTCGGCGGGTCATGACCGACCACGACGGGGCGTTCGCCCGCTTCATCCTGGTCGACGCGCGGGCGCTGGTGCGGGTGCCCGAGGGGCTGGGCCGGCGGGAGGCGGCCCTGGCCGAGCCACTGGCGGTGGCGCTGCACGGCATCACCCGCTCCCACATCCGGCTGGGGGACACCGCCATGGTGATGGGCGCCGGCCCCATCGGCGCCCTCACCGTGGCCGCCCTGCTGGCCCGCGGCTTCGGGCCCGTGGCGGTGGTGGAGCCGGCCCCGCCCCGCAAGGCCCTGGCGCGGGCGTTGGGCGCCGAGGTCCTCGAGCCCGGCGACCTGCCCACCTATCCGCTGTGGGAGCCGGAGCAGATGTCGCCGCTGGCGGTCGACGTCGTGCTCGAGTGCTCGGGGCGCAAGGCGGCCATGGAGGCGGGGTTCCACCAGCTCCGGCGCGGTGGCCACATGGTGCTGGTGGGCGCGGGGATGGAGCCGCCGACGTTCGACCCGAACCGCATGCTGCTGAACGAGCTCACCGTCACCGGCGCGTTCGTGTACGACGCCGACGGGTTCGACCGGGCGCTGGAGCTGCTGGCCACCCCGGGGGCCATCCCCACCGAGCTGCTGATCGAGGCCGAGGACATCGGGCTCGACCGCGTGGGCCAGGCGGTGCGGCAGCTGGCCGCCGGCGAGACGGCCGGCAAGGTCATGGTGGCGCCGGGCCTGGCGCTCGGCGCACACCCGACGCCACAGGAGGCGTGATGCCGCACACCTACTACCCGGCCGGCAACCCCAAGTTCAACCACGTGGCCCTGAGCGTGCCCTCCGACCTGCTGGACGAGGCCAACCGGGCCGACCTGTGCCGCTACTTCGACGAGGTCCTCGGCTTCGAGGAGATGCCGACGATGACCATCGACCGCAAGCGGCTGATCCTGAGCTGCGTCCACTGGGACCAGTTCATCTTTCTCGTGGCCAACGACGAGCCCATGCGGTGCCCCCGCACCGACCACTACGGGTTCGCCGTCGGCTCACGCGAGGACCTGCTGGCGGCACGCGATCGGGCCGTGGCGTTCCGGGAGCGTGACCCCCGGGTCGACCTCGACGACTACGCGGTCGACGACCAGGGTGTGGTCAAGATCCACTCGATCTACGTCCGCTACCTGCTGCCGATGACCTGCGAGTTGCAGTGGTGGGAGTTCCCTGGCGGACCACCCGCCGGCTGAGCCTCAGCCGGCGACCAGTCAGCCGGTGACGACCTCGTCCGGCGCGGGCGGGGCGGTCGGGAGGAATGGCGGGACCGAGCCGTCGGTCGGCCCGAGGATGGCCTCCCGCTGGGCCGCCACCGCCGCGAGCGTCCAGGGCTCGTCGGTTCGTACGTCGGTGAGCGGGCGCCAGCCACCCAGCAGCTGGAGCTGCCCGCCCTGGACCTTGACCACCTGTCCCGAGATCCCGGCCGCCTCCTCGGACGCCAGCCAGCACGCCGCCGCGGCCACGTTGGCGGGGTCGAAGCGGTCGAAGCCCGACCCGTCCGGCGCCATGGCATCGCCGGCCACCGCCTCGGTGAGGCGCGTGCGCGCCACCGGCGCGATGGCGTTGACCCGCACGCCCAAGCGCTCGAGCTCGCGGGCCAGCACGATGGTGAGGGCGGCGATGCCGGCCTTGGCGGCGGCGTAGTTGGCCTGGCCGGCGTTGCCGTACAACCCCGACTCGCTGGACGTGTTGACGATGGCGCCGCCCACCGGGTCGGCGGTCTCCTTGAAGCGGCTGCGCCACCACGCCGCAGCGTGGCGGGCGACGGCGAAGTGGCCCTTGAGGTGGACGTCGACGACGGCATCCCACTCCGCCTCGGACATGGAGAAGCTCATGCGGTCGCGCAGGATCCCCGCGTTGTTGATCACGACGTCGAGCCGGCCGAACCGCTCGACCGCCAGCCCCACGAGCGCCTCGGCCCCGCTCCAGGTGGAGATGTCGTCGGTGCTGGCGGTGGCCGTCCCGCCGGCCGCCTCGATCTCGTCGACGACCTGCTGGGCCGGTCCCGCGTCGGCGCCCGATCCGTCGGGGGCGCCTCCGAGGTCGTTGACGACGACCCTCGCACCCTCGCTCGCCAACAGGCGGGCCTCCTCGCGGCCGATGCCCCGGCCCGCCCCCGTGACGATGGCCACCTTCCCGTCGAACAGCCCCACTGCGCCTCCCCCTCAACCGTGCGTGCCAACTGACATGTGCGTCACATCGCGGGGCGCACACTACCGGGCGGCGAGTTCCTTCCGTCCAAGACTGCGGCCCCGCGGTCGTGCGAGCGTCGCCACCGCGACGACTTTCGCGTCACGGTTGCGTCGTACGGACAAGAATCGATGGTTCCAGCCCCCGCACCGAGGAGTAGCGTGACCGAACATGCGTACGACCATTAGCGCCGAGAAGCTTGTCCGCCAGTTCGACGGCCTCACGGCGGTCGACGGGGTCGACCTCGAGATCCAGCAAGGCGAGATCTACGGCTTCCTCGGGCCCAACGGGGCCGGCAAGTCGACCACCGTCCGCATGCTCTGCACCCTGCTGGCGCCGACCAGCGGCCGGGCGGTGGTGGCCGGCCACGACGTCGCCACCAATCCCGGCCAGGTGCGGTTGGCCATCGGCGTGGCGCTCCAGGAGGCGGCGCTCGATCCCAAGCAGACGGGCGTCGAGCTGTTGCGGCTGCAGGGCCGGCTGTACGGCCTGTCCAAGGCTGAGATCGACCAGCGGCTGGCCGACCTGGCCATGCTGGTCGACATCGGAGATGCTCTCGACCGGCGCATCGCCACCTACTCCGGGGGGATGAAGCGGCGTCTCGACCTGGCGGCCGCCCTAGTCCACAACCCCGAGGTGCTGTTCCTCGACGAGCCCACCACCGGGCTCGACCCGGTCAGCCGGGCGCGGGTGTGGGAGGAGGTGCGCCGGCTCAACCAGGAGCTCGAGATGACGATCTTCCTCACCACCCAGTACCTCGAGGAGGCCGACGAGCTGGCCGACCGGGTGGGCATCATCAACGAGGGCAAGCTGGTGGCCGAGGGCACGCCGTTCGAGCTGAAGCGGCGCATCGGCAACGACGTGATCTTCGCCCGGCTCGAGGGCGACGCCGCCGGTGCCTGCCCCATGGTCGAGGCCGTGGCGGGCGTGGCCGGCGTCGAGGCCCGGGGCAACGAGATGGTGATCACCGCCGCCGAGGGCACCGCCATCATCGGCCCGGTGGCGGTCGCCCTCAACAGCTGTGGAATCCCCGTGCGCGACCTGACGCTGCGCACGCCCACGCTCGACGACGTATTCCTCGAGCTGACCGGCACCCACATCCAACACGACGACGAGTCCATCGACGCCGAGCTGGCCGAGATGACCGAGAGCGCAGACAAGACCGCGGAGGTGAAGCCTTGAGCGAGCGTCCCGAAGGGCGAGAGAGCGAGCGAGGCCCGAGCGGCCCGCTGCGAAGCAGCAGGAGCGGAGAACAATGACCAGCGTCGACACCGCCATTCCGGCGCCGGTGAAGCCGAGCGCCATCGGGGCCCGGCCGGCCGGGTTCGCGCACGACGTCGCCTCCATCGCCGGCCGGGCGCTGCGGGCGGTGCCCCGCGACATCGAGTCGGTGGTCCCGCCGATCTTCATCGCCCTGTTCTTCTTCGTGGTGAACATCGGCACGCTGCAGGACCTCACCGAGACCAACATCCCCGACTTCGACTTCGAGGCCTTCATGATGCCCACGGCGATCCTGCTGGGCGTCACAGGCGTGTCCCGGGCGTACGCCTTGGTGCTCGACGTGCAGGACGGCTACTTCGACCGGCTGCTGCTCACGCCCGTCCGGCGGCTGGCCATCCTGCTCGGGCACCTCTGCGCCGACGTGGCGGTAGCCAGCGCGTTGACCATCCCGATCCTGATCCTCGGGTACATCCTCGGTGTGCGGTTCGAGTCGGGGCCGCTCGGGGTGATCGCCTTCATCATCCTGTCCGGGCTGTGGAGCCTGGCCTTCGCGGGGTTCGGCTACGCCATCGCCCTCAAGACCGGCAACCCGGCGGCGGTGCAATCCAGCTTCCTGCTGTTCTTCCCGTTCCTGTTCCTGACGTCGTCCTACGTCCCCCGGGATCAGCTCAGCGGCTGGCTCGAGACCGTCGCCGGCATCAACCCGGTGACCTACCTCCTCGAGGGCCTGCGCTCGCTGATCGTCCGTGGCTGGCAGTGGGACGAGCTGGGCCAAGCCCTGCTGGCGGTGGCGGCCGTCGGTGCCATCAGCATGTGGCTCTGCTTCGCCGCGCTGCGGGGCCGCATCAAGAGTGGCTGACGGGGGCGACGGCCCCGCTGAGTGGCTGACCCGTGACCCCACCGGGCAGGTGACGCTGCTCGGTGGTTGGTCTCCCACCAGCGGCCATCATCACTTCCCGCCGGCGCCGCTCTGCCCGTACTCAGGCGCGGACGACGTCGAGGTCGTGCCGCTGCCGCGGCGCGGCACGCTGTGGGCGTGGACCGCCGTGACGGCCGCCCCGCCCGGCTACGAGGGACCGGTCCCCTACGGGTTCGGCATCGTCGAGCTCGACGGCGTCGGGCTGCGGGTGGTGGGGCGGCTCACGGAGCCGGATCCGGCGGCGCTGCGGTTCGGCGAGCCGATGGAGGTGACGGCCGACGAGCTGCCGGGCGGGCAGATCGTGTGGGCGTTCGCCCCGGCGGGCGAGCGGTCGGGGTGATGCGGCGGTGAGGGGTGTCGAGATAGCGGGGGTGGGTCTGCACCCGTTCGGGCGGTTCGGCGACACGCCTGCGACCACGCTGGGGGTGAGCGCCGTCCGGGCCGCACTGGCCGACGCCGGTTGGACGCCTGCCGACGCCCGGGGGCGGATCGGTGCCGCCTACTGCGCCACCGCCTACGGGGGCGTCGCCAGCGGCCACCGGATCCTGGGGGCACTGGCGCTCACCGGCGTGCCAATCGTCGACGTCGAAGCCGGGTGCGCGTCGGGTGGGGCGGCGCTGGTGCTGGGCGCGGCGACGATCCGCTCCGGCGAGCACGACGCCGTGCTGGTCGTCGGCGTGGAGAAGATGCCCAAGGGAATCATCCGGTCGTCGTTCTTCGCGCCCTGGCAGGAGGAGGCGGGGCTGTCGGCCAACCCTGCGTACTTCGCCCTGCGGGCCCAGCGCCTGCTGCGAGAGCACGGGCTCGGCGTCGACGACTTGGCGGGACTGGTGGTCAAGAACCGCCACTGGGGGGCCCGCAATCCCGACGCCATGTTCCGCTCGGAGGTCACGGCGGAGGCGGTGCTGGCCTCGCGCATGGTGTGCGAGCCGCTGCGGCTGTGGATGTTGTGCTCTCCCAACGAGGGCGCCGCCGCGATCGTGCTGCGGCGGGGCGACGGGGGCGTCCAGCTGGCGGCGGCCGCGCTGCGCAGCCACCTGCCCGGCAGCGTGCTCGACGAGTCGACCCCACTGGCGGGCCTGGTCGACGACGAGGACATCACGCCGCCCAGCACGCTGGCTGCCACCGATGCCTACGAGGAGGCGGGCGTCGGCCCGGCCGACCTCGACGTCGTCGAATGCCAGGACACCGACGCCGGCCGCGAGCTGCTCTCCTGGTACGAGCTCGGCCTGTGCGGCGCCGGCAACCAGCGCAAGCTGCTCCAGGACGACGGCGCCGAGCCGGCCGTCAACCGCTCGGGCGGACTGCTGTCCAAGGGCGAGCCGCTCGGCGCCTCGGCGCTGGGCCAGGTTGTGGAGCTGGTGCGCCAGCTGCGCGGCCAGGCCGGCGACCGCCAGGTACCCGGCGCCCGGGTGGGGCTGGCGCACACGATCGGCCGCGGGGCCAACGCCAGCGTCACCATCGTCACCCGCTGAGGCGGGTGGCCAGACCCGAGGCAATAGGTTTCACGCAACCGAGCCCGAGGCAATGGGTTTCACATCTGGAACTCATTGCCTCAGCCTGTCGCCGGTGAAACCTATGACCTCGGGGTTCCCTGGCCGCGGGTGGCGGTCACGGGTCCTTCGGGAGGCCCAGCAGCCGCTCGGCGATGACGTTGCGTTGGATCTCGCTGGTGCCGCCGGCGATCGACAGTGCCCGGTTGCCGAGGAAGCCGGCGGTCCAGGCGCCGCCCGGTCCGTCGGTCAGGGCCGCCTCGGGACCTAGCAGCGCCAGGCCGGCCTCCTGCACGGCCTGCTCGTGCTCGACCGCAGCCAGCTTGCGGACGCTGGCCTCCGGCCCCGGTTGTGCGCCGCCGAGCGCCCGCAGGGTGGTGCGCAGCCCCAACACGGCGATGGCGTGGGCGTCGACGACCAACCCGCCGAGGCGGTCGAGGACCAACGGGTCGGCCAGCAGCCCCTCGGACTCGGCCAGGTCGAACAGGGCCTCGACCCCCGGGCCGAACGACGAGGCTTCCGCCATCGACACCCGCTCGTTGGCCAGGGTTGTGCGGGCGTAGGCCCAACCGTCGGTCGGCGACCCGACCACGCACTCGTCGGGCACGAACACATCGGTGAGGAAGACCTCGTTGAACATGGCCGAGCCGGTGAGCTCCCGCAGCGGTCGGACCTCGATGCCGGGCGTGGCCATGTCGACCAGGAAGCAGCCGATGCCCTGGTGCTTGGCGGCGGCGGGGTCGGTGCGGGCCAGGCAGATGGCCCAGTCCGCCTCCCTCGCCATCGACGTCCAGACCTTCAGGCCGGTGATCGACCAGCCACCGTCCACGCGCTCGGCCCGCGTGGACAGAGAGGCCAGATCGCTCCCCGCCCCGGGCTCCGAGAACATCTGGCACCAGCCGATCTCGCCGCGCAGCGACGGGCCGATGAAGCGCTCCTGCTGCTCGGGGGCGCCGTGCTCGATGAGGGTCGGCAGCACCCAGCCGGCGATGGCCAGGTGTGGGCGCCGGACCCGCGCCGCCCGCAGCTCCTGGTCGATCACCAGCTGCTCGACCGGCGACGCGTCCCGGCCCCAGGGCCGGGGCCAGTGCGGGGCGACGTAGCCGGCGTCGGCCAGCCGGCGACGCCATTCGGAGCGGTCGTGCGTCCGCAGGTCCTCGACGAAGGCGCGCACCTGCGCCCGCAGCGGCTCGGCCTCGGGCGGCAGCTCGATCGACAGCGGCCGGCGCTCGCCCGCGGCCGCTGCCTCGGCGACGCGGCGGCGGGCCGTGGCCGGGGACGGCAGCAGGTGACGGACTGCGGCGGCCCGCTTGAGGAACAGGTGGGCGTCGTGCTCCCACGTGTAGCCGATGCCGCCGAGCACCTGGATGCAGTCCTGGGCGGCGCGGAACGCCGCCTCGGGCGCCAGCGCCGCAGCAGTGCCCTGGGCCACCGTCCCGCCCGGTTCGCCGGCGTCGAGGCAGCGGGCCGCATCCCACACGGCGGCCCGCGCGGCCTCCAGCCGCACGAGCATGTCGGCACAGCGGTGCTTCACGGCCTGGAACTGGCCGATCGGCCTGCCGAACTGCACCCGGACCGCGGCGTACTCGGCCGCCGTGCGGACGCACCAGTCGGCGATGCCCAGGGCCTCGGCGCCCGCCAGCAGCTCCGCCAGGCGGACCGGCGCCTCGGGATGGCCCGGGATCGACAGCCACCGCTCCGAGGAAACGTCGACGCCGTCGAGGCGCAGCTCCGCCAACCCGCGGGTGGCGTCGAAGCCGCACAGCGCCTTCACGTCGAGATCGGCCCGGTCGACCACGCACCACGCCGACGCTCCTCCCCGGGTCACGGGGAGGACGAACCGGTCGGCCAGCGTCCCGCCCCAGGCGCCGCGCACCCGGCCGGAGACCCGGGCGGAATCCTCGGCCACCAGCTCGCCGTGCAGGGCGATGCCGCCGACCTTCGTGCCCTCCGCCAGCGGTCTGGCCAGGTCGGCGTCGCTAGCCCAGCGGTCGACGGCCACGGCGGCGATCACGGTGGGCAGCAGCGGGCCCGGCGTGCACCAGCGGCCGAGCTCCTCGAGCACCACGACCAGCTCCGCGAGGCCGTACCCGTGCCCGCCGCGTTCGACCCCCACCGCGAGGCGGAGCCAGCCCATGTCGGCGACCTCGCCCCACCACGGCGGGAGCGCCTCCTCCGCCGCCGGGGCCTCGAGCGTCGCCCGGGCCTGGGCCAGCAGGCCCCGGGACTCCGCCCAGCGGCGCGCGCTAGCCGCCAGCGCGGCGTGATCGTCGGTGATGGCCAGGGCCACCTAGGTCTCCTCGTCGTCGGCTTCGATGCGGATGGCGTTCACGGGGCACCCCTCGACGGCCGCCCGGACGTCGCTGGGGTCGTCGCCTGCCGGATCGACGACTACCGACTTCAGCTCCTCGTCGAGGTCGAAGGTGTTGGGCGCGTAGAACGAGCAGTTGCCCGAGCCGATGCAGCGGTCGCGGTCGACGATGATGCGCCTGGACGCCCGATCCGATTCGGCAGTCATTGCTCCCCGCTCTTGCTGCTTCGCAGCGGGCCGCTCGGGCTATCGACGTGTTGCTGCCCGCTCCCACGGCCGCTCGGGCCGGGCTCGCTCTCACTGTGCTTCCCCGTCACCCTCGACGGACGCTCGCTCATGGCTCCGCAAACTCCCGGTAACGCGCGTAGCGCTCGCTGGCAGCGGCTGCCCAGCGGGGGTCGGGCTCGACCCGTGGCCCGGAGCGGGCCCAGCGGCCGGCATCGGCGGTGGACTCCTCGAGGCCGGCGGTCACCCGCGCCAGGTAGGCCGCGCCCAGCGCCGCGCCCTCGGGCACGGCGACGGGGTCGACCGGCAGCCCGGTGCCGTCGGCCAACGCCTGCACCCAGGCGGCGTCGCGCACCCCGCCGCCGGTGGCGACGATCCGCCGGGCCGTGGCCATGGCCCCGCCGAGGTCGAGCATGTGGCGGGCCGCGAACGCCGACGCCTCGTAAGCCGCCCGGCGCACGGCGGCGGCGTCGAGCCCGATGTCGAGCCCGTGGAGCGACGCCCGCCGGTCGCGATCGTGCAGCGGCACCCGCTCGCCCCGCAGGTAGGGCTGCCAGACCGGCACGCGCCCGGGATCGACCGCCGTGCCGGCCTCCTGCCGCCCAGCCAGCAGCCGGTTGGCCCAGCCGACGAACAGCCCCCCGGCGTTGGACGGTCCGCCGATCAGACTCTTTCCCGGGGCCGTGTGGGGGACGGTCCACACGCCGGGCGCCTCCCGCCACTCGGGGATCACGGCCCACACGATCAGCGTCGATCCCAGGATCACCAGCACGTCGCCGTCGGCGTCCGCCCCGGCCACGAACTGCTCGGCCAGGGCATCGATGGTGCCGCCGCCCAGCAGAGCCCCGCCGGCGGCGTCCACCCGGCCCACGGCGTCCGATCCCACCACGATCCGCGGCAGCCGCCCGACGTCGTCCACGCCCGCCTTGGCCGCCACCGCCGTGTCCCAACCCTGGAAGTCGAACAGGGGCAGGGCGGTCATGGCCACGGTCGTGTCGATGGCGCCGACGCCGCTCAGCGCCCGGTTGGCCACCGCCTGCGCCGGCCAGTAGCCGGCGGCGTCGGGGTGCTCCCGGGCCAGCCACTCGAGGAACCGCACCAGCTCGCCCGAGCTGGCCGAATCGGCGGCGGGGTCGCCGCCCGCCCCCCGGGCATCCCCGTAGAGCAGGCCGTCGGAGACGGGGACGCCGTCGTCGTCGACGGCGCACAGCGACGGCACCATCGCCGCCACGTTCACGCCCCGGACCGCGAGCGACGGGGCGTCGGCCCCGGTCAGCACCTGGCCCAGTGACTCGCCCACGCCGTCACGCCACGACGATCGGGCGTCGTGGGCCAGCTCGCCGGCGTGCCGCGCCAGCAGCGGGCGGGTCACGCGGCTGCGGGCCAGCATGTGACCATCCCCGTCGGCCGCGAGGGCCTTGACCGACGTGGTCCCGATGTCAATGCCGACGGTGACTTCGATGCCCATCACATCTCCCCGGCAGCAGACTGCCACAGAATCTGACGCAACTGTCATATACGCTCGCCGCCCATGACCGCACTGGCGACATTGGAAGGGACCAGGGTGCTGGTCACCGGGGCATCCTCCGGTATCGGCGCGGCGTTGGCCCCGATGCTGGCCGAGCGCGGCGCCACCGTCGGCATCGCCGCCCGCCGGTCCGACCGGCTGTCGGAGGTGCTCGACGCCAGCCGGGCGGCCGGTGTCGGCACCACCGGCGACGGCGGCGACCACCGCATGTGGAGCGTCGACCTCTCCGACCCCGCGGCCGCCGCCCAGCTCGCCGTCGATGCCTGGGACGCCTTCGGTCATCTCGACGCCGTGGTCAACAACGCCGCCCGGCCGATGCGGCGCCCGGTCCAGCGGCTGTCGGTCGACGACGTCGAGGACGTCATGCGCACCAACTTCCTGTCGCCGGTGGCGCTGAGCCTGGCCGTGCTGCCCCGCATGCTGGAGCGCGATCGGGGCGTGATCGTCAACGTGGGCAGCCTGGCCGGCCGGGTCGGGTCGCCCCGGGAGGCCGCCTACGCGGCGTCCAAGTACGCGCTGCACGGCTGGTCGGAGGTGATGGCGGTCGACCTGTGGTCCACCGGCGTGGACGTGCGGCTCATCGTGCCGGGGGCAATCGCCACCGAGATCTGGGACCAGCCCGGCAACGACCCCGCCCCCTACGACGGGCCGTTCGAGCCGCCCGAGACGGTGGCGGCCGCCGTCTGCGAGGCCCTGGTGAGCGACGAGTTCGAGCGCTACGTGCCCGACCTCAAGGCCATCGCCGAGTTCAAGACCTCCGACATCGACGCCTTCATGGCCGGCGCGGTCGAGTTCGTCACAACGCAGGAGCGGCAGCGGGAAACCCAGCAGGAGCCGCAGCGGTGAAGGCCCTGCAGTTCATGGGGGATGCGGAGCCCCGGCCCGAGCGGCCGTGGGAGCGGGAAGCATGTCCCGAGGAGCTGCCGGAGGACGCCCCCAGGCTGCTGCGCAACCTGGCGACCACGCCGATGGCGCTGGTCGACCTGCCGGATCCGCCGCTGCTGGGCGACGACTGGCTGGTGCTGCGGACCCGCGTGACCGGCATCTGCGGGTCCGACGCCAAGCAGGTGCTGATGGACTTCGACGGCGGCTCCGACAACATGATGACCGGGTTCATCTCGTTCCCTCAGGTGCTGGGGCACGAGGTCGTCGCCACGGTGGACGAGACGGGGCCGGCAGTTGCCGCCCTCGAGCGGGGCCAGCGGGTCGTGCTGTATCCCAACCTGGGCTGTCGGGCCCGGGGGATCACGCCGCTGTGCGCGGCCTGCGCCCGGGGCGACTACTCGATCTGCGCCAACTTCCACGCCGGGCGGCTGTCGGCGGGCATCCACACCGGCAACGCGGTCGAGGCCACCGGCGGCTTCGCCGAGCGGCTGCCGGCGCACGAGACGATGGCGGTCCCGGTGCCGGACGGCATCGACGACGAGGTGGCGGTGCTGGCCGACCCGTGGTCCGTGTCCTTCCACGCGATCACCCGCAACCCGCCGGGCGACCGGGCGCGGGCCCTGGTGTACGGCGCCGGTGCGCTGGGGTCGACGGCCACGGCGATCCTGCGCCAGCTCTACCCCGGCGTCGAGGTGGCGACCGTCGCCCGCTGGCCCGGCCAGGCCGAGCACGCCGCGGCGCTCGGCGCCGAGGTGTTCGCACCCGAACCGGCCGGGGAGCTGGTCGAGCGGCTCGCCGCCTGGTCGGGTGCGACGCTGCGCCGCCCGTGGGAGGGCCTGCCCGTCGCCTACCCGGGCCAGATCGACGTCGTCTACGACACCGTGGGGTCGCCGGCCACCACCGAGGTCGGCCTGCGGGTGCTGCGCGAGCAGGGAACGCTGGTGCAGCTGGGCGTCAGCTCACCCGGCCGCTTCGAGTGGACGCCCTGGTACTTCAAGGAGCTGCGCCTGGTGGGCTCCAACGCCTTCGGCGACGAGACCTTCGAGGGCCTGCGCCACCACGCCTACCAGCACTACTTCCGCCTGCTGGGCGACGGCCGCATCGACCTGTCCGGCATGCTCACCCACCGCTTTCGCCTCGACGAGTGGCGCCAGGCGTTCTCGACGCTGGTGCACCAGGGAGAGACCGGCGCCATCAAGGTGGCGTTCGACTTCCGCTGAGCGTTTTCGGTACAGGAATGGTCGTCCCCGCGACCATTCCCTATACCGAAGAACGCTTAGATCAACGACTCGCCGGCCTCGACCCGGGCCCGCAGCAAGCGGGCGAGGCGGGCGCGGTGGTGTGTGGCGTCGCCGAAGCTGACGGCGTCGAGGTGGGCCCGCTTCAGGTAGAGGTGCAGGTCGTGCTCCCAGGTGAAGCCGATCCCGCCGTGGACCTGGAGCGCCGACGCCAACACCCGCAGCGCCGCGTCGCTGCACCAGGCCTTTGCCGTCGAGGCCGCGATCGATGGTTCGTCGACGGTGGCGGCGACGCCGGCGGTCGTGGCGTCGGCGTGGCCGACCGTCCACGCGGCCCAGTAGACGGCCGACCGCATGCCCTCGACGTCGACCAGCATGTCGGCGCAGCGGTGCTTGACCGCCTGGAAGCTGCCGATGGGGTGGCCGAACTGGACCCGGTCCTTGGCGTAGGCGACGGCCAGGTCGAGTGCCCGCTGCGCGAGCCCCAGCAGCTCGGCGGCGTAGGCGACGGCGGCGACGTCCATGTGCCGGGCAACCTCGGCGCCGCCGCCCAGCTCCAGCCGGGGGGCGTCGGCCAGACTGCTGGCACGCAGCCAGCCGAGCTGGCGAGTGACGTCCATGGCCGGCTCGGCGGCCGGGCGCCGCTCGCGCAGGTCGATGGCCACGAGCCGGCTGCCCTCGGGCACGACCACCACATCGGCTGCGGGGGCGTACACGCAGAGCTCGTCGGGCCCGGCGGCGCAGGCGGCCACCGACTCGCCGGTGATCAGTGCCGGGCCCCAGGCGGTGTCGGCCAGCGCGTCCAGGGCCACCATCTGGCCGAGGACCGGCGCCGGTGCCACGTGCGCGCCGACCTGTTCCAGGACGATGCCGGCCTCCACCCAGCCCAGGCCGACGCCGCCCAGCTTCTCGGGCACGGCCAGGCCGCACCAGCCCTGGTCCACCATGCCCCGCCAAAGCTCCGGGTCGGGCGCACCGCCCCGGTCGGTGGCGGCCCGCACCACCGGCATCGACGAGCGTCTCGCCAACAGGTCGGCGGCGGCGTCGCGCAGCGCCTGCTGGTCGGCGGACAGCTCGAAGTCCATATCGAGGAAGGTACGGGTCGGTCGCAGACCGACGCCATCAGGGGTGGCGGGTGGGGGTCGGGCTGGAGCGAGGGTAACAGACGTATCTGACGCTCACGTCACCTCCGCCGGCGGGCGACACCTACGATGACCCTCGTGGATCTGACACCCACGGCCGAGCAGCAGCGGCTGCGCGCCGAGTGCAGGTCGTGGCTCGAGGCCAACCTGCCGTGGGAGTACGGCGCGGGCCTGCCGCCGCGCCACGCATCGCTCGCCGACGAGGTGGGGTTCGGGCGGCGCTGGCAGCGTCGGCTAGCCGACGGGCGCTGGGTCGGGGTCACCTGGCCCGAGGCCTACGGCGGGCGGGGGGCGGGCCCCTTGGCTCACTACGTCGTCCAGGAGGAGCTGGCCCGCGCCCGCGCCCCCGAGCTGGTCGGCCGCATCGGGGTCAACCTGGTGGGCCCGACTCTGCTGGCCCACGGCACCGAGGACCAGCGGCGGCGCTGGCTGCCCGGGATCCTGCGCGCCGACATCCTGTTCTGCCAGCTGTTCAGCGAGCCCGGTGCCGGCAGCGACCTGGCGTCGCTGGCGACGGGGGCGCGGCGGTCCGACGACGAGGGCGGCTGGGTGCTCGACGGCCAGAAGGTGTGGACGTCGTACGCGCAGTTCGCCGACTGGGGCCTGTGCCTGGCGCGCACCAATCCCGACGTCCGCAAGCAGGCGGGGATCACCGCGTTCGCCGTCGACATGACCACCCCGGGCGTCGAGGTGCGGCCGCTGCGCCAGATCACCGGTGAGTCCGACTTCAACGAGGTCTTCCTCACCGAGGTGCTCGTGCCCGACGACTGCGTGGTCGGCGAGGTGGACGCCGGCTGGCGGGTGTCGGCCTCGACGCTCGCCCACGAGCGGGGGACCAACCCTCGCCAGCTCGTGATCCACAGCCAGCACCTGGAGGAGATGCTGCGGCTCGCGGCCGACCGTGGCGGCCTCGACGACCCGCACACCGCCCAGCGGCTGGCCCAGGCGTTCGTGGAGGTCAAGCTGTTCCAGCTCCACAACTGGCGCTCGCTGTCGCGGCTCGAGGCCGGCCACCCGATCGGCCCGGAGGGCTCGGCGCTCAAGCTCTACTGGTCGGAGATGAGCCAGCGCCTGCACCGGCTGGCGCTCGAGGTGCTCGGCCCCGCGGCGCCGCTGGCCGCGGGCGCCGCCGGCAACCCGGGGGACGGCGAGTGGCAACGCTCGTGGCTCTACTACCAGGCGGCGTCGATCTTCGCCGGCACCAACGAGATCCAGCGCACGATCCTCGGCGAGCGGGTGCTCGGGCTGCCTCGGGAAGGCAGCGCTGCGTGAGCGCCACCCGGGTCGGCTACGAGTTCGATGGGGCGGTGGCCACGATCACGCTGCGCCGGCCCGAGGTGGCCAACGCGCTCGACTCCGCCACCATCGACGAACTCGACGCCGCGCTCGACCGCGCCGACGCCGACGACACCGTGCGAGTGGTGGTCCTGGCCGCCGAGGGCAAGCACTTCTGCTCGGGCCACGACCTCAAGGAGCTGCTGGACGGCGCCGAGCCGTGGGCGGCCATGCGGGCCACGGCCGAGGGCAAGCTGCGCCACGAGCAGGTCATGTATTTCGACCGCTGCGTGCGACTGCGTGACTTCCGTAAGCCCACCATCGCCGCGGTGCAGGGCGCCTGCTCGGCGGCCGGGCTGATGCTCGCGTGCATGTGCGACCTCATCGTCGCCGCCGACGACGCCCGCTTCTCCAACCCCGTGTTGCGCATGTCGGGCGCCGGCGTGGAGCTGCTGGTCGAGCCCTGGGAGATGGGCCCCCGCAAGGCCAAGGAGTTCCTGCTGTGCGCCCGCATCCTCACGGCCGACGAGGCCGAGCGCCACGGGCTAGTCAACCGGGTCGTGCGCCGGGACGAGCTGGCCGTTGCCGCCCGGGCCATGGCCGACGAGGTGGCACTGGTGCCGACCGTCACCGCCCAAGCGGTGAAGGGATCGATCAACGCCATGGTCGACCGCATGGGCCAGCGCGACTCGTGGCGCCACCACTTCATGGTCCACCAGTTCGTGTCCAACACCGCCACCGCGCTCGGGCTCATGGCGGAACGCACGGCCGGCGGGATGGACCACGTGAAGGGCGAGCAGGCCGGCGACGGCCCTGCCGCATGATGGGACCGCTGGCCGGGCTCCGGGTGCTCGACCTGGGGACCCGGATCGCGGCACCGTTCTGCGCCGGGCTGCTGGGCGAGCAGGGGGCCGAGGTCATCAAGATCGAGCAACCCGGCCGGGGCGACTTCATGCGCGACATCGGCCCGTTCGCCGACCACGACGGCGGGCGCTACTCGCTGTTCTGGGCAGTGGAGGGTCGGGGCCGCAGGAGCGTCACCCTCGACCTGCGCGCGGCCCGGGGACAGGACCTGCTCCGCCGCCTCACCGCCCACGCCGACGTGGTGTGCGAGAACTTCCGCCCCGGAACGCTCGAGGGCTGGGGACTGGGCCCGGCCGACCTCGATCCCCGCCTGGTCGTGGTGCGCATCTCGGCGTTCGGCCAGGACGGCCCTTACAGCCAGAGGCCCGGGCTCGACCGCTCGGGCATCGGCTACGGCGGGCTGCTGCACCTCACCGGCTACGCCGACCGGCCACCGGTGCGCCCCGGGGTCACCACCAGCGACTACCTAACCGGCCTCTTCGCCGCGCAGGCGGCGCTGGCCGCGCTCTACCGCCGCGACGCCGGCCCGGGCGCCACCGGCCGCGGCGCCGTGATCGACGCCAGCCTGTACGGCTCGGTGCTGCGGATCCTGGAATGGACCGTCGCCGCCTACGACCGGCTCGGTGTCGTGCGGGAGCGCGAGGGGAACCGCCTGGCCAACTCGGCGCCGCTCGACAACTACCCCACCGCCGACGGGCGCTACGTGTGCCTGGTGGCGGGCAGCGACGCCAACTTCGCTCGCCTGTGCGCGGCGATGGACCGGCCCGAACTGCCCACCGACGCCCGGTTCGCCACCCTTGCCGAGCGGGCCAAGCACGCCGACGAGATCAACGGCATCGTGGCCGAGTGGACCGCGGCCCGCCCCGCCGCCGAGGTCGAGGCCGCCGCCGTCGCCCACGGGGTGCCGGTCGCCACGGCGTACACCGCCGCCGACATCGCCGCCGACGCCCACATGGCGGCCCGGGCCGACCTGGTGGCCATCGACGATCCGGTGGTCGGCCCGCTCCGCCAGCAGGCGCCCTTCCCCCGGTTCGTGGGTGAGCCGGCGCCGGCACCAGCGGGCGCGCCGCGCCTGGGCGAGCACACCCGGGAGGTGCTGGGCGGCGTGCTGGGGCTCACCGACGCCGAGCTGGATGACCTGGCGGCCGCCGGCGTGATCTAGTCACCACACGGGAGGGGACCCGACATGACCACGATCTTCCACACGTCCGACGCCGACCCGGCCGCCATCGCCGGACAACGGCTCGCGGTGGTCGGCTACGGCAACCAGGGACGGTCGTGGGCGCTCAACCTGCGGGACTCGGGGCTCGACGTCCGGGTGTGCGTGCGGGCCGACGCAACCCGAGACGCCGCCGAGGCCGACGGGTTCGCCACCCAGGACGTCGAGGCCGCCAACGACGCCGACATCCTGTGCCTGCTGGTGCCGGACGACGTCGTCCCCGGCCTGCCGTTGCGGCCCCGGGACGAGAGCCTCGTGATCGTGGCCAGCGGCTACTGCCCGGCGTTCGGTCGCCTCGAGCTCGCCTGCGACGTCGGCATGGTGGCGCCCCGGATGCTGGGCCCGGAGGTGCGCCGCTGCTACCAGGAGGGCGTCGGCTTCATCACGGCCGTCGGCGTCCACCACGACCGGACCGGCACGGCGCTGGCCCGCACCCTGACGGTCGCCGACGCCATCGGCGGCCTGCGCCAGGGCGCGCTGTCGCTCACGCCCCACCAGGAGGCCGTGCTCGACCTCGCCGTCGAGCAGGCGCTGTCGCCGGCGCTGCGCCGGGTCAGCCGGTCCTTCGTCGAGGTGATGCTGGCCCACGACATCCCGCTGGAGGCGATCCTCACCGAGCTGTTCCTGTCGGGCGAGGTCGAGCGCTCGTACCGCCTGGTGCGCCTGGAGGGCTACGCCGTACAGATGGAGCACCACTCCCCGACCAGCCAGTACGGCCAGCTGTCACGGGCCGAGCGGTTCGACCACCTCGACGTGGCCTCCACCATGCGGGACATCGTCGACAACATCGCCAACGGCGCGTTCGCCGACGAGTGGGAGGCCGAGCACGAGGCCGGCCACCCCACGCTCCAGCGACTCAAGGCTGCGGCTGTCGGGCCTGACGTGATTGCTTTCGAGCGGGACCTGCGCGCCCGCCTCGGCGAGCTGGCGGTCGAGCCGAGCTGAGCCCCCGGTCCAGCAGGTCGAAGGCATCGTCGATCATCGGCAGCAACCGCTCGACGGGCGCCTGCGCCGCGATCCACCGATCGACGACCGTCCACGCGGCCGAGATCGCCGTGGCGGCCAGCACGTGGGCCGTCAGGTCGTCCTGGGCGACGCCGAGCCGGGTGGCGAACGCCCGCGCCAGCTCGGCCTCCTCGTCCTGGAAGTGCTCGCGGGCCATGTTCCGCAGCGTCGGCGTCGTGCACATCACCTGGAACTCGCGGGCGGACGCCGGATCGGCCAGGCGCTCGGACAGCTCGGCCCGCAACACGTGGCGCAGCGCCTCCAGCGGCCCCTCCTCCGGCGGACGCGCCTCGATGAGCGGGCCGAGCTTCTCGCCGTGGGCCTCGTTCCGGGCCATCACCAGGTCGAGCTTCGAGTCGAAGTACCGGAAGAACGTGCGGGGCGAGACGTCGGCGGCGGCGGCGATGTCTTCGACCGTGGTGGCATCGAAGCCCTTGCGGGCGAACAGGTCGAGGGCGGCGTCGATGATCGCCTCGCGCGTGCGTGCCTTCTTGCGCTCGCGCAGCCCGTTCGCGGCCTCGACCACGTACTTCATGACGCAAGTATGCCCTTTCTGCCAATTGCCTGCCCGGACGCATTCGGCGGAGCTGTGTCGAGTGTCACTCCTGAGGCGCTTGGCATCATCTTGACAACTGGCACTCTAATGCCACAATCTGCTTCTTATGACTTCCTTCCTCTACCGACTGGGCCGTGCCGCGATCCGCCGCCGCCGCCTCACGCTGCTCGTCTGGGCGATCGTCGCCGTCGGCGTCATCGCCGTCGCGCAGGCCGGTGGCGGCGAGACGTCCGACCGCTTCGAGATCCCCGGCGTCGAAGCCCAACGGGCGCTGGACGTCCTGGAAGAGGACTTCCCCTCGGCCGCCGGGACGTCGGCCCAGCTGGTGTTCGCCGTCGAGGACGGCGGGGGCGGCAGCGGCAGTGACATCACCTTGTCCGATCCCGACGCGGCACGCGCCATCGACGCCGCCCTGGCCGACGTGGCGGCCCAGCCCGACGTCGGCAATGTCGGCGAGCTCCAGCGCTCCCCCGACGACCGCATCGGCTACGCCGACGTCCAGTACGACCGCCCGTCCGAGGACATCCGCGACCAGGCCTACGAGCGGCTCGAGGCCACCGCCGACGCCACCAACCAGTCGGGCGTCGTCCAGATGGAACTGGGCGGCGACCTGCCCACCGAGGCCGCCCAGGAGCCGCCGGAGGGCCAGGAGATCATCGGTCTGGTGGTGGCCGTCATCGTGTTGCTGGTGGCCTTCGGCTCGGTCATCGCCATGGGCCTGCCCATCGGGCTGGCCCTCGTCGGCCTGGCCACCAGCCTGGGGCTGATCACGCTCGTGGCCGCCGTGGTCGACGTCAACACGGTCGCCCCCACGCTCGCGGCCATGATCGGGCTCGGCGTGGGCATCGACTACGCCCTGTTCATCGTGACCCGCCACCGCGAGAACCTGCGGGCGGGCATGACCGTGGAGGAGGCGGCCGGGCGAGCAGTCGCCACCTCGGGCGCCGCCGTGCTGTTCGCCGGCGTCACCGTGATCATCGCCATCTGCGGGCTGGCCATCGCCGGCATCACGGCCGTGACGGTCATGGGCCTCATGGCCGGGCTCACGGTGGCCGTGATGGTGGCCATCGCGCTCACGCTGCTGCCCGCGCTGCTGGGCTTCGCCGGGCACCGGATCGACGCCCTTCGGGTGCCGGGGCTGCGGGGCGGCGCCGGGGTGCCGGGCCGCGAGTCGATGTGGCACCGCTGGGGCCGCCAGGTGTCCGCCCACCCGTGGCGCTACCTGGTGGGCGGGGTGTTGGCCCTCGGGCTGCTGGCGGCGCCGGTGTTCAGCATGCGGCTGGGCATGACCGACAACGGCACCAGCCCCACCTCCATGACCACTCGGCGGGCCTACGACCTGCTGGCCGACGGGTTCGGCCCCGGCTTCAACGGCCCGCTGCTGCTGTCGATCGAGCTCGACGGCGCAACCGTCGACGACCTCGCTCCGCTCGAGTCCGCCATCGCCGCGGACCCGGGCGTGCAGGCGGTGGCCCCGGCCCAGGCCAACGACGACGGCACCGCCGCCGTGCTACGCGTGATCCCCACCTCGGCGCCGCAGTACGAGGACACCACCGACCTCGTCCACCGGCTGCGCGACGGCGTCATCCCCCAGGCGTTGTCCGACGCGCCTGGCGCCGAGGTGCATGTCGGCGGCCAGACGGCGCTGTTCATCGACATGTCCGACAAGATCTCCAGCCGGCTGCTGTGGTTCATCGGCGCCGTGATCCTGCTGTCGGTGGTGCTGCTGATGATGGTGTTCCGGTCGGTGGCGGTGCCGCTCAAGGCCGCCGTCATGAACCTGCTGTCGATCGGTGCCGCCTACGGCGTGATCGTGGCGGTGTTCCAGTGGGGCTGGCTCAAGGGACTGTTCGGTGTCGAGGAGACCGTCCCCATCGTGTCGTTCATGCCGATGATGCTCTTCGCCATCCTGTTCGGCCTGTCGATGGACTACGAGGTGTTCCTGCTCTCCCGGGTGCGGGAGGAGTACCTGCACAGGCGGAACAACGACGCCGCCGTGATCGAGGGGATCTCGGCCACCGCCCGGGTCATCACCTCGGCCGCGCTCATCATGATCAGCGTGTTCGCCGCCTTCGTGCTGGGCGACGACCCGATCATCAAGATGTTCGGCCTCGGCCTGGCCACGGCCGTGTTCATCGACGCCACGATCGTCCGGATCGTGCTGGTGCCCGCCACGATGAAGCTGCTCGGCGAGTGGAACTGGTGGCTGCCCGGTTGGTTGGACCGGCGGCTCCCCAACCTCGACGTCGAGGGCGGCACCGGTCTGCCGGAGCCGGAGTACGAGCCGGGCCGCGGCCCGGCCGTACCCACACCGGACAGGGTCCGGGAGCCGGCGCTGGCCGACTGACTGAGGGTCGATTCCGCGGGTCACGTGCCTCGCAACGGGCCGAGACCGGCGGTACACCGTACGGACGGCGGAATCGACCCTCACTGTTCGCCCGGTGGGCGGTGTGACCGCGGCAGGAGCACCGCCCACCGGTTTCTGGTGACGCGATCCGTTGAAAATCAACGGATCGCGTCACCAGAAGTGCGCTTGCGGGACTACCCGGGCGCCGGCTCGGGGTGCCCCACGCCGAGGCGGTCGGCGACGACCAGCGCGACCAGGAGCGCCGTGGCCAGGCCGGCCACCAGCAGCCCGTCGCCGTCGGCGGCCAGCGGCACCGCGGCGAGCAGGAGGACGGCGGCCACCACCCGGGTCCAGGGTTGGTGGCGGCCGACCCGCGCGCCGAACGCCACCAGGCCGAGCAGGTACATCGCGGGTCCCGCGAGGGTGACCAGCGCCCCGGCCGTGCCCAGCTCGTCGCCGGGATGGGCGATCACCAGCTCGTCGCCCACCGCCGTGAGCAGGATCCCGGCGACGATCGGCAGGTGCAGGTACGTGTAGGCGTCGCGGCCCACCTGGCCGGGGACCTCGTCGGCGGCCATCCGCCGCACCGCCGCCCTCGCCACCTGGCCGAAGTAGAGCCACCACAGCGCCACCGACGAACCGAAGGCGACGCCCAGGGCGACGACGACCGACGCCTCGAGCCCGACGTCGGTGGCGGTCGCACCGGCGAGGATGATGCTCTCGCCCAGGACGATGATCACGAACAGCTGGAACCGCTCGGCGAAGTGGCCGGCGTCGATAGCCCACTCGATCATGGGCGTCCCCCCGCCGAAGCCCGGAAGCCAGAACCGGGCCAGCGGCGCCGCCAGGTCCAGCCCGAACGCCACCAGCCACAACCCCCAGCGGGCACCGCCATGCGCGAGGGCGCCGCCGACCCACAGGGGGACCGAGAGCAGGCTCCAGGTGAGGATCTGCTGGAAGTTGCGGTGAAACGGGCCCGGCGGGGTCACGCCCACGACGAAGGCGTTGCGCCCGACCTGCAGTGCGCAGTAGCTGGCGGCGAACAGCAGCCCGTGGTCGCCGAAGCCCTCGGGGATGGCGACGGCCATGAGCAGGCTGGCCAGCATCACCAGCACCAGCACCAGCCGCACGGCGGACACCTCGGGGTCGAACCAGTTCGTCATCCAGGTCGTGTAGTTCCAGGCCCAGTAGACGGCGCAGAGCAGGAACGCCGCCTCCGCGGCGCCCGCCCACGTGAGGTCCTCGAGCAGGTGGTGCGAGAGCTGCGTGATGGCGAAGACGTAGACGAGGTCGAAGAACAGCTCGAAGAACGTCGCCCGCCGCTCGCCCTCCGGACTGCGCATGTAGGCGATGTCGGGGATGACCGACCCGCGGAGCTCGCTCACTGCAGCAGTCGGCGACAGCCGTCGATGGCCGCGGCGGCGGCCGCGTCGGTGGCGATCTTGGCATCCCGGCCGAGGCGGGCGAGCTGGGGGACGCGACTGGGATGGCGCAGGATGAGGCGGACCACGGCCGGCAGGTTGGCCGTCCCGTCGGGATGGGCGAGCCCGAGGATCGCCTCGTCGGCCAGCCCGTCGCTGGACCGGTCGCTGATGGCCCGGACCACCGACCACGGGCAGCCGCGGTCCTGGCACACGGCGGCGACGGCGGCGGTCTCCATGTCCAGCGCGATCACGCCCCGCTCGCGTAGCGCCGCCACGCGGTCAGGGTCGACGATGAACTCGTCGGAGGTGTGGAGCGCGCCGTAGGGCGGAGCGTCGCCGGCTGCGTCGGGCGTCTCGCCGAGCGGGTGGGGCCGATACTCGGTGCCCGATGCCCCGTCGATGACGACGCCCGGTCGGATCACGTCGCCGATGGCGAGGCGGTCGTCGATCCCGCCGGCGATGCCGACGACCACCACGTGGTCGACGGGCTGGGAGTCCAGCAGGCGCCGGGCCGCGGCGGCCGCGGCGGCGGTGCCCATGCCGGTCATCGCGGCCGTGACCTCGGCGGCACCCAGCCGCCCCTCGTGCACCTTGCGCCCCGCGCCGCCCGTCCCGTCCGCCGGCGCCGGGGCCGGCCGCAGGCCGAGCCGCTTCACCAGCGGCCGTAGCTCCGAGGGCATGGGTGCCAGCATGCCGATGCGCATGGCGACACTCTGCCCTGCCGCACGGGGCTCCGCTGACCCCTTAGTTAGGGCAGCTCCGCCAGGCGGGCGGCGGCGGGAGCGCAGAACCGCTCGATCCACTCGGCGGGTCGGTCGCCGGGCGGCATGACGATCGCGGTCTCGACGCCCAGCTTGGCGTAGTCGGCCATCTCGCCGACGAAGCGGTCGACATCCCCGGCGGACCGGGCGTCGCTCGACATCGCCAGGATCGTCTTGTGAATCTCGGACTCGGACCGGCCCGCCTCGTCGCAGTGCCGCCGCAGCACGTCGAGCTTGTGGGCGACCCCGTCGGGCGACGTCGCGAACAGGTTGCAGGCGTCGGCGTACCGGGCCACCAGGCGCAGCGTCTTGCGCTCGCCGCTGCCCCCGATGAGGATCGGCGGGTGGGGCCGGCTGAGCGGCGGCGGCGAGCACAACGTCTCGGCCAGGCGGTAGTGCTTGCCCTCGAACGGGCCGTTGTCGGTCGGGTCCCACATCTGCAGGCAGATCCGCAGCGTCTCCTCCAGGCGCTCGAACCGCTCGGAGACGGGCGGGTAGGGCACCCCGAGGCCGTGGTGCTCGCGATCGAACCAGGCGGCGCCGATCCCCAGTTGGGCCCGGCCGCCCGACAGCACGTCGAGGGTCGTCACCACCTTGGCCAGCAGCCCGGGATGACGGTAGGTGACGCCCGTGACCAGCAGCCCCAGCGTGGTCGTCGACGTGTGCGCCGCCAGGAACGCCAGCGTGGTGTAGCCCTCGAGCATCGGGTCCTCGGCCGGGCCCACTCCGCCGATCTGGAAGTAGTGGTCCATCACCGACAGCTCGCTCACCCCGGCGGCCTCGGCCGCCTCGCCTACGCGTGCCACCTCGGCGCCTATGGCCTCCGTGGCCCCGGCGACGTTGAAGTTGACGACATGTACTCCGAGCTCCATGGGGCTCTCCTTCGGTGCGGCGGATCAGCGATCCCGACCGACCGTACGGGTTCGAGCGCGCTCGAAGTCAAGGACGGTTGGTCAGAATCGGAAGCCCCCGGTGGTCGAGGACATCAACCGGGCTGGTAGATGCCGATGCCGTCCGGGAAGTCGAGACCGTCGTCCATGACCTCGGCCCGCTCGGGGTCGCCCGCAGCGTCGAACGTGATGCGCCGCACCGTACCCGCGCCGTCCACCGGCCCTATCTGCTCGCCGATGCCGATGGCGATGTCGGCCCAGTAGAGGGCGCCGGCGGTGGGATCGACGCCCATGCCGATGGGCGCACCGGTCGAGTACGGCTCGGCGCCGAGCTGCTCCCCGGGCGGCGGGGTCACCAGCGTGCGGACGAAACGGCCCGACCGGTCGTACTCCGCCAGCACCCCGGTGAAGGCGCTGGAGAGGTAGAAGCCGCCGTCGGGCGCGCCCACGACCGCGTTGGGGGTGGCGACGTGATCGTCGGCGGGGATGAACAGCTCCCTGTGCACCTCGTCGGCCAACGGGGCACCGGCCCCGTCGACCTCGCCGCAGCCGCCCGCGGCGTCGGGGCCCGTGGGGAACGGCTCCTCGTAGCGGTAGATGCCCGGTCCCGGACCGCGGGCCGCCGCGAGGTAGACGACGCCGTCGACGACGTGGATGCCGCCCGGCGTCGGCAGCGCCACGTCGAGCTTGCAGTAGGGCACCTCGTCGCGGTCGAACGGCGGGAACCAGACGATGAGCTGCCCGGTCGGCGGACCGGTGACCTGGTTGCCGATGTCGGTGGTGACGATGCGGCCGTCGGACAGCACGCCGCAGCCGTAGTTCTCGGGCCCGTCGGTCTGGTAGGTCGGCACCAGCCGGCCCACCTGGCGGGCCTCCAGCTCGCCCACCGCGTCGCCCTCCAGCTCGAAGATGCCCCAGCCGGGCGGCCGCTCGGGCTGGCCGGTGTCCTCGCCGGCCACGAAGCGAACATGCTTCCCGCTCTTGGCGCCTCCGGCGCCGGGCCGCTCGGGCCCCGGCTGCGCTGATCGCGCACCCTCGGGCTCGTCGGGCAGCATGCACACCTGGCCGTTGATGTCGAGGCCGTCGGGATCGTCGGCGGCGGTTCGTATCACTGTCTGCTTCTCGAACGGCGGCTCGGTCTCGTAGGCGTTGAGGTTGTTGCCCTCGGTGCTGAGCACGATGACCGCGGGTGGTTCCCTGGCCGTCGTCTCGGTGGCGGGCCGGGATTCACCGCCACCGTCGTCGCCGCTGCACGCCACCAGCCCGGCGGCCGCGGCGGCGGCCACGAGCGCCCATGTCTGCGATCGCCTCCGTGTCACGGTCACGCTCACCCTCCCGGCGTGATGGGCACGTCGAACCCGTTGGTGGAAACGATCCGCTCGACGCCCTCGGCGATGGAGGGCAGCTCGCCCGGCTCGACGACGGCCAGGATGCTGATCCGGTCGTACGTCGCCCCCGGCGCCGGGTTGTCGGTGCCGGTGCAGTCGTGGTCGGGGTCGAGGACGCACACCAGGCCACCCACCGGGTTGTCGGTGCCCTGGGACAGGTAGACGCCGAAGGCGGTCGCCCCTTCGGCCGCCGCCGGGGTCCCGGGCCGCAGCCAGCGCTCCGGGGAGCCGAGGCCGTCGGCCCGCACGTCGATCCGGAACGGATCGAGCGTCACCTGGACGGTGCCGCTGCCGGTGTCGCCGACCACGCGGTCGCGGCTGATGGTGAAGTCGAGCGGGCACGCAGTGGCCACGCAGGGCTGGGCCAGCGCCTCCGGCGAGTTGGTCGCCGGCGGACCCGCGGCGGCGGTGGTCGTGCTGGTGGTCGGCCTCGTGTCGTCGCCGGCCGCCACGTCGTCGTCCCCGTCCCCGAGCGAGAACCGGTAGACCCCGCTGCTCTCGCTCGGGTTGTCGATGCCGGGCTCCCGGATGCCGGCGACCGCGATCACGTCGTCGCCCACCACGACGGCGCCCCCGGAGACGGCGCCGCTCATCTCGCGCTCCCACAGGACGTCGCCGCGCCGGAGGTCGAGTGCCCGGAACATGAAGTCCGTGCCGCCGATGAACACCACGCCGTTGGCCTCGGTGGCGGCCGCGTAGGTGGGGGCGGCCACGTCCTGCTGCCACACGATGTCGCCGGTGTCGGCGTCGATGGCGTGCAGGTAGGGCGCACCACCGACTGCGGTCCCGCCGACGATGATGCCGTCGGCCAGCGCCGTCGGGCCGATGAACCCACCGGTCGAGAAGTTGCCGTCGGGCTCGGGGATGCCGGGCTCGGCCACCCGGGTGTCCCACACGGGCTCGCCGGTCTGGCGGTCGACCGCGTAGTAGACGGCGTCCTTGTTGCCCAGGCCTACGACGGCCCGCCCGTTGATCTCGAACAGGTTGGGGGCGCCGGCGAAGTCGAGGTCGTCGCGGTTGGGTTCGTGCGGCTGGTAGCCCCAGCGCTTCTCGCCGGTGTCTAGGTCGAGGGCGATGATCGCTTCGGAGTTGCTGCCCCAGCGGTCGGTGGCGGTGCAGTTGCCGGTCCCCACGAACACCAGCCGGCGCTCGAGATCGACGCTGGGAGATCCCCACACGTCGGCGCAGCCGGCGCCCGTCGGGTCGTCGCGGGTGGCGGCGTCGGCGGCCTCACCGTTCGCCCCGTTCGGCTCGTCCGTGGGCGCGGTCACCGTGGCCCAGCGCTCCTCGCCCGTGGCGGCGTCGAGCGCGAAGACGCCGGCCGGTGTCCCGTCGTCGGCGTTGTGCACGTCGGACCCGAAGATCACCATGTCGCCGACCACGACCGGCGACGACTCGATCTCGCGGGGATCGTCGTCGTCGCCCGGGGCTCCCACCCGGTGCTGCCAGCGCAGCTCGCCGTCAGCCGCGCGCAGGGCGTACAGCGTGTTGCCGGCGCCGAAGTACACGGTCCGCTCCCCTGCCACCTCGGCCACCGCCGCGGACGAGACGATCTGCCCGGCGTACACGCGGGGATGGACCCGGGCCTCGAACGTCCAGCGGGGCTCGCCCGTGTCGAGGTCGAGCGCGTAGAAGTTCCCGGACCAGTCGCCAACGTACACCGTGCCGTCGACCACGGCGGGCGTGGCCGTCACGGTGTCCTTGGCGTTGAAGAACCAGGCCTCCTCGAGCTCGCCGACGGTCGCCGGGGACAGCGCCGTCTCGCAGGGGTACGAGAAGCTGCGGCTCGGGCCGTGGCCCCACATCGGCCAGTCGCACTCGTCGATCGCGCCCGCATCGGCCGGGTCCGCGTCGTCGGCGCAGGAGGCCCCCAGAGCGAGCGCCAAGGCGCCCACCAACGGCACGATCGTGGATGAGTGCCGCGCCGGTCCCCTCCCCAGGGCTGACACGGGCGTCAGGGTAATGCGCTGCCCCGGAAGAAGCCGCGGTGGACCACCAGCGCCAGGTTGTCGAGCAGCGCGTCCTCCGTGAAGCCCAGATCCCGGCTGGTGGTGACGTAGGCGAAGCGCTCGATCATCGCCAGCAGCGCCGCCGAGCGCAGCTCCAGCCCGCGCGGCGTGCTGTTGGGCACCTTCGCCATCGACGCCCACAGAGTGGCGGTGATGCGGGCGAACGAGGCGCTGCCCAGCCGGGCGAGCGCCCGGTCGGTCACCTGGTTCTCGGCCCACGACCGGACCACGACGCCGTAGCGCCGGTAGAAGGCGAGGAACTCGGCCAGCCACGCCCGCAGCGCGGCGACGCCCTCGGGGCCCTCGTCGATCACGCCCAGCGACGCGGCCAACGCGTCGGCCTCGTCGGCGCAGCGCTCCGCCAGCGTGCGGAACAGGTCGTCCTTGTTGGCGAAGTACAGGTAGAAGGTGCCGTGGGAGACCCCGGCGATGCGCACGATGTCGTCGACCCGGGTGGCGTGGTAGCCCTTCTCCGCCAGCGCCGGCACGGCGGCGTCGAGCAACTTGCCCCGGGTGGCGACGCCCCGCGGCCGGGTCGGGGTCTTGGTCGGCACCTGTGCTTTCTACACGTTGGGGTGATCCGCCCAGCGGCGCAGCAGGCCGCGGGCGATGACGACCCGCTGGATCTCGTTGGTCCCCTCGCCGATGATCATCAACGGCGCGTCCCGGTAGTAGCGCTCGACCGGGAACTCGGTGGTGTAGCCGTAGCCGCCGTGGATCCGCATGGCCTCTGTCGCCACCTCCAGCGCCGTCTCGGAGGCGAAGAGCTTCGCCATGCCCGCCTCGACGTCGGCCCGCTCCCCGGCGTCGACCTTCTCGGCGGCGCTGCGGGTCAGCAGCCGGGACGCCTCCACGCGGGTCGCCATGTCGGCCAGCTTGAACTGGATGGCCTGGTGCTTGTGGATCGGGACGCCGAAGGTCTCCCGCTCGTGCGCGTAGCGCATGGCGGCATCGAAGGCGGCACGGGCGACGCCCACGGCCCGGGCGGCGATGTTCACGCGGCCCACCTCGAGGGCGCCGAGGATGTAGCGCAGCCCCTGGCCGAGCCCGTCCGGGCCGCCCAGCACCGACGACGCCGGGACGCGGTGGCCGCTGTAGGTCATCTCCACCGTCTCGATGCCCTTGTAGCCGAGCTTGCCGATGGTCTTGCTGGTGGCGATACCGCCGAAGCTGGCGCCGGGATCCTTCTCCACCACGAAGCAGGTGATGCCCTCGGGGGTGCGCGCCGCGAGGGCGACCAGGCCCGCCCGCTCGCCGTTGGTCACCCACATCTTGGTGCCGTCGAGGATGTACTCGTCGCCGTCGGGGGTCGCCTTGGCGCGGATGGCACCGGCGTCGCTGCCGGCGTCGGGCTCGGACAGCGAGAACGCCCCCCGCACCTCGCCGCTGGCCATCACGGGCAGGAGGCGCTGCTTCTGCTCGGGCGTACCGTGGCGGACCAGCAGCGTCACCAGGATCGTGTGCGTGTTGAGCACACCCGCCAGCGACATCCAGCCGTAGGACAGCTCCTCCATCAGCCGGGCGTACGTCACGGTGTCGAGGCCCAGCCCCCCGTAGTCCTCGGGCACCTTCGACCCGAACAACCCGAACGCCCGCATCTGCGCCACCAGCGGCTCGGGGAACCGGTCCTCGTGCTCGTAGTCCGACGCCACCGGCACGACGTCCTTGCGCACCCAGTCGCGCACGGTGCCGACCAGCTCGTCGGCCAGCTTGGGGTCGGTCGGGTTGGCAGGCGTGTTCGTCGTACTCGTCGCGCTCACGAGCTGAAACGCTCGCGTCAATCCCAGACGACGTCCAACCTGGGGGGCGCCCGGAACACGCGACCGGAGACGTAGGGCGCCTGCGCAGCGGGGTCGAGGCGCAGGCCGGGCAGGCGGTCGAGCAGCGCCGCGAGCGCCACGTGGGTCTCCATGCGCGCCAGGTGCATACCGAGGCACACGTGCGGGCCGTGGGCGAAGCCGATGTGGGGCCGACGCTCGCGGAAGATGTCGAAGCGCTCGGCGTCGGGCCAGCGGGCCTCGTCGTGGTTGGCGGACCCCAGGCTGCACACCACGCTGGCCGCCGCCGGGATGCGCACGCCGCAGACCTCGCTGTCGCGGGTGGCGGTGCGGGAGATGATCAGCAGCGGCGGCTCCCAGCGGATGCCCTCCTCGATCGCCAGCGGCACCAGGCTGCGGTCGGCCCGGACGGCCTGGAGCTGCTCGGGGTGCGTGAGCAGGCCGAACAGCAGGTTCGACGACGAGCGGTAGGTCGTCTCGGCGCCGGCGGGGAGCAGCAGCCGGCAGAACGCGAAGATCTCCTCGTCCGTCAGCCGCTGGCCTTCGTGCTCGGCGCCGACCAGCACGGAGATCATGTCCTCGGCCGGGGAGCGCCGGCGCTCGTCCACGATGCCCGCCAGGTAGTCGCGCAGGGCGGCGGACGCCGCCAGAGCGCGGTCCCAGTCCACCGTGGTGGCGCCGATCAGCTCGACGGCCAGGCGGTGGAACCGCGGCAGGTCCGCCTCCGGCAGCCCGAGCAACGCGGCGATGACCCGCACCGGGAACATGAACAGCAGCTGGCCCACCAGCTCGGCGCGGTGGTCGGTGGCGAACTCGTCGATCATGCCGTTCACCAGCGGGCCCACCAGCTCGACCTCCCAGCGCCCCATCTCGGTGCGGGTGAAGGCCTGCTGGAGTATCGACCGGTAGGCGTGGTGCTCGGGCTCGTCCATCTGCAGGATGGAGCGGCCCATGAGCACGCCCATGACCTCGCCGTAGCCCGCCGAGCTGAACGTCTCGCCGTCGCCCAGGATCGTGTGGACGGCGTCGTAGCTGTAGGCCGTGAAGGTCGAGCTCTCGTCGTAGTCCACGGCGCCGAGGTCCGGGACCCCCGGGTGGACCGGGGCCTCGGCCCGCAGGCGGGCGAACGTCGGGTAGGGGGTGGCGTCGCCGGACGCGCCCATGGCGCGATTGAACGCCTCGAAGGGGTCGTAGTCGTCCTCGCCTATGAGTCCGACGCCGGTCTGCTGCGATTCGGCCACCGTCTCGCCTCCTGCTAACTGACGCCAACGTCAGGTTTGACCCTAGCCGGCCGCAGCGGCCGGCGCTGCCCTAGTGTGACGCCCATGTCAGATTTGTCGGAGGGCACCGGCGAGGGCTCGGCCGGCCGGGATCGGCCCGTCGCGCTGGTGACCGCCGCCTGCCGGGGGCCGGGCCTCGACGCCCTGCGCCAGCTCTGCGACGTCACGTACGACCCCTGGATCGACCAGCGCCCGTTGCGGATCTGGGACGGCGCCGCGCTGGCCGAGCGGGTCGACGCGCTGGGGGCGACGGTGCTGGTGTGCGAGGCCGACTTCGTCAGCGGGCCCGTGCTCGACCGGCCCCTGCGGGTGATCGGGTCGACCCGGGGCGATCCCACCAACGTCGACATCGCCGCCGCCACGGCGAGGGGCATCCCCGTGCTGCACACGCCGGGCCGCAACGCCGATGGCGTCGCCGAGCTGACGCTGGCACTGCTGCTGGCCGTCACCCGTCGCCTGCTGCCGGCCGACCGGGACGTGCGGGCCGGCCAGGTGTTCCGCGACGGCAGCATCCCCTACCAGCGCTTCCGCGCCTGGCAGATCGCCGGGCGCACGGCTGGGCTCGTGGGACTGGGCGCGGTGGGCGGGGCGGTGCGCTGGCGGCTGGAGGCTCTGGGCATGCGGGTCAACTCGTTCGACCCGTACTCACCGGAGGCGACGCACGACTCGCTGGACAAGCTGCTGGCCGACGCCGACGTCGTGTCGATGCACGCAGCGGTCACCGCGGAGACCATGGGGATGATGGGCGCCGACCAGTTCGCGGCCATGCCGGCGGGCTCCGTCTACCTCAACACCGCCCGGGCGGGTCTGCACGACCTCGACGCGCTCACCGAGGCGCTGCGATCCGGCCACCTGGGCGGCGCCGGGCTCGACCACTTCGCCGGCGAGCAGCTCCCGGTCGACCATCCCGTGACCGGGCTCGACAACGTGGTGCTCACGCCCCACATCGGCGGTGCCACCTACGACACCGAGGTCAACCACACCGCGACCATCGCGGAGGACATCGGGCGGGTGCTGCGGGGCGAGCGCCCCCGGCACTGCGCCAACCCGGAGGTATTCGCATGATCGAGCGCAAACGAGCCAACTGATGAGCAAGAACGGCGACGACAAGCCCAACGGCCGGCCGCTGGCCGAGGTGAAGGACGCGGTGCTGTCGGCGGCCAAGGCGATGTACCGGCGGGGCATCGTCGAGGGCACGGCCGGCAACGTGTCGGGCCGGGTCGACGATGGCACCGTGGTGGTGACGCCGTCGTCGCTCGACTACGAGGCGATGACGCTCGACGACCTGGTGGTGGTGGACCTCGATGGCGCGGTCGTGGCGGGCGACCGGTCCCCGACGTCGGAGAAGGGGGTGCACCTGGCGGCGCTGGCCGCCTACCCGGAGGCGGGAGCCGTCGTGCACTGCCATGCGAAGCACGCCTCGATGTTCGCCGTGGCGCGCCAACCGATCCCGGCGGCCATCGACGAGTTCGTCGTGTACATCGGCGGCGACGTCCCCGTGTGCGAGTACCACCCGTCGGGCAGCGACGAGCTGGCGGCCGCCGTGGCGGCGGCACTGAGCGATCGCTCTGCGGCGCTCATGGCCAACCACGGCGTGGTGGCGATCGGGAGGTCGGTGGAGGACGCGCTGCACTCGGCCCTGGTGGTGGAGCACAACGCCGAGATCGTGTGGGGCGCACGGCTGCTCGGCGGCGTGGCCGACCTGCCGGAGAAGGCCCGCAGCGACTTCGCCGGCGTCTACGACTTCATCCGCCACCACACCTGGCGCAGCTGACCTCAGCGTGACTTCGGGGCTGGCCCGGGCTCGGGCGCCGGCCGGTCTGTAACGTGTTCTACCTAGGCACGTCGCGCCGACGGGGAGGGGAACGTGGAGTTCAACCTGGCCGATCTGTTCGAGCACGCGGTCGACCACTTCGGCGACCGCGAGTACCTGGTCGCCGACGGCCAGCGCCGCACGTATGCGGAGATGGACGACCGGGCCAACCGGCTCGCCCACCACCTCGCCGCCCAGGGCATCGGTCCGGGCGACCATGTCGGGATCTACGGGGTCAACTCGGTCGAGTGGATCGAGACGCTGTGGGCCGTGTTCAAGCTGCGGGCGGTGTGGATCAACATCAACTACCGCTACGTCGAGGACGAGCTGGCCTACCTGTTCGGCAACGCGCACCTGAAGGCGCTGGTGCACGACGCGGCGTTCGCCGACCGCGTCGACGGCGTGCTGGAAAGCCTGCCCGAGCTCGGCCACCGGTTGGTGATCGGCCGCGACTTCGAGGACGCCCTGGCGGCGCAATCGCCCGAGCGCGACTTCGGCCCCCGATCGGGCGACGACCGCTACGTCCTCTACACGGGCGGCACCACCGGCATGCCGAAGGGCGTGGTCTGGCGCCACGAGGACGTGCTGTTCGCCCTCGGTGGCGGGATCGATGTGCTCACCGGGACCAAGGCCCAGGTCCCCGAGGATCTGGTCGAGCGGGGCAAGGCGATGGGGTTCCAGATCACGTTCCTGCCGATCGCCCCCCTGATGCACGGCGCCACCCAATGGGCCGTCATGGGGCAGAGCTTCGTCGGCAACAACGTCGTGCTGCTGGCCCACTTCGACCCCCACGAGGTCTGGCGGCTCGTCGAGGAGGAGAAGGTCAACGCCATCATGATCACCGGCGACGCCATGGGGCGACCGCTGATCGAGGCCCTCGACGACGAGCCCAGCAAGGGCCGCGACCTGTCGTCGATCCTGTCGCTGTCGTCGACCGCGGCCGTGTTCTCGCCGTCGGTCAAGGACCAGTTCCTCGACCGGTTTCCCGACCTGGTGATGACCGACGCGATCGGGTCGTCGGAGGGCGGTGCCAACGGCATCACGGTGGTTGAGAGGGGCAAGACCGCCATGCAGGGTGGGCCCACCGTCACCCCTGTCTCGGGCACAGCGGTGCTGGACGACGACCTGCGGCCGGTCGAGCCGGGGTCGGGGATCATCGGCAGGGTGGCTCGGAGCGGCCACATCCCGCTCGAGTACCTGGGCGACTCCGCCAAGACCGCCGAGACGTTCGTGGAGGTCGACGGCACCCGCTACGTGATCCCGGGCGACCTGGCCCGGGTCGAGGCCGACGGCTCGATCACGTTGCTGGGACGCGGCTCGCAGTCGATCAACTCGGGCGGTGAGAAGATCTTCCCCGAGGAGGTTGAGGCGGCAGTGAAGTCGCATCCGGCCGTGTACGACGCCTTGGTGGTCGGCGTGCCAGACGAGCGCTGGGGCCAGCGGGTGGCGGCGGTGGTGCAACCCCGGCCGGGCACGACGCCGTCGCTCGCCTCGGTCCAGGAGCACTGCCGCACCAAGATCGCCGGCTACAAGGTGCCCCGCGAGCTGCACCTCGTATCCGAGGTGCAGCGCTCCCCCAGCGGCAAGCCCGACTACCGGTGGGCCCAGGAGGTCGCCACTGCCCCGCCGGGGTGACGGCGGGACCCGGCCCGTCCGGGCCTCAGGCCGCCCCCAGCGAGCGGGGACTGGGCGGGTGCCGGCCGGGGAGCGTCCCCTGCAGGCCGAGGTCGGCCCGGTCGGCGGCCTGCCGCCCCGCGGCCCAACCGTGCGCATCTCGGGCCGTGGTCGAGAAGGTCTTGACCCTGGGGAAGGCCGCCGTTGCTGCCGCCTCCGCGGCCTCCGCCCGGCGGGCCAGGACCGGCAGCAACGCACCGGGGCGCCCGTGACGGCCACCGTCGGTCCCGGCGGCCTCGGCCTCGGCCTGGGCCTCGGCGGCCGCCGCCTCGCTCGCATGGCGGAGCCGGTCGCCGATGCGGTGGGCGTAGGCCACGAGGAACGATTGGCGGAACGACCGTGTCGCCGACCCGGAACCCGCGCTCCCGACGCCTGGGCGACCACGCCGGTCGGGCCGGCGGTCGGGCGGGCGCTCGACCACCATCGCCCGGGTCGCCTGTACCAGCAGCGAGGTGAACAGCATCTCGACCGCGTCGAGGTCGCCCTCGTCGCCGAACACGGTGGCGAAGCCGAAGGCCTGCGACCAGACCGCCCGGCAGCGGTTGGCCTCCGCCACTTGGCTGAGCAGCGTGACCCGCGCCCGGGCGTAGGGGTCGTCGATGCCGATGCGCCGGCCCGACACCCGAGGACCACCGCCCCGCTCGGCATCGATCGCCGCCATGTCGATGGCATGACGGGTCATGAGCTCCTGCGCCTTGGCCGTGAGGGCCTCGGCCTCGTCGGGGAAGGTCGTCGACTCGGCCTTGGCCAGCAGCGCCGTCACGCGGTGCAGGACCCGGGGATCCGCGCCTGGGCCGGCCTCCCCGCGGGGCGGTCGGTCCGGCCCAGGCGTTCGCCGCCGTGGCTGGGTCGCCTCGCCCGGACGGGGCGCCAGCTTGGGGAGCGGCGGGAGGCGCCGGATCAGTGACAAGGTCTCCACCGCCACCCGCACCGCCTGAGCGCGATCGTCGATGCTGGGGACGCCATCGCCCCACAGATCGTCCGGCTCGGGCGTGACGGGCACGGCCCAGCGGTCGCCAGAGTCGGACGTCGGTTCGGCGCCCACGGCGTCGAGCTGCAGCCGCCAGCGCACCGGCACCGTGTCGTCGGCGTAACGCCGGGCCTCGTGCCCCATGGCCACGGCGCTCAATCGGTCGTGGGCGCGCCCATGCGTGCGCTGGACCACGCGGTGCAGGTCGGCCGGTTGCCAGCCCCGGGCCCAGGCGCCGCTGACGGCGTCGACCAACGCCTGGCCCAGCGCTCGGTCGACGAGCGCCGGGCCCTCGGGATGGGACGGACCGCGTGCCAGCACGGCGACGAGCTCGGCGGCCGGTCCTGCCCGGGAATCGAGCACGCAGGCCGCCACGGCCCGGTCGATCACCTCGTCGACCGCTCGGGGATGGAACTGGTTGGCACCAGCTCGCCTGCCACCCTCACGTGCGCCGCCGGCGCCGGGCCCCGGGGCGGCCCGTCCGCTACCCGTACCCGTGTGACGCCCGGCCGGCCGCCGCCGACGCTCGGCCTGCTGCTTGCGCTTGCGCTTACCCATCGCCTCGATCCTCTCTCGTGCTGGACCCTGAGCGGGTGGACCCCAACGATCCCTACGACACGAACGAGCGTACGTATCGGGTGTGACAAAGTAGGCGCCGTGAACGCGTGCAGATCCATCAGCGACGAGGAGCGGCGGGCGCGGATCGGCGTCCGGCATCGCCTGGCGCCGGCCCACGGGGCGACCCACGTCTGCGAGGTGGCGGAGTCGCTGGTCGCCCTCCACTCCACCGATCCCGCCTCGGTGTTCCTGTCCGCTGCAGCCCGGATGCACGACCCCACGATCGAGGCCATCGAGCGGGCGCTCTACGAGGACCGCAGCCTCGTGCGAATCCTCGGCATGCGCCGCACGCTGTTCGTGGTGCCGCTCGAGCTCGTGCCGGTCGTTCACGCCGCCTGCACCCGGGCCATCGCCGCCATCCAGCGGCGCCGCTACGCCGGCCTCATCGAGGAAGGCGGCATCGCCGGCGACGGCGCCGCCTGGCTCGAGCGCGTGGGCGATGCCACCCTGGCGGCGCTCGAGCGACGGGGCGAGGCATTCGGCGCCGAGCTGTCGGCTGACGTCCCCGAGCTGCGGTCCCAGCTCAGCTACGGCGAGGGCAAGAAGTGGGCCGGCACGATGTCGATGACCACCTGGGTCCTGACGCTGCTCGCCGCCGACGAGCGCATCGTGCGGGGTCGCCCGCGGGGCTCGTGGTTGTCCAGCCAGTACAGCTGGTCGCCGGCGCCGCGGTGGCACGACGAGGGCGAGGCGCCGCTCGACACGGCGACGGCCCAGGCCGAGCTGGCCGGTCGCTGGCTGGCCAGCTTCGGGCCTGCGACGCTCGCCGACCTCGCCTGGTGGACCGGCTGGACCAAGGCCGCAGCCAGCGCCGCTCTCGCCGCCGTCGGCGCCGTCGAGGTCGATCTCGCGGGGACCACCGGGTACGTGCTGCCCGACGACGCGGAGCCGCAGGCCGCGCCCGAACCGTGGGTGGCGCTGCTGCCCGCCCTCGACTCCACCGCCATGGGCTGGACCGACCGGGCGTTCTACGGCGCCGATGACAAGGTGCTCTACGACCGGTCCGGCAACATCGCCCCCACGGTCTGGTCGGACGGCCGCGTCGTCGGGTGCTGGGCGCAGCGCGCCGACGGCGAGGTCGCCGTCCGTTTGCTCGTGGACACCGGGCGGGAGGCGGCCGCCGCCATCGACGAGGCCGCCGCTCGCCTCGGCAAGTGGCTGGGCCCGGCGCGGGTGAAGTCCCGCTTCCGCACGCCGATCGAGCGTGAGCTGCTCGCTTGACGGGCACGTCCCCTACCGTGTGCGCCGCCACCACTGGGGAAGAGGGTCGATGCACCGGAGCTTCGACATCGAGATCAACGCCGATCCGCCGGCGAAGCTGGCCGTGCGCTTGACGGGCGAGCTGGATCTGGTGGCGCGCCCCACTGTGGTGGAGCAGGTGACGAACGCGCTGGCCAACCAGCCCGGCGCCGAGCAACTGGTCATCGACCTCGGCGGCGTGTCGTTCTGCGACTCGAGCGGGCTGGGAGCCCTGCTCGATATCCAGCGCACCGCCGACCAGCACGGCGCCGTGGTGGTGCTGCGCTCGGTGCCGGCCACCGTGGCGCGAGTGCTCGACATGGCCGGTGTCGGCGACGTCCTCCCCCAGGAGTGATCGCCCGGCGTCCGGCGGCGACAGTGCGGCGGGAGCCCG
>DASQUK010000301.1:0-7874 GCA_035641315.1 Acidimicrobiales bacterium | reverse complement strand
GAGCTCGGTGCGATCACCGACCCCCGCGTCATCCGGGTCGCGTCGTGGCTCGAGCGGTGGACCTACCGGCACGCCGACGCGGTCACGGTCCTGTCCGACGACCTGCGCGACAACCTGGTGGCCAAGATCGAGGGGACCGTCGCCGACCCGCTCGACCGGGTGCGGGTGATCCCCAACTTCGTGGACACCGAGCGGATCCAGCCCCGCGATCCGGAGGCGGGCAGCTACCGCCGCGAGCAGGGGCTGGTTGGCAAGCGGGTGGTCATGTACGCCGGCAACGTCGGGTTCTCCCAGTCGCTGGACCTGCTGATCGGCGCCGCCCGCGAGCTGGCCGACAGGCCGGACGTGGTGTTCGTGATCAACGGTGGCGGATCGGCCCGTCCGGACCTGGAACGGCAGGCGGCCGGACTGGACAACGTGCGGTTCGTCGACTTCCAGCCTGCCGAGCGGCTCGCCGACGTGCTCGCCGCCGGCGACGTCCACGTCGTGCCGCTGCGCCGGGGACTGGCCCGTTCCAGCGTGCCGTCCAAGACCTATTCGATCCTGGCGGCCGGGCGCCCGGTGCTGGCGAGCGTCGACGAGGGGACCGAGGTGGCCCGGGTGGTGGAGAAGGCGGGCGCCGGGGTGGCCGTGCCTCCCGACGACCCGGAGGCGTTCACGGCGGCACTGACCGCACTGCTCGACGACCCGGATCGGGCCCGGGCCATCGGGGCCGCCGGGCGAGCCTTCGTCGAGCGCTGGGCGTCGCCGGCGGCCGTCGCCGAGCGCTACGAGACGCTGTTCGAGGAGCTGACAGCCCGCCGGCCCGGTTCCACCAACAGGGGTGCTGCGGGGTAGCGTAGAGCGCTTATGGGTAAGGCATCCTCCGCCAAGAAGGTCGCCCGGGCGGCGCGCGCCGGAGGCCGTTCCTCCGCCGGCCGCCAGCGCAATCTCCTGTTCCCGGGGGTGATCGGCGCCATCGTGCTGCTCGGCTCCGCGCTGGTCTGGTACGCGGCCGACGAGCGCAAGGGCGACACCGACATCCCGCCGGTGATCGGTGACCACTGGCACGCCGCCTTCGGCATCTACGTGTGTGGTGAGTGGCAGCCCAACATCCCCGAGTTCGAGAACACCACCGGCATCCACACCCACGGCGACGGCGTCATCCACATCCACCCGTTCTCCCAGAGCGGCGCCGGAGAGAACGCCACGCTGGGCACGTTCCTGGAGGACACCGACGTCGACCTGTCCGGCGACGAGCTGACCATCGGCACCAACGAGCTCGGGGAAGAGCAGACGTGGAGGGAGGGCGATGACCAGTGCGACGGCGAGGACGCCGAGCTGGTGGTCGCCCAGTGGGAGAACGTCCAGGACGAGGGCGCCGAGCCGGCGCTGCTGACCAGCGGGCTCGACGACATCCGCTTCCGGGGCGACGGCGAGGGCTACACGATCGCTTTCATGCCCGAGGGCGAGACCGACATCCCCAAGCCCGAGACCGCGAGTCGGCTGGCCGAGCTGGGCGCCGTCGACGCCGGGACCGAGGCGGGCTCGACCACGACGACGGCCGAGGGCGCGACGACGACCACGACGGCAGGCGAGGGCACCACGACGACCGCCGGCGAAGGCGCGACCACGACGACGACGGCCGGGGGCTGATGTGCGTGCAGTTGTGCTGGTCGGAGGCTTCGGCTCGCGCCTGCGCCCCCTGACGCACCACCGGCCCAAGCAGATGTTGCCGATCGTCAACCGGCCGATGATCGAGCATGTGGTGGGCCACCTGGTGGAGCACGGGGTCGACGACGTCGTGTTGTCGCTTGGCTACCAGCCTGACGGCTTCCGCGACGCCTACCCCGACGGCCGCTGCGCCGGCGCCACATTGCACTACGCCATCGAGCCCGAGCCGCTCGACACAGCCGGCGCGATCCGCTTCGCGGCCCGCGACGCCGGGATCGACGAGCGCTTCCTGGTCCTCAACGGCGACGTGCTCACCGACCTCGACGTCACCGCTTTCGTCGCCTTCCACGAGTTGCGCCGAGCCGAGGGCACCATCTCGCTGCACCGGGTCGACGAGCCGTCCCGCTACGGCGTGGTCCCGACCGACGACGAGGGCCGGGTGCTCGCCTTCGTGGAGAAGCCGCCGCGGGGCGAGGCCCCGACCGATCTCATCAACGCCGGCACCTATGTGCTGGAGCCGTCTGTGATCGACCGCATCCCAGAGGGGCGGCGGGCGTCGGTCGAGCGGGAGACGTTCCCGGCGATGGTCGCAGACGGCAGCCTCTACGCCCTTGACGACGCCTGCTACTGGATCGACACCGGCACCCCCCGTGAGTACATCCAGGCCCAGCTCGATCTCATCGACGGGATCCGGGGAGCTCCAATCGAGGGTGTTCACCCCGCCGCCGAGGTGGCTGGGAACGCCTCCGTGAAGCGCTCGGTCGTCGGGGCCGGCGCTGTCGTCGCCGCCGGCGCCAGGGTCGAGGCAGCCGTGCTGTTGCCGGGGGTGCAGGTGTGTGCCGATGCCGTGATCGACGAGTCGGTGGTGGGCGAGGGTGCCGTGGTGGGGGAAGGCGCCCACGTCCTGCGCGGCAGCGTGGTGGGCGATGGTGAGATGGTCGAGCCGGGTAGCAAGCTCGATGGGGCCCGTTTCCCTGGAGATCGTCAAGGAGTGAGGAGCAGGACGTGAAGACCCTCGTCACGGGCGGGGCGGGGTTCATCGGATCGGTGCTGGTCGACCGGTTGCTGGCAGAGGGTCACGAGGTCGACGTGCTCGACGACCTGTCGTCGGGCTCGCTGGCCAACCTGGCTGAGGCTCGCTCGGAGCGCCGCGACCGGACCAACCGCCTGACGTTCCACCAGATCGACGTCCGCGACCCGCAGCTCGTCGACCTCATCGCCCGCCGTGAGCCCGAAGTGGTGTTCCACCTGGCGGCCCAGGCCGACGTGCGCGTCTCGGTGGCCCGCCCGGCGCACGACGCCGAGATCAACGTGATCGGCACCATCAACGTGCTCGAGGGTGCCCGGGTGGCCCGGTCCCGTAAGGTCGTGTTCGCCTCGAGCGGCGGCACCATCTACGGCGAGCCGGCGCCCCAGGACCTGCCGTGCAAGGAGTCGCACCCGCAGAACCCGGGGTCGCCCTACGGCGTGTCCAAGCGGGTCGCGTTCGACTACCTCAACGTCTACCGGCAGCTGCACGGATTGGAGTTCACGGCGCTGGCCCTGTCCAACGTCTACGGGCCCCGGCAGGACCCCCACGGCGAGGCCGGGGTGGTGGCGATCTTCGCCGGGCGCTTGCTCGCCGACGAGATGTCCACGATCTACGGCGACGGCGAGCAGACTCGCGACTACATCTACGTCGACGACGTCGTCGATGCCTTCGTGCGGGCGGCCAACAAGGGCGGTGGGCTGCTGCTCAACATCGGCACCGGGGTCGAGACGTCGGTCAACCAGCTCTACGCCGCCATGGCCGCCGTGGCCGGAGTGGACCGTCCCGCGGCCAACGCGCCGATGCGCCAGGGCGAGCTGCTGCGCTCGGCGCTCGATCCCGGGCGGGCCGCCGTCCACCTCGGTTGGAAGCCGTGGACCGAGCTGCCGGAGGGCGTGGCCCGCACCCTGGAGTGGTTCAAGGGGCGCTGATCGGGCGACGACGACCACGTCTTTGAAGAAAAAGTGGCCAAATTGGCCACCTTTCTTCAAAGACTCACTTGGCCTTCTTCGCCGCCCGGTTCTTGGTCGCCGGCGCCTTCTTCTTGACGGTCGCCTTCTTGACCGCCCGGGTGGGTGCCAGCGCGGCGGCGCTAGCGGAACAGGTCCTCGGCGGGCGTGCGCACGACCTCGGCCCGCACCTCACCCCTGCCCAGCCAGCTGGGATCGACGCCCCGCACCACGGCGGCGCAGATGCCCGACGCCTTGCCCATCACCAGCTCGGCGGCGCAGGCGAGCTCATCCACCACGCACACCTCGGTCACCTGCAGCTCGCGGCCCCCGGCGTCGGCGGTCCCCCGCAGGTCGATGACGGCTCGGATGCCGGCGCAGCCGATGGCCACGTCGGTGAGGCCGCGGCGCCAGGTTCGCCCGAACGTGTCGCTGATGATCACGGCCACGTCGACCCCCACCCGAGCCCGGAGCCCGTCGCGCAGGCGCCGGGCCGAGCGGTCGGGGTCTTCGGGCAGCAATGCCGCCCAGCCGTCCTCCACGTTGGACAGGTCGACGCCGGCGTTGGCGCACACGAAGCCGTGGCGCGTCTCGGAGATCACCAGCTCGCCGCGCCGGCGCAGGATCCGCACCGACTCGCCCTCGACGATCCGCGCCTTGCTATCGGGGTCGTTGGGATTGATGGGCACCAGCTGGGCCTCGGCCTTGGACACGACCTTCTGCGTCACGACCACCACGTCGCGGTCGCGCAGGTCGCGGGCCGACTGGGCCAGCAGCCGGGACAGGTCGTCGCCGGGACGCACCTCGCCGATGCCCTCTACGGGCAGGATCTCGAGCACGCTCATCGTTGAGCCACCACTTTCGCTTCTGCCCGCATGCCGGATCACCGGCCGAGCGTGACCTCGCACAGCGCCGCCGCCGCGGCCGGGTCCCGCATGATCGTGTCGGTCACGATGCAGCGCAAACCGGCTGCTCGCACGGCATCGGCGTCCTCGGCGTCGAGGGTGTCCACGACCAGCGTGCCGACGAACGGGGCATAGAGGCGGGCGATGCCCACCACCGAGTCCTCGTGGCCGAGCTCGCGGAGCATGCGGTCGGCGGGGCCCTTGAGTGCCCGTCCCCCCACGAGCGGCGACACGGCCACGGCGTCGTCGCGGCGAGCCTCGACCGCTTCCAGGACACCGGGCACGGCCAGCACCGGCGCGATCGACACGATGGGGTTGGACGGCGCCACCACGACGACGTCCGCGGCCGCGAGCGCGTCGAGCACACCCGGGGCGGGGCGGGCCTGGTCAGCCCCGGCGAAGCGGACGGCGGCTACCGGCACGGCGTGCTGGCGGCGCACGAAGTAGTCCTGGAACGGGACCTCCTCACCAGTGCCAGCGCGATTGCCGGCCAGCGTGATCATCGTGCGGAGCGGCTGCTCGGTCACCGGTAGTACCCGCAGCTCCAGGCCCCAAGCGGCGGCGATCTCGGCGGTCACCGCCGCCAGGCCGGCGCCCTCCGACAGGCGCTGGGTGCGGTACAGGTGGGTGGCCAGGTCGCGGTCGCCCAGGCGGAACCACGTGGCCCCGCCGTAGCGCGCCAGCGCCTCCATGGCGTGCCACGACTCGTCCCGCAGCCCCCAGCCCCGCTCGGGGTCGATGGCGCCCGCCACCGTGTACGTCACCGTGTCGATGTCGGGGCTGATGGCCAGCCCGTGCAGCACCATGTCGTCGCCGGTGTTGACGATGGCGGTCACGTCGGCCGGCGGCACCACCTTCACCATCCCGCTGAGCAGGCGGGCGGCGCCGACGCCCCCCGCCAGCACCGCCGCGCGCATCGTGCTTCCCGCTCTTGGCCTGCGGCCGGGCCTCTCGGGCTCCGACGCTGCGTTTCCCGCTCCTGTCGCCTCCGGCGACGGGCCGCTCGGGCCCGGGGCTCGCTGCATTGCGGACGCTCGCTCAGGCGATGCCCTTGAGCTTGCCCTCGAGCAGGGCGAGGTCCGCGTCGACCATCAGGTTGACCAGGCCTCCGAACGTGGTCTTCGGCTCCCAGCCCAGCTCGCTGCGGGCCTTGGAGGCGTCGCCCACCAGCAGGTCGACCTCCGCCGGCCGGAAGAACTTCTCGTCCACGACCACGTGCTTCTCCCAGTCGAGCCCCACGCGGTCGAACGCGAGCTCGCAGAACTCGCGCACCGAGTGGGTCTCGCCGGTGGCGACCACGTAGTCGTCGGGCGTGTCCTGCTGGAGCATCAACCACATGGCCTCGACGTAGTCGCCGGCGTAACCCCAGTCGCGCTTGGACTCGAGGTTCCCGAGGCGCAGCTCGTCGGCGAGCCCGAGCTTGATGCGGGCGGCGCCGTGGGTGATCTTGCGGGTCACGAACTCGAGGCCGCGCCGCGGCCCTTCGTGGTTGAACAGGATGCCGCTGGTGGCGTGGAGGTCGTACGACTCGCGGTAGTTGACCGTGATCCAGTGGCCGTAGACCTTGGCAACCCCGTAGGGCGAGCGGGGGTAGAAGGGTGTCGACTCCCGCTGGGGCGTCTCCATCACCTTGCCGAACATCTCGCTGGACGACGCCTGGTAGAAGCGGATGTCGGGGTCGATCGTGCGGACGGCGTCGAGCATGCGGGTGACGCCGATGGCGGTGAACTCGCCGGTCAGCACCGGTTGCTGCCACGACGTGGGCACGAACGACTGAGCGGCCAGGTTGTAGACCTCGTGCGGCCGGTGCTCCTGGAGGATGGTGAGTATCGATACCTGGTCGAGCAGGTCGCCGTGCACGAACGTGATGCGGTCCTGCAGATGGCCGATCCGCTCCCAGTTGACCGTGCTGGTGCGCCGGACCATGCCCAGCACCTCATAGCCCTTGTCGAGCAGCAGCTCGGCCAGATGGGAGCCGTCCTGCCCGGTGATGCCGGTGACGAGCGCTCGCTTGGTCACGATGTAAGTCTCCTAGGGCTCCGTCGAGGGATCGGCCAGGTTGTCAGCGCCCGAGGCGCGACCGCCAGTCGGCCAGCACGTCGGCGAGGGTCTGTTCGAGGGGGATGGTCGGGGACCAGCCGGTGGCGCGGGCCATGCGGGTGTTGTCGCCCACCAGCACCGGGATGTCGACCGGGCGCTGGAGCGCAGGATCGTCCACCAGCCGCATCGGCCGTTCCGCCATGCCCAGCAGCAGGTCGGCGATCTCCTTGACGGCGACGGCCCGGCCGCTGCACACGTTGTAGACCTCGCCTGGCTCGCCGTGCTCGATCAGCAGCCGGTAAGCCCGCACCACGTCGCGGACGTCGGTAACGTCGCGCCGCGGCGTCAGGTTGCCGATGGGAACTCTGTCGCCGCCGTCCCGCTCGTTGCGGGCGATCCGGGCGGCCAGCGACGGGGCGACGAAGCGGTCGGTCTGGCCGGGGCCCAGGTGGTTGAAGGCCCGCACCCGCACCACCGGCAGGCGGTGCCCGAGCCAGGCCTGCTGGGCCAGGGCGTCGGCCGCCACCTTGGAGGCGGCGTAGGGGGACACGGGGCGCAGCGGCTGGTCCTCGTCGAGCGGCAGCTCGTCCTCGGTGACCCGCCCGTAGACGTCGGCGCTGCTCACGGCCAGGACCCGCTCGGCGCCGGCCTCGCGGCTGGCTTCGAGCACGTTGAGGGTGCCGAGGGCGTTGGCGAGGAACGTCTCGTGTGGCGTGTCCCAGCTGCCACCGACGTCGGCGGCGCCCGCCAAGTGGTAGACGGCGGTCGGCTTGGCGGCGACCACCGCCTCGGTTATCTCGGGCGCGTCGGTGATGTCGACGCCGTCGATGGCGCGTTCGAGCTGCGTGACGTCGTCACCGCAGTCCTCGAGGTGGCGGACCAGGTGGACACCGACGAAGCCACCAGCTCCGGTGACAAGCGCTCTCACGGCGGATCATCGTAGGTGGCCGCCGCCGACCCACGGTTCTGCCCGCGCTCACTGTCGATATCGACGGGTGAGCGCGGGCAGAAAGGGGCTACGCCTCCTCGCCAACCCGGTGCAGCAGGGCGGCGAAGCGCTCGGCGGTGGTGTCCCAGCTGTGGCGGGCCACCACCTCCCGACCCCGGGCCACCAGGTCCCGGCGGTGCTCGTCGTCCGCGAGCAGCCGCGCCAGCGCAGCCGCGAGGGCCTCCGCGTCGCCGACCGGGACCAGGTCGGCGCCCGGCCCGGCCACCTCGGGGAGCGACCCGGTGTCGGTCGTCACCACGGGCACGCCGGCGCTCATCGCCTCCAGCGGCGGGAAGCCGAAGCCCTCGTAG
>DASQUK010000300.1:0-4476 GCA_035641315.1 Acidimicrobiales bacterium | reverse complement strand
TTGAGCGCCGCGAAGCGGAGAAGGCTGCCTGGGCTGCGCCGGGTGTCACGGCGGTGCACAATCAGATCACGGTCGATCCTGCGCTCGCGGCCTGATGTAAGCAAGCGGGGCGAGCTTTCACGGAGCGCTCCTTGCACAGGGGCCGCCGCCAGCGATGTGGCGGTCAACCATGGGCGCCCGGTCATCATGGTCGTGACCCCGCCGACCTGCTCGACGCCAATGAGGTCGCCCGCCTGCTGGGACTCGCGCACCGCCAGGCCGTCAGCACATACCGCTCGCGGTACGCGGACTTTCCCGAGCCGCCTGTGATCAAGGGATCTCCGCCTCGCCGCACTCGCCGCCAGGCCCTGGGGTCGAGCGCGCATCGACGCTGACGTACGCGCCTTCGACGCCGCGGTTCCCGACATCAAGCACATGCGCGACGTGCTCGCACACTTCGACGAGTACGAACTCGGCACCGGTCGCCTGCAGAAACCGGGTAAGGCCGGCGAGCCGATCCGGCTCTCAGCCGGGGAGCGCACCATGCCGTGGTGTGGGTGCTGCCTTTAAGGTCGAGGTGCTCACAGGGCGCGAGGCGGCGGAGGCGCTCGCGGGCGAGGCGCTCGAGGTACTTCACGCCGACGAGCCCTGATAGCGCGCTGGTAGCGCGACAAGTCCGGACTGGGCGTGATTCGGTGTGATCTGACATGACCTAAAGCCGCAGGTCAGGCTGATCGTGGCTGCGTCGTCGCAGGTCAGATAACCGGCGTCACACACTCCCGGCTTACAGGCCGGCTCACCGTCACCACATGCCCTGACCAGGGAAAATGCAGACTAGATGTCGCCTCCAGCGGCGTCATCACGCGCTGGTAGCGCGTCCGGTGGAGCGAGCACCCGGTCGAGCACATCGGCAGGCACCTCGCGGTCGTCCCGGAGCCAGTGGGCGTAGACCCGCGTCAGCGTCTCGACCGTGTCGCCCAGGTGCCCGGCCACCGCGGTGACCGGCGTACCCTCGGCCAGCAACGTGCTGGCGCAGAAGTGCCTGAGCGAGTGGAACTTGAACCGGTCCTCGGCCAACCCCGCAGCTTTCGGCGCCGGCCGCCACGCCGACGCGTAGAACTGGTCGCGGCGCAGCATCTCGGCGCCCCGCAGGCCGCGGAATAGGACCCCCTCGGCCACGTGGTCACGGAGGTGGCGGCGCAGCTCGACCGCCACCAGGTTCGGCACGATGACGGTCCGCACCTTCTCGGCCTTCGGGGTCGTGAGGACCCGCTGCCCGGCGTAGACCTGCATCTGCCGGGCCACGGTCACTTGCCGCTGGTCAAGCTCGAGCCGGTCGCCGGTCATCCCGAGCACCTCCCCGACGCGTAGGCCAGCCAAGCCGAGCGCTACGGCGGCTCGGGACGCCACCGGTGTGGCGGCCAGGATCGCGAGCGCCTCAGCGCGAGTCGGGACGTCCTCGGGACCGACCTGGCCAGTCCGCTCCCCTGCCCTGCCGCGCTTCGCCCGCAGGCCAGCAGTTGGGTCGTGGCCGATGCGCCTTGAGGCGTGCGCGGCCCGCAGGATCATCCCGGCGTAGGCCATCGTCAGCTTCACCGTCGCCGGCGCGTACTTGTTCGCCAGCTCGCCCCGCAGCTTCTTGAGGGCGAGCTGGTCGACGCTGGCGAGCGGGGCGTCGCCGATCCGCGGCCGTAGACGGGCTCGGATGCTCGGCCACGCGTCCTGGGTGCCTGCCTTCCAGGTGTCCTGTGCGGCGGCCCACTCCTGAGCGAACTCGTCGAACGTCTGCCGGCCAAGCGCCGCGTCGATGTACATGCCACGGTTCTTGGCCGAGTCGACTTCGGTCTTGTCGGCTTTGGCGTCGATCAGGCGGTCGAACACTTGCATCCGTGACTTGCGCTCCGGTGTCCGCCACCGCACCAGGTACCGCGGCCGACCGGTCTCTGGATGCGGGGTCCATGCCTGGATGCCCGGCGGCAGCTTCGCCATCAGTCGTCCTCCTGGATCAGTCCCGCCTCGCGGAGCAACTGCTTCGCGAGGTCTGTCAGCTCGCCTCCTGGCCGACCCGGGGGCGGAGCCGTGAGCAGGCCGCGATCGCGGGCCTTGAAGATCTTGTTGGAGATCGTCTTCGCTGAGACATGGAACGCGTCGGCGACGTCCACCACTGGCCTATTGCTGCCGGCCTCGAACGCGGCGACGTAGGCAGCCGCCACCTCGGCGTAGTGGAGGCTGTCTCGGCCACGGCCACCGGGTCGTCGCGCCGCGTCGGTCGCCCAGGTCTGTGGCAGGCCGCCCGTCGGCGCCTGGGCCTCAGCGGAGCCGGCGGGCGTCGTCGAGCGCGCTCGATCCCTCGGCGAGCAGGCGCACCGCCCGCGCCAGCTCAGGTGGCGTCGAGCCGTCGGCCGGTAGCGGTACCCCTCCCCGGTTGGCCGCCCCGAGCGCGGTCGGCCCGGTCTCCCACCTCGCCGAGCCGTGGCCCTGGCGCGCCGTGGCCACGACGACGTGAGCGTCGATGTCGAGGATGTGCAGACCCAACAGACGCGCGCGGACGCTGGCGTCGATGACCTTGTCGCCTCGGCGCACCACCACCGGCGGTCGTTCGCCGCTCCGGCGGCGGCGCCGCATCAGCTCTGCTTCTGCCGCAGCGCCGACACGCTGGAGCTGGCCGCGGTGAGGGCGGCCACACTGCTGATCACCCCAGCAGCCTTGGCCACCGTCCGCCTGGACGGGAGCAGGCGGCCCAGTGCCGCCATCATCCGATCCTTCCTGCTCTTGCGACGGAACAACATCGTGTCAACCTCCGGTCCGAGGGTGGGTGCGTCAGCCGGACGCGGCCGGCGCCTTCTCGATGGCGCGGACGAGCTGGGCCTTCGACATCTTGGTGCGGCCCTCGATGTCGATGGCCGCAGCCTGGCGCAACAGCTCGGTCTTCGACTGCTGCTCCAGCCCGGTGGCAGCGGTCGTCTTGCGGGCCGCCGACCGGACCGAGGATCGGGCACGGTGCGACCGGTTGCGGGACGACCGTGCGCCGGACCGCCGGGACCGGGAGCTCTCCGGCCCACCGCCATCGCCGGGGCCCCGGGAGGCGATTCGGCCGGCCTCGACCGCCAAGCGCTCCGCCTCGCGCCCAGCGTCGGCCGCCGCCGCCAGCGCTGCCTGCGACGCCTTGTCGGCCAGCTCCTTAGCCCGGGCCAACGCTGCCGTCGCCTCTGCGACCGCCCGCTGGGCCCGCTCGCTCAGCTGCTCAGCCTCCTGCTGTGCACGCTCGGCGTCGGCGTCGGCCGCCGCGCGCGCCGCGGCGACCATCTTGTCGACATCCTGCCCGGCGCGCTCCCGTTCTTGCGCAACCCGTTCGTCGGCCTTGCGCCTGGCCTCCCGCACCCGCTCGTCGGCCGCGCGCCGTGCCTCTTTCACCCGCTCCTCCCCGTCCCGCCGGACGGCGTCGACCTGCCCGTCGACCTCTGCACGCACGCGGTCGACTCGCTCGCCGGCCTGCGCCTTGGCCTCGCGCTCGGCCACGCTCGCCCGTTGGCGGGCGGCTCGGGCGGCGCGCCTCGCCTCGTCGGCCGCCTGCTTCGCTTGCTCCGCCAGCGCCAACGCCCGTTGCTCGGCCGCTCGAGCCTCGTCCGACTCGCGCCGGGCGTCACGCAGGAGCGTCTCGACCGAGCCGTTCTCCGAGCCGACGAGGGGGACGGCGTCGACGACCGAGCGACCGGCGTGGCTGATCGCCTCGCCGACCGAGCTGCCAGCGCCGCCCAAGGCATCGGTCGCCCGCCCTAGGGCGCTCGACGACGACCGGCGGGCCCGGCCGGCGACCCAGGCGGCATTGGTGGGGATGTCCTTGACGCCAGTCACGGCCCGCGACTTCAACCACGTGAGGGGATGGTGCTTGGTCATGGTTCCTCCCGGGCACACTGCGCGCGTGTGGTCTGTGCTTACCCGTGCCGTGACCAGCTAAACGCCCTGTGTGGCCGTCACCTCACCACTCAGCGTGCAGATGCCGAATGCCGTTGATGAAGCCGGAGCGCAGCTGCGCGGACTCGCCGATGCACGGGCACGAGCACCCCGCGACCGGTTTGGCCGGAGGCGATCGGGCGCGCCAGCCCCAGGCGGTCGTCAACCATTTGCCAGCGGCCTCCTCCTGATCGCCGTTAATCGGTAATCGTCGGCACCCAGCGCCCATCCCGACCGCTCGCGGGCGCTCACAGGGCACACAGGGGTCCAACTCGCCCTTCGGTCGGCAACCTCTACCCGATCACCCGCGGGGGTTCACGGTCGTCGACGACGATCCAGTCGTCTTCGCCGAGCGCCCCGTATTCGGGTTGCCGGTCCCGGTCGTTCAGCGCCTCGGCCACCGCTTCGGCGTTGGCCTTGTCGTCCCATGTCGCCGCACTGTCCCACGTCGACATGACCCCCTTGGGGTTGTCGGGGTTGTGGTACGCCTCGAAGCGGCGGTGGTACACCCGGTAGACCGTCATGCCGCGGGTCTACCCGACG
>DASQUK010000299.1:0-11634 GCA_035641315.1 Acidimicrobiales bacterium | reverse complement strand
CTCGCGGAGTGGGCGGCCGGCCTGGATGAGCCGTCCGTCGCGCCGCTGCTGCAGAGCCTGCGGCACACCCTCGACTCCTTCGTCGAGATCGGGCTGGGCTACCTCTCGCTCAACCGGCCGTCGGGCACGCTGTCGGGCGGCGAGGCCCAGCGCACGAAGATGATCCGCCACCTCGGCTCCTCGCTGACCGACGTCACCTACGTCTTCGACGAGCCCACGATCGGCCTGCATCCCCATGACGTGGAGCGGATGAACGACCTGCTGCTGCAGCTGCGCGACAAGGGCAACACGGTGCTCGTCGTGGAGCACGAGCCGGACACGATCGCGATCGCCGACCACGTCGTCGACCTCGGCCCCGGCGCCGGCAGCGGTGGTGGCGAGGTGGTCTTCGAGGGCAGCGTCGACGGGCTGCGGGACAGCGACACGGTGACCGGGCGGCACCTGGACGACCGCGTCTCCCTGAAGCCGTCGGTGCGGACACCGTCGGGGATGCTGGAGGTGCGCGGCGCCGACACCCACAACCTTCAGGACGTCGACGTCGACATTCCGCTCGGGGTGCTGGTGGTGCTGACCGGCGTGGCGGGGTCGGGCAAGAGCTCGCTGATCACCGGCTCGGTGGCGGGCCGAGACGGGGTGGTGACGGTCGACCAGGGCGCCATCCGCGGCTCGCGACGGAGCAACCCGGCGACGTACACCAAGCTGCTCGACCCGATCCGCAAGGCGTTCGCCAAGGCCAACGGCGTCAAGCCGGGCCTGTTCAGCGCCAACTCCGACGGCGCCTGCTCCAACTGCAACGGCGCGGGCGTGGTCTACACCGATCTGGCCATGATGGCCGGCGTCGCCACAACCTGCGAGGAGTGCGAGGGGAAGCGGTTCCAGGCCGAGGTGCTGGAGTACAAGTTCGGCGGCAAGGACATCAGCGAGGTGCTCGCGATGCCGGTGACCGAGGCCGCGGAGTTCTTCGGCCACGGTGAGGCGAGCACGCCGGCCGCGCACAAGATCCTCGAGCGGCTCGCCGACGTCGGGCTCGGCTACCTCAGCCTCGGCCAGCCGCTCACCACTCTGTCCGGCGGCGAGCGGCAGCGGCTCAAGCTCGCCACCCACATGGCCGAGAAGGGCGGCGGCCGTGCGCGAGGGGCCGGGCTGGCCCGGACCGGAGCGATGCCTGTCTACGTCCTCGACGAGCCGACCACCGGCCTCCACCTCGCCGACGTCGAGCACCTGCTTCGCCTGCTCGACCGGCTCGTCGACTCCGGCAAGTCGGTCATCGTCATCGAGCACCACCAGGCGGTCATGGCGCACGCCGACTGGATCATCGACCTCGGCCCCGGCGCCGGCCACGACGGCGGCCGCATCGTCTTCGAGGGCACCCCCGCCGACCTCGTCGCCGCCCGCTCCACCCTCACCGGCGAACACCTCGCGGCCTACGTCGGAGGATCCTCCGCCGAAGTGTCGATGGCGGGCAGCGAGTTGCGTCCTCTCAACTGAAGCGCTCACCAAGGAGGAAGGTGGGGTGAAGTTCGTTCCGTACCAACTGCTCGACGGACGGCCGAGCGTCGTCGTGGACGGGTCGCCGGCGCCGGGGACTGTGCTGAACGTGACGCACTGGCCGGGGTACCCGCCGCCGGCCGGGATCGAGGACGACCTGTCCGCCCAGATGGCGTTCCGTCTGCTGGAGCGGCCCGACCTGGTACCCGGCGAGGCGGAGGCGGTGTCGAACAACCACTTCGACCAGGACGGGCTGGTGTCGATCTACGCCCTGGTCGCCCCCGACGACGCCGTCCAGCGCCGCACGTTCCTTGAGGACGTGGCCTTCGCCGGTGACCTCGCCATCTGCCGCGACCGGGACGCGGCGCGGGTGTCGATGGTGCTGTCCGCGCTGGCCAACGGCGACAACCTGCCCGCCGACTACACCGAGCGCACCGGCGCCCTCTACGAGGACGTCCTCGGGCGACTGCCCGAGCTGTGCGACCACGTCGAGCGGCATCGCGACGTCTGGGGCGACGAGGACGCCACGCTCGAGGCCAGCGACGCCGCCTTCAAGGACGGCCGGGCCGTGATCGAGGAGCGGCCCGACCTCGACCTCGCCGTCGTCACGCTGGCCGAGGACACCCCCGAGGCCGGCGGCCACCGCTTCAGCGGCGACTGGGTCAGCGGGCTCCACCCGATGGCGGTCAACACCCGCAGCGAGCGGGTCACCCTCGCTCGGCTCCGGGGTCGGCGCTACGACGTGGAGCTGCGCTACGAGGGCTGGGTCCAGCTGCAGAGCCGGCCGGTCCGACCCCGCCGCGACCTGGCCCCGCTGGCCGCCCGCCTCCAAGACGAGGAGACCGGCGACGCCGTGTGGTCGGCGACACCGGTCAGCGGCCTGCTCCCCCGGCTCCACCTCGGCCACGGCCAGGAGAGCTCGATCTCCCCCGACCACTTCCTGGAGCTGCTCACCGACCACCTCCGCACCGCGCCCCCGGCCTGGGACCCCTTCACCCCCAAGAGCTGACGCCGTGCCGGGAGCCATGCAGCTCCCCGAACCCGTCCGCCCGAGCGGAACCGCTCACCCCGGGCAGTCCGGTCGCCGCACCCCCGCTCCAGGCGCTGCCGGACGCCCCTACATCGGCCACGTCGACGGGGCCGCCGGGCAGCCCACCACCTCGTGTTGCCGGCGTCGGGGTCGGTGCCGCTGATCGTCAAGGTGCTCGACTCGCCGCACCGCCCGGCCGAGTCGCGCTGGTCGTGCCAGGCGCGTCCGCACCGATCGACGGCGCCTGCGCCCGCCTACCTGGAGGTGTGGCTGGCGCCGCTGCGCGCGTACTCCCTCCCGGGGCCTTCCGATGGACGAGCTGAGCGGCCGCAAGGTCGACCTGGTGGACCTGGTCGGCGCCGAAGCGCGGCGGCTGGCCGAGCGGATCCGCGACGCCGCCAGCTGGAACGACCGCTTCGCCCTGGTCGACCGCTTCGTGTTCCGGCAGGTCGACGAGGGCCGCCGGCGGCCGGACCCCGAGGTCGAGGTCGCAAGCGTCGACGTACTGGTACCACCCAGCCACGAGCGTCTCGCCGACCTCAGCCATGACGACGGACTATGCCAGAGAGCGAACCCAGCGGGGACGCTTGGCGCCTGGAGCACCGACGAGGCGCGGACACCTCAGGCCCTCGCCTGTTCGGGTCGACGCAGCTGAACATTCGATGGACCCGGCGTTCGTGGCAGGGTGAGGGCCATGCAGATCGGTGTGGTGTATCCGCAGATCGAGCTGGGCGGTGACCCCGAGGCGGTGCGCCGCATCGGTCGGGCGACCGAGGAGCTCGGCTTCGATCACTTGCTGGCCTACGACCACGTGCTTGGTGCAGTGCATGCGGACCGGGTCCCGCCCTTGGTCGGTCCGTACACCGAGCGCGATCCGTTCCACGACCCGCTGGTGATGTTCGCCCACCTCGCCGCGGTGACGGAGCGTATTGGCTTTGTCACCGGGATCCTGGTCCTCCCGCAGCGCCAAACTGCCCTCATCGCTCGCCAAGCTGCCGACGTCGACCTGCTGTCAGGCGGGCGGCTGCGCCTCGGTGTGGGCATTGGCTGGAACCACGTCGAGTACGAGGCTCTGGGCGAGAACTTCGACACCCGAGGCGCCCGCGAGGACGAGCAGATCGCTCTGCTGCGCCGGCTGTGGACCGAGCCAGTGGTCGACTTCAGCGGGAGGTTCGACCGTATCGACCGCGCCTCCATTGCTCCCAAGCCCACGCGCCCTATCCCGATCTGGCTGGGCGGCTACAGCGACGCCGCTCACGAACGGGCGGCTCGCGTTGGCGATGGGTTCATCTTCGGTGGCCGGACCGAGGACGTGTTCGGCGCCTGGGACCGGATACGCGAGCGGGTCGTTCAGCAGGGTAGGCCCGTCGAAAGCTTTGGCGGCGAGTACGTGGTCATGAGCCGGAAGGGCCCGGAGGAGGTCGCCGCAAAGGTCGAGTCGTGGCGTGACGCCGGGGGGACGCACGCTGCGGTCCTCACGATGGGATTGGGGCTTGGTTCGACCGACGCCCACATCGCATACCTCGCGGCAATCGCCGACGTCCTCGGGCGCGAACCCGCAGCTCGATGAGGTTTGCTCCCGGCACGGGCGGGCCCGGTCAGACGATGCCAAACGGCACGGTGCCGGCTCCCTGAAGCGGGAACCGGTACAGCTCGAAGTCGATGAGCTACGCCTGGCGACCACGACCAGGCCAGGGACCTCCTGGTCCCTCGACGTAGACCCCTACTACCCGGTGCCGGACGACATCCAGGACCTGAACTACCTGGCTGCTGTCGGCGAACAGTTGCGCCGTCGCCCCTGACGACAAGCCCGGCACTAGCCGGCTCGCAGATCGACCAGGCAATGGCGCATCCGACCGCACCGGCTGCCCGGCGGTCGATGTGTCGCTCTGCGCGGGGCGCGGTGGCTGGAGCCGGGCGACCACCGATCTGGTTCGCGACGTGCAGGATGTGGCGGGGCCTCGCGTGGAGGCGGTGCCGGCGCACGACGGCCCTCGTCTGTGCCCGGCGTCCGCTGCGGGTGTGGCGGCCCTAGTCGCCGGCTTGTTCATGTCCGGGCCGGACGTGCGTCTCATTGACCTTGCGTTGAATGCGGTAGTGGAGGATGAGGAACGGCAGCCCGAACACCCAGAAGGCGTGTTCGGCTCGCAACTCTCCCTCGTCGACTCGGACGGTGAGCTCCTCGGCGAAGCCGTGCACTGCCAGCGCCGTGAGTTGACGCGTCGCCGGGTCGATGTAGGTGAGGTAGTGGCCGGGGTGAGCGAGGTCGCTTCGGGTCGTCAGGGTGAGGCTCCCTGCGTAGCCGGCGGCCGGCACGAGGGTGGCCGTGAAGTTGGCTTGGGGGAGGGGAAAGCCGACGCTCACGTAGCCGCGGTCGCCGTGCCGGTAGGTCGTGTAGATGCCGACGTAGATGGGGTCGTCCGTGTCGGCGAATGAACGGATCCACCCCCGTACCTTGGGGACGCCGTCGCGGCCAACGTCGATGGTGTCGATCCGGCTGCGAACACCGCGCAGCGCCTCGCGCTGGTTCATCGGCACGTTGGCCTGACCCAGGGGGCGGGCAACGAGGGTCCGGTAGAGCAGGTAGCCGGGGCGGACCCAGCTGCGCCACTCGGGGACGATGTCGAAGGTGAAGTGGGTCGTCTGCTCATAGAACTCCCGCACACGCGGGTCAACGGCCGCGGGGTCCAGGTCGGGACCGGCCAGCTCATCGAGCGAGGCCACGATGCCAACGTCGACGGCGTCGCGGGTGTAGGTGCCGCCCAGGACGTCGGCCAGAGCCTTCACGTAGCCGGTACCGACATAGCGCGTGCGGGATTCGAGCGGCACGACGAACGGGAGATCCTGGGGCCTCACTCGCTCGGCGAGCAGGCTGACCTGCGCGTCCCGGAAGATCGCAGCCGAGGCGATGCGGTAGGCAAGCACCGTGGTGCTGGCCACCAGCGGCGCTGGTATCTGCGGGTCGACGGTCCTCAAAGCCCGGCCCAGAGCCGCACCGAACGCCGGCCCCAACGCGACCTTCTGAGGACGCAGGCCCATGGCGCCGGACAGGGCGCCCGCGCCGGCACCGACGGCGACGGGCCCGGCGCCTGTGAGCCTGCCGGTGAGCCACCCGAGCGGTGCCGCCAGCGCGGCGGTCGCCAGGATCCGAGACCACAACGGCGGGATCTCGCCAGGACGCTGCCGGCGCCGGGCCACCGCCTCCGACCCGACGAGCACCACGGTCCCGGCAGCCGCGCCGACAGCCCGGCTCCTGGCGCCACGATGGGCTCGCAGCGCCAGGCCACCCATTGCGCCGATGACGCCTGCAAAGGCCAGCCCCCCGGCTCGGCTCGTGCCCGACGAAGCGCGCCTTTGGCCTGCCACACAGCGACGCTATCCGGTCTTCGATGGGACACCCGCGAGCTGACCGCCGCACCCACACCGACCGAGATGCGCCTCCCGCGCATCGAGCCAGCGGCCCAATCGAGCGAGCTCTCCAGCCACTGAGGCCACCCGGTCAGCATCGACGCCATGGAGCCGAACCGGATTCCGGCGGTTCATGACGCCACTGAGCAGACGAAACCGTCGCTGGCACCCCGCCATGTCAGCCACACGGGTCATGGGAAGGCCCCGACGTTGAACGCCCCAGCAGACCACCAGGCAGGTCGACGCACAGGGCCGAGCCGACCCAACACGGGCCGGCTGGGCCGCCGCTGGCCTCCGCGGTCAGGAGTAGAGCTCGGGGTAGTCGCGAGTGAATCGACCCCCCGCGGCCCCACGCGAGCTCGCGTCGTCAGCGGTAGACGTCGCGTCGGTCGGGCGTGTGGAGCCCGGCGGCCAGCCACCAGGTTCCGCCACGGCGGACGAGCACGAACAGGGCAAGCTCATCGAACGCGTCTGCTCGCCCCGGCTGTTCCGCCGCTTGCTCGACGAGCGAGAACCGCCGCACGTAGGCGATGGCGACGTCCTCGGCGACGCGCCGCGCATGTTCGATCTCGTAGCGCGAACCGCCGTGGGTTCGGGTCTGTCGTGCGTTCGCCGCAGCGAACATCTCCGAGTGAATCGCGTGGATCTCGTCGTAACCGCCCGCAATCGCCCCGAAGGGACTCCCCCACAAGACGTCTCGGGCGAAGGCCCGGTTGAACAGGTTGGCGTCCAAGGCGTCGATGGCGGCCTGCAAACCCCCGACGAACTCGTCAACGGCCTCCGCGGGGTCCTCCAATGCGAGCACCGGTCGTTCTGTCATCCTGGGGCTCCCGTCGTCGATCCCCCTCCGACCCTAGGAGCTAAACCTCTCTTGAGGTCAAGACCGCCCGGCCCCTCATCGGGGCGCTCGTGCGTCCACGGCTGCGGCGAGATTGCCCCATGGGCTCGGTGGCGCGTGGTTCGTTCCGTCCGGGCCGGCGCACCGGATGCTGCTGGCCGGCGGTGCTTCATTCGAGGTTTGGGGATTGGCGGTGGTCGGCGAGCAGGTCGGCGGGATAGGAGCCGGACCATTCGGAACCGTGCGTCCAGTCGGGCTGCTTGGTGCGGCGGCGGATGTCGAGGGTGACCTCGCCGTCGGCGAGCTCGGTGATCTCGGTGATGAGCAGCGGTTCGACGGTCCCGCCCGACCCGCCAGCGACGGCGCGTGCCGCCGGCTCGTCCGGCCAGCGGCGCAGGATCTGGCCGACCACGGCCTGTTGCTGGCTGGCCAGGTTGCAGCGGGCGCCGTCGGCGACGGTTCGCAGTGCCGACGCGATCGTGTCGAGGTCCGACTCGTGACCCTCGCCCCCACAGAGGCGCTCCAGCGTCTCGGCCAGCGTCAAGCCATCACGCTTGCAGGGGATGCACTGCCCGCAGGATTCGACCGCCAAGAAGCGGGCGGCACCGGCGGCGACCGCCGTCATGTCGGTGCCCTCGCCGACCACGACAAGGCTGGCGGTGCCCAGACCGCTGCCGACGCGGTCCATGTCCTCGTAGGTCAGAGGGGTGTCGAGCAGCTCCGGTGGCAGGGGTCCGGCCGACACTCCGCACAGGACCGCCCTGACGGCTCGGCTCGAGGACGCGCCGCCGGCGACCTCGTCGATGGCAGCGCGCACCGTGGTGCCGAGGGTGATTTCGCCTACGGCCGGACGGGCCACGTCACCCGTCACCGTACAGACGATCGTCCCCGGCGACTGCCGGGTGCCCAGTGTGCGAAACCAATTGGCTCCCCGCTGGACGATGGCCGGCACGTTGGCCAGGGTCTCGACGTTGTTCACCAGGGCTGGGGGCGCCGCCGTCTCAGGCCCGGGGCCGGCCATCTCGACGTTGGCGGCGAGGCCGCTGCCGCTGTCGACGTCGTCGTCGCGCTCGACCACCTCGACGATCCCCCGCCGGTACGGCGGAGCGATGCGAGGCAACGGCGCTCGCCCGTCCACCACCTCGAGTAGCGCCGTCTCCTCGCCGAACAGGTACTCGTCCGGTCCTGCGGCGACAGTGACGTCGACGTCGCCCAACAGGTCCGAGTCGCGCATCTCGGCGATAGCCGCGTCGATCCGGGCACGCTCGACCGTGCCCGAGGCCTTGAGCGCCACCACGACGTCGCTGGCCGTCACGGCGTGGGCGGCTATGAGCGCACCCTCGATCACTGCATAGGGGTTGGCTCGCAGAAGGGCCCGGTCCTTGAACGTCCCCGGCTCGCCCTCGGCGGCGTTCACCACCACGGCGGTCGGCAACTCGGGCGACAGGTTGGCTGCCACCGCGCGCCACTTGGTTCCCGTAGGAAATCCTGCGCCACCCCGCCCGCGCAGCCCCGATGCCTCGACCTCCGCCGTCACCGCCTCGGGCTCGATCTTGCGGGCCGACTCGATGCCATGCCCGCCCCCCGCATCGAGATAAGCGCGCAGCGAGACGAAAGGCCGGCGGGGAAGCACGCGATCGGCGAGTGTCACGGTCCATCCTTACCCCCCTGACCCAACTGCGACCCGCCGACGTCCCAACCGGCCCGGCCGTCGCCAAGTGCTGCCCGCCGTACTGGTCCACGACACCGACCGGCCATCCCAGTGTCCTGTGCCCCAACGAAGCTGCCCGGAGCGCCAGCCGGGCGCCCCGATGGACAGCACGCAGCGTGTGCATAGCGGACACTTGAACCTGGTTCGAATGGCCCAGATCACCGACCTCAGCGCCCCGCGTCATCGTCGACCGACGCCGACCGATGCCCTGCGAGTGGTTCTCGCTCGAGGGCCGGCCGGTCTGTGCCCCTGTGGAGGCGCGTGCTGTACGCAGCCGGGACGGCGCTCCCTGTAGGTGTCCTCGACCGGGTGGGGTGATGCGCTCACGCGCGGGCGATGGCCTCCAGCGTGCGGCGCAGCTGGCGGATCTCGGTCACACCGATCCGTGCTCCAAGCTCGGCTTCCATGTCCTCGAAGGCCGTCAAGGCGCTGCGCACCGCAGCCCAGCCCCGATCGCTGAACTCGATCAACCGAGCGCGGCCGTCGGTCGGGTCCGGACGTCGTCGGAGGTAGCCGAGTCGCTCCAGGTCGTTGACGAGCTCCGACATTGCCTGCTTCGTCATGCCCGCTCTGTCGGCAAGATCGGTGAGACGGATTCCTTCGGGCGGAACGTTGGCGAACACGGCATTGTGCGCGAAGCGCTGGTCGGCAAAGCCCGCCGCCGCCAGTCGCCGACCGAGCTGCACGGTGAGCTCCCGGTACGCCAGACCGAGCAGCCGGAGGAGCGGGGCAGGCGGGTCAGGGAGGGATCGGTCGGCCACCGCTGAACTATATCGTCAGGCTCCTTGACGGATGGCTCATCGGTAGCCTATAGTCATGCTCCCTGACTACCTTGGAGGCGGGCGATGCCGCTCACCATTGGACTCAACCACGTCGCGACCCTCACGGCGGATCTCGACCGACTCATCCGGTTCTACGTCGAGGTGTTCGAGGCCGCCGTGCTGGCCGACCTCGACGAGGATGGCCTGCGGCACGCCATGCTCGACCTGGGCGGCGGAGCGTGTCTTCACCCGTTCCAGATGGACGGCAACCCCCACGGCGAGGGTTCACCGACGATGTTCGACCGGGGCCACCTCGACCATGTCGCGCTCAACGTCGGCGACGACGAGACATTCGAGACGCTGCGCCGACGGCTCGTCGCGGCAGGCGCCACCGACGGCATGATCACCGACTTCGGGAACGTCCGCACCGTCTGGTTCAGCGACCCGGACGGCGGCGAAGGCGAGATCGCACAATGGCAGCGCGGTGAACCGCTCACTTTCGCGGAGCGACGGCAACACCACCTGCCAACGTCGACGAACTCGAGCCCCTGAGCACAGGTCCTCCACGTCGCTCTGAGCGACACGCACACCGAAGGCGCTGCCGGCGCCAGTCGCAGGCAAACCGCTCCGGACACGACAGAAGACGGCCGCAGATCACCCGCTACAGAACGACGGCCAACTCCTCAGCGCAATGAGCACCGAACGATGCATGCGTCACCGACCAGCGACCGAGCGAGGCGCACTGAACGACCGATCCGTCATCCGCCGACGACTACAGCGCACAGATCGGCCATCCAGATCGCGCGTCGCCGATCCGGCGATCGGGCATCAGCGCTCCGGACACCGCGACCCTTGACGAGGCGCCGACGGGCCCCGAGCATTGACAGCCGGACGGACGCGGCGCCAAGGAGCAGGGATGGCCCAGCGGAGAACCGGTGTCAACCGCCAGACAGTCAATCTGTCGGAGTTCCCCGATCTCGTCGTCATCTACCTGGGCATGCGTGTTCGTAGCGCGCGGGGGCTGCTCAAGCTGGTCCAGACCGGGCGCCAGATCCGAACCGGGGTCGCGCAAGGTCCCGACGGCCTGCTGCTTCACGAGGACCTCGTGTTCTCGCTCCTGCCGCCCCACCTCGGCATGCGGCAGTACTGGCGCGACTTCGACGCTCTGGAACGCTGGACCCGCGAGCTGCCCCACCAGCAGTGGTGGAAGGACTTCCTGCATGACACGGCCGGCACCGGGTTCTGGCACGAGACGTACTTCATGCGGGGCGGGATCGAGGCGGTCTACGACGACATGGACAAGCCGATCGGCATGATGTCGTTCGCCCCCCTCGAGAAGGCCCGCGGCCGGATGTTCAGCGCTCGCAGCCGGCTGGGGTGGGGTGAGCCTCGAGTGAGCGCGGTGATCCCCGAGGACGCGCTCACCGACTAGCCGGCCCAGGGCGGATCAGCTGTTGGACGAGTGATGTCGTGTCGCCGGACTCGAGGCGCAGCACGTCGAACGCACGTCGGTGCCGCGGCAGGGTGTGCGGCGGTGGCTCCAAAGGGCCGCACCGGTAACTGGAGCCGGTCATCGCAGGCGTCGGGGCGCACGAACGCCGAATGGTCGCACCGGGGCGTCATGGACGGTGACAGGACCAGCCAAGGTGGTCGATGGTGGCGCCCGAACGAGGTCACGATGACGCCCGGGATGGGGCGGCCCGGATGCCGTCTTGCAGCACCGGGTGACCACCCCAGGGGGGACTCGTCGGCGCCGCCAATGCGGCGGTTCGAGCGCCGTCGCCCCGTACGCTGCCGTGGATGTACCAGCGGACAGTGCCGCGCGGCGGTCATGAGGTCGATCACCTCGATATGAGCCTCGCCGTCGTGACGTCTGCGCCGTGACCGGCCTCGTCCCCCTCCTCGGGCTTGTGATGGCCGTCGGGGCCGTGGGCACGATCGTCCCGCTCGTCCCGGGGATCTCGCTCGTTTGGGGGGCCGGGCTCGTCTACGGACTCGACCGGGGGTTCGGCGCCGTTGGTGTTGTCGCCTTTGCGGTGATGACCGGCCTGGCGGTGGCAGCCACCGTCGCGGGTTATGTCGTGCCGAAGCGCCGGGCCACGGGTGCCGGAGCCTCGAGGGCGACGGTCTGGCTGGGCGTCGCCGGCGCGGTGGTCGGCTTCTTCGTCGTGCCGGTCGTGGGGCTCCTCATCGGTGGCGTGCTCGGCATCTACGTGGGAGAGCGCCTGCGCACCGGCGACACGGACATGGCTTGGCGGGCAACGCGCGCCACGATCACTGGCTTCGGCATCGCCGTCCTCGTCCAGTTCGCCGCCGCGCTGTCGATGATCGCCGTGTGGTTGGTGTGGGTGATCATCGATTGAGCCTCGGCGCCGCGCTACACACGCAGGTAACCGGC
>DASQUK010000298.1:0-13450 GCA_035641315.1 Acidimicrobiales bacterium | reverse complement strand
ACCGGGGCGCTGGCGCTGCTACCGGCGCCGATCTTCCCGTTCACGGCCATCGGCGTTGCTGACCACCTGTCAGAGCGCCGCCGCGAACGGGAGCGGTCTAACCCCACAAGAGGTGGCTGAGCCGGCGGACGCCGGGATCGTTGAGCACGGAGGGCGATGGGGTCCCAGCGGCCCGGTAGGCGCGGGGTGACACGCCGTGGATCGCGGTGAACCGGTGGGAGAAGTGGCTGGGGTCGGCGAAACCGCAGTGGTGGGCGACGGCTTCGACGGTGAGGTCGGTCCGCAACAGCAGCGACTCGGCCCGTGAGCAGCGCACCCGCTCGAGCGCGGCGGCGGCGCTCACGCCGAAGCCGGCGCGGAGCAACCGGTTGAGGTAACCGGGCGACACGTGGGCGCGCCGTGCCAGCTCGCCGACGCCCATCCTGTGCAGCGGCATTCGTGACCATTCCTGCCGCAACTCGCCGATCGCGGCGGCCAGGGCCGGCACCAGCACCGGCGCCGCCACGCCCGGAGGGAGAGGGCCGGCGACGATGAGGCTCAGGATGAGCTGGAGCGTCTCGCTGGCACGGGGCTGCCAGCCGTCGGGCGCATCGCCGGCCAGCCACAGGAGGTAGGCGCACAGTCCCGCGAGCGGGTCGTCCGGCGTCATCCGGCGGATCTGCACCTGCGTGGGCTGCGGCGGGCGGATCCGCTGTGGTCCGAAATGGACATAGCCGTGGCGGCTGGGGCGGTCTTCATCCCACACGAACCCGTGCCGCACGCCGGGCGGCACCAGCAGCAACTGGCCGGGGGAGAGCGACAGCTCGGCCTCGTCGAGAGTCAACCTGGCCTGGCCCCGGAGCATCCACACGAGCTCGAAGTCGTCGATCACCCGGGTGGCCAATCGGGCTCCGGGCGGATAGTCGGCGACCGCGGGGCGCTCCATCGTGCATTCCCTCCTGTGCAGATCCAGACAAGTACTCGCTCACCACGAGCATTGCGCAGCGGCCCGCGGCCCCGCACCATGGGCGTCGTGTCCACCTACGACGACCGGGGATACCTCGTGGTGCCCGACGTCCTCGGGCCTGACCTGCTGGCGGCGAGCCTCGACGAGGTCACCGCCATCTGTCGTGGTCGCCGCGGTGCGATCGACGGCGCCCTGACGGCCGACGAACGGGACGACGACGCAACCGTGCTCGGGCGCTACCTCTGCATCCACTTCCCCCACAAGATCTCGGCGGCCATGTGCGACCTGGCTCGCCACCCGGCCGTCCTCGACCGGCTCACCGGTGTCATCGGGCCCAACGTGAAGCTCGTTCAGTCGATGCTCTTCATGAAGGGCGCCGGCAAGCCCGGGCAGGCATGGCACCAGGACGAGTCCCACATCCCCACCCGCGACCGGTCGCTGACCGCGGCCTGGTTCGCGCTCGACGACGCCACGGTCGACAACGGCTGCCTCTGGGTGATCCCCGGGTCGCACCGCCGGGGCGTGCTCTACCCGACCCGCGGGGTCGACGATCTCGGCTTCGACGGCACGCCCGAGGCCTACGGGTTCCCGTACGGCGACCATGATGCGATCCCGGTCGAGCTGCCGGCCGGAGCGGCGCTGCTCTTCGACGGCTACCTGCTGCACCGTTCCCTGCCCAACCGCAGCGCGGGCCTGCGGCGCGCCGTCGTCAACCACTACATGAGCGCGGAGTCCCTCCTGCCCTGGTTCCCGCCGGGCGAGCACGAGCCGATGGGCACGCTCGACCACCGCGACATCCTGTTCGTCGCCGGCGAGGATCCCTACGCAGACAAGGGAACGGTCGATCTCATGCGTCCGAGGTTGCGGTCCGCGCGGTCAGGCTGACGCCCGCACCACCAGCTCGGTCCCGAGGGTGACCGCGCTGGGCGGCGCGGCCCGGTCGAGCTGATCGAGCACGAGCCGACCCATCTCGGCACCGAGCTCCTCGATGGGCTGGCGCACGGTCGTGAGGGGCGGGTCCGTGCCCGGCGCCAGGTCGCTGTCGTCGAACCCGACCACGGCGACATCCTCGGGGACGCGCCGGCCCGCGGACCGCAACACGTCGAGCGCTCCCATCGCCATCAGGTCGGACGCCGCGAAGATGCCGTCGATCTCGGGGTGACGATCGAGGAGGGCCCGGGTGGCGACCGCGCCACCGTCGCGGGTGAAGTCCGCCGAGGCCACGAGCGATCGGGGTGCGGTCCTGCGGGCGGCGGCGAGGGCCTGCCGCCAGCCCGTGAGCCGGTCGGCTCCGGGTGCCATGTCGACAGGTCCGGCGACCGTGGCGATCGTGGCGCAGCCCCGCCGGATCAGGTGGGCGCACGCGTCGCAGGCGCCGCCCACGTTGTCGGCGTCGACGTAGGAGATCGCTGGCGGTCCAACCGTGCCGGCCGTGCCGGTCGAGCCCGCGGCGTCGGCCTCGCTGGGCCGGCCGGCCACGACGCAGGGAATGCCGGCCTCGACCAGCTGGCGCGGCAGGGGATCGTCCCGGCGGGCCGACAGCAACAGGACGCCGTCGGTGTTGCCGCGCAGCAGGTGGCGCTCGACGCCGTCCCGATCCGGCTCCCCCTGGGCCATCAGCAGGACCAGCTGGTAGCGCGAGCCCGCCAACGCCGCGGCGACGCCCCGGATCGTGCCGGCGAAGAATGGATCCGTGAAGAGCTTGGTGCTCGGCTCGGAGACGACGAGGGCCACGGTGTCGCTGCGCTGGGCGGCCAGGCTGCGCGCCGCCCGGTTGGGTGCGTACCCGAGCTCCTCGATGGCCTGCTCGACGGCGGCCCGCGCCGCGTCCGACACCCGCGGGCTGCCGTTGACGACCCGCGACACGGTGGCCCGCGACACCCCGGCGTGGGCCGCCACGTCCTCGAGCGTGCACCGGACGTCTGCGGGCAGCGTCATGTCCCCGGCAGCGCGTTGGCGGCGATCACGTCCCGGAACCACAGCGCGCTGGCCTTGGGCGTTCGGCGCTGGGTGGCGAAGTCGACGTGCACGATGCCGAACCGCTGGGCGTATCCCTCACCCCACTCGAAGTTGTCGAGCAGCGACCACACGAAGAATCCTCGCAGGTCCACGCCGGCGGCGATGGCGTCGTGGCAGGCTCGCAGATGCGCTTCGAGGTAGGTGCGGCGGTCGGCATCGTAGACCCGCCCGTTCGCGCCGACCTCGTCGGCGAAGGCGCCGCCGCTCTCGTGGACGTACAGCCGCGGCGGGTCGTAGTCGGCGGCCACGCGCACCAGGGCATCGAGCAGTCCGTCCGGCTCGACCGCCCAGCCGTTGGATGTGGGCGTGCGGGCCGGCTCGGCGAACCCGACGTCGGGCGAACCCGGCCACGGCGAGGGCGAGGCCGACGCGCCGGGCTCGTGGCTCACGTGGTAGCGGCGGTAGTAGTTGAGCCCCAGGGCGTCGATCGGCCGGGCGATCTGGACCAGGTCGCCGTCGCGGACGTGGGCCAGGTCGCTCACGGTCGCCAGGTCCTCGAGCACGTCGTCGGGGTAGGCGCCCCGCAGCACCGGGTCGTACCACAGGCGGTTGGCGATGCCGTCGATGCGCCGCACGGCATCGTGGTCCTCGGCGGCCGGGTGGGCGAGCGCGGCATCGAGCACCACCGGATAGGGGTTGAGCGTGATGCCGATCTCCGGTGTGCCCGCGGTGTCGAGGCCGTCGCCGGTGACCCGGGTGCGCAGCACGTCCATCGCCAGGCCGTGACCCAGGAGCAGGTGGTGGGCCGCGGCCACGGCGGCGCCCGGCTCGGTGCGGCCCGGCGCGTGGATCCCGGCGGCGTAGCCGAGCATGGCGGCGCACCAGGGCTCGTTGATCGTCGTCCAGCGCCGGACGCGGTCGCCCAGCGCATCGGCGATCACGGCGGCGTAGTCGGCGAACCGGGCGGCGGTGTCGCGGACCGCCCAGCCGCCGGCGTCCTCGAGCGCCTGGGGCAGATCCCAGTGGTAGAGGGTGACCACGGGCTCGATGCCGTGGGCCAGCAGCTCGTCGACGAGCGAGCGGTAGAAGTCGAGCCCCGCCTGGCTGACCGGCCCGGCGCCGTCGGGTTGGACCCGGGGCCAGGCGACCGAGAACCGGTAGGCGGGCAGGCCCAGCTCGGCAATCAGGGCGACGTCGTCGGCCATGCGGCGCCGGTGGTCGGCCCCCGGGTCGCCGGTGTCGCCCCGGGCGTGCCCGGCGGTGGAGAAGGTGTCCCAGATGGACGGCTTGCGCCCGTCGAGGTCGACCCCGCCCTCGATCTGGTAGGCGGACGTGCCGGCGCCCCACAGGAACCCGTCGGGGAACCGCCGCTGTGAGAGCGCTCTCATGCTCGCAGGTTACTCGCACCCCTCGTTCTGCCCTGGCTCACCCCCGATATAGCGGGGTGAGCGCGAGCAGGAACGGGTCAGTAGCTCATCGCCGGCGGGATGCTCACGTCGGCGGCCTCACGCGCCGGGGCTCGACGGGCGAGGGCGGCCTCCATGGCCGGGGCCAGGCGCTCGAGCTTGGCCTTGTCCCGCTCGGGCTCGTGCTCCGCGAAGTCGGGCATCACCTCGGCGGCGAACAGCTCCAGTGACTCGCAGATGTGCTCGTGGCGGTTGCGTCCCGCCTGCGACACGAAGATCACCTGGTCGACGCCCGCCTCCTCGTAGCCCCGCAACAGCTCGCGGACCTGGTCGGGCGTCCCGATGGCGCCCCGCAGCGCCCCCAGGCCCTGCTCGAACAGCTGGGCGCCCAGCGTCTGCCCGGTCTGTGCCGCGGTCTGCCGGCGGAACCCGAACAGGTCGCGCTTCTCCTCGAACTCGTTCCACACGTTGGTCCGGCCCGGCCGGTGGCTGCCGTAGATGTAGTAGTGGCCGAGGCTGAAGCCGAAGAAGTGCGAGCCGTCGAGCCCCCGCTCGATGGCGGTCTCCTCGTCCGAGTGGCACATCATCGGCAGCACCACCGCCACGTTGGGGTTGACGGCGAAGCCGCCGGGCACGCACTCGTCGGACGCCAGGGTCGCGTAGTAGTCGTCGACCCAGGCCTTGGCCTCCGCCGGCTCGATGAAGCTGAAGCTGAGGGCGCCGATGCCCTTGGTGGCCGCCAGGTGGATCGTCTCTCGCCGGCTGCACGCCACCCACAGCGGTGGGTGCGGGCGCTGCAACGGCTTGGGCACGATCCCCCGCACCGGCATCTTGAAGAACCGGCCGTCGTAGCCGGCGAACGGCGTCTCCACGAACATGCGGGTGACGGCGTCGAGCGCCTCGTCCCACTGCGCCCGCTTCTGCTCCCGGTCGATGAGGAAGCCCCCCAGCTCGGCCTCTGACGATGCCTCGCCGGTGCCGAACTCCGCCCGACCGTCGGACACTAGGTCGAGGGTGGCGATGCGCTCGGCGACCCGGGCCGTGTGGTTGAAGTTGAACGGCAGCTGGACGATGCCGTGGCCCAAGCGGATGCGCGTCGTGCGCTGGCTGGCGGCGGCCAGGAACACCTCGGGCGCCGAGGAGTGCGAATACTCCTCGAGGAAGTGGTGCTCGACCTCCCACACGTAGTCGATGCCCAGCCGGTCGGCCAGCTCGACCTGCTCGAGGGCGTCCTTCAGCAGCCGATGCTCGCTGGCGTCGTCCCACGGGCGGGGCAGCTGGTGCTCGTAGAAGATGCCGAACTTCACGGGGGTTCCTCCCGGGGACGGGCGCTAAGCCAGCGTGTCGATCAAGTCGTCGAAGGAGCGGAACAGGGCGGGCCGGTTGTGCTCGGCCCGGATCTCCAGCGCCAGCCGGCGGCTCCGCACCAGCAGGTCGCGGGCGTCCCGGCCGGGCCAGGGGTGGGGGAGGAGCTCGGGCGGCAGCAGGGGATCGTCGCCGAAGCACGCCTGGTAGGCCAGGCCCATAGCCAGCGCCCCCGGCAGGAACGCGGAGTCGGGCAGCGTCTGGTGCCGGCGGCGCATGGCGGCGAGGTCGGCGGGCACGTGGCCCCAGCGGTCGACGAAGGCCCGATAGCGGGCGGCCAGCCGCTCGACCGGCCACAGGCGGGCGGCCAACGCGGTCGGCTCCGACACGCCGCCGACGGCCAAGTCGTCGGTCGACGCCAGCGCGACGTGCTCGGGCACGCCCAGCCGCTCGGCCTCGGCGACGACATCCTTCTCCCACGGATGGGGGCTCACGTAGAGGCCGTTGTGGACGGCGGCGCCGCCCAGGCGGCCCAGGTGGTCGCGCAGGGTGTCGCGGGCGCCACGCCGGGCCTCGGGGATGGCGAAGGCGGCGAGGTGCCAGCGGCGGTCCCATGCCCTTCCGGCTGCATCCTGCATGTGGGCGAGGCGGGTCCGCGCGCTGTCCGCGCCCAGGACCGCCAGGCCGGTCTCGGTGGCCCGGTAGACGGCCCGCTGGCCCTGGCCGTCGCGGGTGAACAGGCCCTCGGCGACGAGCCGGCGCAGGCACGAGCGGACCTGTTCGGGCGAGCGCCCGCAGGCGTCGGCGACGGGGAACGCGTCCGAGGCGAGGATCGATCCGTCGTGCCGGGCCAGGCCGAGGACCAGCATCCTGGTGGGCAGGTCGCCTGCGGTCGTGACAGGAACGGTCGTTTCCCCCACGACCGACACTCAATGCGACCGGCACCGCCGGTGTCAAGGCCGGGCGGGCGGAGGTCCATCGCCACACGACCGCGCCCCCCAGCGATAGCTTCGGGGGCAATGACCCGGCGAACGAGCGCCCCGATCGTCGTCGGCCTGGGGTGGTTGGCCGGATCGATCCCCTTCTCCAACATCGCCGCCCGGCGGCGGGCGGGCGTGGACCTGCGCGACGTTGGCGGTGGCACCGTGTCGGGCACCGCGCTGCACGGCGTGGCCGGGTTCGGGCCGCTGGCCGTGGCCGGGGTGTGCGACATCGCCAAGGGTGCCGTCGGTCCGGTGCTGGCCGGGCGGGACCGGCCACTGCTGGCGGCCACCGCGGCCGTGGCGGCCGTGGCCGGGCACAATTGGTCCCCATGGCTGGGCGGCGCCGGGGGGCGGGGGCTGTCGGTCGCCATGGGCTCGCTGGTGGTGCAGAGCTGGCCGGGAACGGTCGTCCTGGCGTCGGGACTGGCCGCCGGCCGCCTGTGCCGCCACACCGGCCTCGGCAGCTTCGTCGCCGATCTCGCGCTGGTGCCGGTCCTGGCCAAGACCCGGGGACGCGCCGGCCTGCTCGCCGGGGCGGGCGTGACCGGCGTGATGCTGGCCAAGCGGCTGGCCGGCAACCGCCCGCCGACCCGGCCGGGCCTGGACGTATATCTTCACCGCCTCCTTTACGACAGCGACCCCGGATCCGATGAGGGGACCGCTTCATGACCGTCCATCGTCGGGGGCTGCGACCCCGCACCCCATCGTCGCCCGGCTCGCTGGCTTGTCGACCCACCTATCCGCCCGTCTCGCGGCGACGAGGCGAGCGGGCTCTAGTTGGGTCGATCGCTCGGTCGACCGGTCCGGAGCTTCGCTCATGACCGTCACCGTCGTCACCGACAGCGCTGCGGCGCTGCCGCCCGATCTCGTCGCCGGCTACGACATCCGGGTGGTGCCGCTGGTGCTGAACGTCGGCGCCGACCGCTACCGCGACGGCGAGATCAGCCTCGACGAGCTGGTGCGCCGGTTCGACGAGCCGATCAGCACGGCGGCGCCGTCGCCGGGGGAGTTCGCCACGGTCATGGCCGACGGGCTGCGGTCCGGTCCCGTGGTCACGCTCACGCTGGCCGCTGGGATGTCGTCGACCCACGACTCGGCCAAGCTGGCGGCCAAGCTGGTGAGCGACGCCGATCCCCGGGCCCCGGCCGATGGCGGGCCCGACGTCGCCGTTCTCGACACCGGCACCGCCGCCGGCGCCCAGGCGCTGGTGGTCCTCGCGGCGGCGCGCGCCGCCGCCGAGGGCGCCGACCAGTACGACGTCGTGGCCACCGCCGAGCGGGTGGCGGGACGGGTGCGCCTGGCGGCTTCGGTGGCCGACCTCGAGCGGCTGGCTGCCTCCGGGCGGGTGCCCGACGCCGCCCGCTGGATCGGCGACCGCCTCGGCGTGCGTCCGCTGTTCGAGTTCCGGGATGGCCGGGCCCGCCCGCTGCGCCCCGCGTTCAGCGCTGACGCGGCCCTCGACCGCATCGTCCAGCGCTGTGCCGCCGGAGCCGGCGGCGGCGCCCGCCTGCACGTGACGGTGCTGCATGCGCTCAACCCCGACGCGGCCGCCACGCTGGCCGAGCGGGTCCAGGCCCTGTCGCCGGCGTCGTTCCTCGTCGGGCCGTTCAGCCCGGTGATGGTGGCCCACACCGGCCGTGGCCTCGCCGGCCTCGCCTGGTGGTGGGAATGAGGTCTCGCCTCGCAACCGGAGGTTGCTCGGCGACTCATCGGCCGCCGCCTGGCGGCGGCGTCGCCTTCCGGTCGGTCGACCGGCGAAGCCGGCTCGACCGACGGTGGGGGGCTCCGCCAGGAGGCTCTGCCCCCCACACCCCCCGCCGGTCCTCACACCCCAGGTCATCCGCCGTGCTGGCCGCTTCGGTCATCAGGCGCTGAGATGTCCGACGTGCAACCGGCGCAGGCCACTGCCACGAGCCTGACGACGGCGGACGGGGTGCGGCTGGCGGCCCGCTGGTGGGAGCCGGCGTCGACCAACGGTGGCGCGGTCGTGCTGGTGCACGGCTTCGCCGCCCACAAGGACCAGCCGGCGGTCGAGGAGCTGGCCCGGTGGCTGGCGGCCGCAGGCCACGCCGTGCTGACCTACGACAGCCGGGGCCACGGCGAGTCGGACGGGCTGTGCACGCTGGGCGAGCTCGAGCGCCTCGACGTCGCTGCCGCCGTCGAGGCCGGCGTCGACCGCGCCGACCGGGTCGTCGTGGTCGGGACCTCGATGGGCGGTGTGGCGGTCCTCAACCACATGGCGGCGGCGGCCGCGGTCGGGGACACGGCTGGAGCCCGGGGCGCGGTGGTGGTGGCCACGCCGGCCCACTGGCAGATCCCGCGTACCTGGCGGGGGGCTGCCTCGGTGATGATCACCCAGACCGGCGCCGGCCGGGCGGTGGCGGCGCGCCGCTTCCGGACCCGTCTGGCCGTGCGGCCGGCCCGGGGCGATCCGCCGGTCGAGCGCATACGGGCGGTCGTCCGACCGGTGGCCGTGGTGCACGGCCTCGACGACCGCTTCCTGTCGCCCGCAGCCGCGACCGCCCTGTTCACCGCCGCCCGCGAGCCCCGCCGGCTCGATCTGGTCCCCGGGATGGGGCACGGCTTCTGCGGGGCCGCGCTGGGTCCGGTCGAGACGGCCGTAGCCTGGGTGATGCGCACGGCTCTGGCGGGCACGATCTGAGCACATGAGCGACGACGGGGGTCCCGTACCCCTAGACCCGGCCTTCGGCATGGCGGCGACGCCCGCCCAGCGGACCGAGACCCGCCGGCGTCCCCTGCGCGACCTGTTGATCGGCCAGGCCGTGTCGTCGCTCGGCGACTGGATGGGGACCGTGGCGCTCATGGCGCTCGTCCTCGAGATCACCGACTCCGCCACCGCGGTCGGCGGCGTGCTCGTGTTGCGGCTGGCCCCCACCATTCTGGCCGGCCCCCTCGCCGCCCGGTTGACCCGGCGCTGGAGCCGGCGCCGGACGATGCTGGCAATGGACGCCGTGCGGGTGCCAGCGGTGGCGATCCTGCCCTGGGTGACCCAGCTGTGGTGGATCTACATCTGGGCGTTCGTCGTGGAGTTGGCTGGCATGGTCTTCCTGCCGGCGCGCGACGCCTCGATCCCGGACCTGGTCGACGACGAGGACGACTTGGCGGTCGCCAACGGCCTGGTGCTCGGAACCTCCTACGGCATGATCCCGTTCGGCGCGGGGCTGTTCGCACTGGTATCGGCCGTGACCGGCGAGGCGTCGACGGTGGAGGCGGCCCGCGTGATCTTCCTGGTCGACGCCCTCACGTTCGTCGCTTCGTACCTGGCGATCGCCCGGCTGCCCGAGTTGGGCATCGGTGCCGGTGCCGCCGATGCTGCCGGTGGCCGCTTCCGCGACGCGCTGCGCCTACCCCTGGTGCGCCGCCTGGCGCCGGTGGCGGCGGTGGTCGCCTTCGGCCTCGGCGCGCTGTTCTCCATCGGCATCGTGTGGGTGAACGAGGTGCTCGACGCCAGCGACACGGAGTTCGGCCTGCTCGTCGCTTGCTTCGGGGTGGGGGCCGCCGGCGGGCTGTTGATCCTGCGGCAGCTCGATCGCCGCGACCTCGCATTGGTGCGCACGCTGCTGATCCTGCTTGGTGCCGTGGTGGCGGTCATGAGCCAGGCCCCCGCCATCGGCCTCGCCCTACTGGGCGCGCTCGGGTTCGGTGGGCTGTGCGCCATGGTGTTGGCGACGTCCATGGAGCTGCTCCAGCAACACCTGGGCGAGCGGGACCGCTTGTTGGGGTTCGCGGTGTTCCACGTGGTCATCCGGGGCGGACTGGCGCTGGCGGCCATGGGCGCCGGCATCGCCAGCGATGTGCTCGACCGGGTGTCGTGGCCCCTGCTGGGGCGCCTCGAATCGTCGCAGGTGGTGCTGCTGTCGAGCGGTGGGCTGGTAATCCTGGTCGCCGTGCTGGCGGGTCGCCCCGGCGGCGTGGCTGCGGAACCGGCAGTTGACGCCATCGACGACGCTTCTGCCCGCGCTCACCCGCGCATGGAGCGCGGGCAGTCCGGCCCGACCCCACCCGCCGCCCCGTGATGGCGTCGGTCTGGCGACCGACCGGAGTTGTCGTTCACATGTGGATGCCGCACTCCGTCTTGCCCAGGCCGGCCCAGCGGCCCGAGCGGGGATCATCCGGGTCGCCGGGCAGGTGGGTGCAGGGCTGGCAGCCGATCGACGTGTAACCGCGGTGCAGCAGCGGGTTGACCGGCACGTCGTGGTCGGCGATGTAGCCCTGGACGTCGAGGTCCGGCCACGTGGCGAGGGGGTTGATCTTCACGAGGCCCCGCAGGTCGCGCGCCACGATCGGGGCGCCGGCCCGGCTGGGGGCCTCGTCGCGGCGCAGCCCGCTCATCCACGCCGCCTTGCCCGCGAGGGCCCGGTCGAGCTGGCCGACCTTGACCGCCGAGCAGCAGCCCTCGGGGTCGAGCTTCCACAGCTCCTCGGCGTGGGGCGCGACCGTCATCATCCGCAGGTTGAGCCCGTAGCGCTTGCGCACGACCTCCACCGTCTCCAGCGTCTCGGGGAAGTGGTACCCCGTGTCGATGAACACGACCTCGATGCCGGGGTCGATCCGGGTGGCCAGGTCGATGAGCACGGCGTCCTGCATGGAGGCCGCCAGGCACAGGTGCGGCGAGTAGTTGTCGACCGCCCACTGGATGATCTTGGGCGCCGGCAGCCGCTCGAACTCGGCGTTGAGCTCGGCCAGCTCTTCGTCGTGCAGTTGGGGCACCGGCAGGGCCGGCGGTTCGACCAGGAAGCTCATTGCCGTCCCTTCGGTCCGCCAATGAGCTCATCGCCGCTTCGCGGCGAGCTCGCTGTGTTGATGGTTCGCTCGCTCTGCTCGCTCACTGTTCAATCCTCAGCGTGTCCGACAAGCGCAAACCGCCGTTCACACCCCGGCGCATTCGCCGACCCCGACCTCGGCCTCGTAGGGGCCCGTCTCGTCGTAGTCGACGTAGAACTCGGGCCCCTCCTCGGGCGCGGGGAACTCGTCGAGCTCCTTGAGATCGACGGCGATGGCCTTGGCCCCGCCGGCCCGATCCATCCACTCGCGGAACGACTCGCCCGCCTGTCGCTCGTCGGCGAAGCGCCGCACCACCCGCACCGTGGCCTCGGCCGCGTTCCTGGCCGGCAGGCGCAGGGCCTTGTCCCCGAAGTGGATCTTCTCCTGGCCCACGTATCCGCCAAGCAGCATCTGGTAGCCGGGGGCGGAACGGCCGTGGGCCCGGCGCTCGGCACCGAAGAACCCGATGTCGGCGGTGTGGTGCTGGCCGCAACTGTTGGTGCAGCCGGAGATGTTGACCCGCAGCCCGCCGACCTCGGCCAGCCCCTCCTCTTCCAGGCGCTCGCCGATGGCGGCGCCCAGGCCCCGGCTCTGGGTCACGGCCAGGTTGCAGGTGTCGGCGCCCGGGCACGTGACCACGTCGCGCACCAGCTCGGCGCCGGGCTGGGCCATGCCGATGGCCTCGAGCCGCTGGTACAGGGTGGGCAGCTGCTCCTCGGTGAGTCCCCGGAAGGCGATGTTCTGGCGGTTGGTCAGCCGCACCTCGAGCCCGAGGTCCCGCTGGATGGCGGCCAGCGCCCGGAACTGCTCGCTGGTGACGTCGCCCAGCCGGGCGTAGGCGATGGCGGACACGCTGCCCTTGGCCGAGCCCCGGACCACGTTGGTGTCGTCCCAGCTCTCGAAGCTGGACGTGCGCCGGGTGATCTGCACCGGCGTGCCGTGGCCCATCGGCGTGGGCACCACGCCTTGGGCGACGCCGGCGGCGGCGTCACCGGCCTTCTCGACCTCGTCGGGGATGCCGCCCGGCCACGACGACGAGCCGAGCAGCAGGCGCCGCTCCTTGATGACCCGCGCCTGGAGCTCCTCCCACCCCATGGTGTCGACCAGCCACTTCATGCGGGCCCGGAGCTTGTTGTCGCGGTTGCCGTAGTGGTCGAACACGCGGACGATCGCCTCGAGTGTGGCCATGAGCTGGTCACGGGGTGTGAAGTCCTCGAGCGCCTGGGCCGGGTGCGGGTTGGCGCCCAGCCCGCCGGCCACGAACACCTTGAAGCCGGGCTCGAGCGTGCCGTCGGGCTTGGGCCGGTTCACGCCGATGACCCCGACGTCGTTGAACATGGCCTGGCCGCAGTCCGTGACGCAGCCCGAGAAGTTGATCTTGAACTTGCGCGGCAGGCGCTGCGCGTACGGGTTGCGCAGGAAGAAGTCGGTCGTCGCCTGCGCCCACGGGCTGATGTCGAGCACCTCGAATGGGCACGCGCCCGCCAGGTGGCAGCCGGTCACGTTGCGCACGGTGTCGCCGCACGCCTCGCGCGTCGTCAGGTCGACCGACGCCAGCAGCCGCAGTACCTCGGCGATCTGCTCCAGCTGCACGAAGTGCATCTGCACGTTCTGGCGCGTCGTGAGGTGCGCCCAGCCACGCGAGTACTCGTCGGCGAGGTAGCCGAGCATCTCGAGCTGCTCGGGGACGAGCGAGCCGTGCGGCACCTTCACCCGCACCATCTGGTTGTGCCCGCCCTGGCGCTGTCCGTAGATGCCCTGGTTCAGCCGGAAGACGCGGAAGACGTCCTCCTCGATCTCGCCGGCGAGATATTGGCGGACGCCTTCCTCGAACTTGACCAGCTCCTCGTCGATGACGGGGTCGAGGGGCCGGGTCGACACCGTGCTCACGTCGATGGCCATATCGTCCTCCGAAGGGGATGGATCCAGGAAAACCGAGTGCGGCGGTCGGATTTAGGCTAGCGGGTCCGGGTTTGAAATACCAGCGCCCAGGTCGGGAATATTTCCCACTCCGGCGGCTCGATACGCTCCGATCCGTGAGGATGTCGCACCTTTTCCTACGTACG
>DASQUK010000297.1:0-33805 GCA_035641315.1 Acidimicrobiales bacterium | reverse complement strand
GTCGAGCACCGCCGCAATAGGCTGCCCCTGATCGGCCGCGAGAGCCAGCGCTGCGAGCTCCGGCCCCAGCGGATCGGGTGTGGCGCGACCCGCCTCCCCCAGCGCCACCGGCAGCGACGATCCCGAGCGCAGCGCGCCCGCCAGCCGTTCGAGCGCCCCGGGAAGCTGGCTGCGACGTTTGACCAGCGCCTGTGCGCGCTGCCGCCGGCGGAGGAGCGGTGGGCTGAGCGCTGCCGCTGCGAGGCAGAAGGCGAGGACGACCGGCCCCAGAGCGAGGGCGGCCACCGCCGCGCCCGCACCACCGGCCACCAACGCGGTGGGCGGAACCGGAGCCGGCCGCCCCACCGACCCGTCGGCGTCGGCGACACCCAGCGCGCGTGCGGCGCCGGCGACGCGGGCGCGAATGCGTTGCGACGCCCAACAGCCGTGCAGCGACCACGCCGCCACGGTGGAGAGGGCGACGGCCAAGACCAAGGCACCCGGTGTCATGGTCCCTCCCGCACGAGCCGGTCGCCGGTCCAGCCCGAGGTGCCGTCTCGTCGCGCCGGCCGGGTGGGGTCGGCGACACAGCGGCGACGGACCGCCAAAGGGCGTGCCGCCAGCGTGGGCCCCGCCCCGGTGACGACCTCCGCCACCTCGGCGACCAGCCGGGCGCCGTTGGGGCCCCGGACCACCTGCACCAGCAGGTCGATCGCACCGAGCACCTGCTCCCGGACCGCGGTCAAGGGCAGGTCGATCGCGCCCATGAGCGCCATGGTCTCGATGCGACGCAGGGCATCGGCCGTGCCGTTGGCATGCACCGTCGACAGCGAGCCGTCGTGGCCCGTGTTCATCGCCTGGAGCATGTCCAGTGCCTCGGCGCCGCGGACCTCGCCGACCACGATGCGGTCGGGCCGCATGCGGAGAGCGGCCCGCACCAGCTCGCGGACCTCGACCGCGGCCAGCCCGTCGGGTGTCGCCGGCCGGGTCTCGAGCCGGACGACGTGGTCGCCCGGCAGGCGGAGCTCGGCCGTGTCCTCGACGGTGACGACCCGCTCGCCGAACGCCAGGTGACCGCACAGGGCATTCAGCAAGGTCGTCTTGCCGGCGCCGGTGCCGCCGCATACGACCATGTTGAGGCCGGCATCGACGGCGGCGACGAGCAGGTCGGCGACGGCGGGCGGGCAGAAGTCGCCGAGGGGGATGGCGGCGGCCCGGAAGCGGCGGATCGTGACAGCCGGACCGTCGACGGCAAGTGGAGGTAGCACCACGTGGACGCGGGACCCGTCGGGCAGGCGGGCGTCGACGACCGGGGTCGTTCGGTCGGCGCGCAGGCCGAGCGGTGCCACAACCCGCTCGACGAGCAGGTCGATGGCGGACCGATCGAGCTGGAGCGCCGTGCGTTCGAGCCTGCCCGAGCGTTCGATCCACACCGGGCCTGGTCCGTTGACGAGCACGTCGCTCACCTGTGGGTCGGCGAGCAGGGGCTCGATCGGTCCCAGCCCCCCTATGCGGGCCCGCACCCGCGACACCACCCCTGCTACCTGTTCGGCCGCCAGCAACGGGGCTTCCCGCCGCACGAGGTCGGCGAGGGCAGGATCGTCGAGGGGGCCGTCGGTCGCCGTTGCCAGCACGCGCCGGTGCACGCGGGCCTCCAGCTCGACCGCGTCGTGGACCATCTTCGTCAGCGTCGCCGAGCTCATGGCACGACCTCCGACGGCGCGTCGCGGTCAGCGTCAGGCCGCATGCCGCAACCCCCGTTCCAGCGACCGCGGCAGGCGCCGCGCCATCAGGAGTCCGGCGTCGACGGCGCGCGCCACCGCGGGATCGGCCTCGATCTCGGCGCTAACAGGGGCACCGACGGCCGACTCGATGTCGTGGCGGGACAGCGAGCGCCCCGGCTCGCGCACCACCACCACCTCGGACGGGCGGAGCGGCGACGCCATCGCCCGTCGCAACGCCAGGTAGCACGGCCGGATGACGAGGACCGACCGCTGGGCGCCGCCGACCACCGCCGCCACCCGCTCGGCCCTGCCGCAGTCGACCACCACCGGCCGCGGTCCCCGGTCGAGCAGCGACGCCAGCACTGTGGCCCGGTCGGGTGCGAGCGGCCCCGAGCCGCGGGGGAGCAGGGAGAGGCCCGGGGCCGCCGCGACCTCGAGCCGCGCCAGACCGTCGGCGGGAACGTCATCGCCGGCGGCCAACCAGGCGGCGAGGCCGGGAGTGTCGGGTTCGGGCATGCCGAGCACCGCCGGTGCATCGCCGGCCAGGTCGGCGAGGACGGCGCCGGACGGAACGCGGCGAGCGAGGAGAAGGGCGAACGAGGCAGCGACGACACTGGTGCCGACGCCGCCCTTGACCGACCAGCAGGCGACGAGCACGGGGAGACCTCCGCGACGAAGGAGCACACGGGGGGAAAAGCGGGGAGGCCCTCGTCGCCGCTGCAGGCGACGCGCCGGACGATCGGGGGCCGAAGGCTATGCAAGCGGTCGTGGCGTGTCAAGACATCAGGTCTTTGAAGAAAAAGTGCCCTATAACGCCAGAAAATCTCCAAAGACCGGAGCTGGACCGGATCGGTCGCCGTTAGCGTCGGCGCCCGTGAGTCCCCGCGCCGCGGCCTTCTTCGACCTCGACAAGACCGTCATAGCCAAGGCATCGATGGTGGCGTTCAGCGGCCCTCTCCACCGGGCCGGCTTGGTGTCGCGGCGGATGCTCCTCCGGGCCGCCTGGGGCCAACTCGTCTACGCGCAGTTCGGGGCGTCGCCGGCCAGGCTCGCCAAGATGCGCGACTCGGTGTTGCGGCTGACCCGGGGTTGGGACCAGGCGGAGATCAGCGCCATCGTGCGCGAGACGCTGGTCGAGGTGGTCGAACCCATCGTGTTCGACGAGGCTCTCGAGCTCATCCGGGAGCACCAGGTCGCGGGACGCAAGGTGTTCATCGTGTCGGCGTCGCCCGAGGAGATCGTGGCGCCCCTGGCGCAGTTCCTCGGCGTCGACGAGGCCATCGCCACCCGGGCCGAGCTCGACGCCGAGGGCCGCTACACGGGGCGGACCGAGCGCTACTGCTACGGAACCGAGAAGCTGGCGGCGATCGAAGAGGCCGCTCGGCGGGACGACATCGACCTCGCGGCCTCGTACGCCTACAGCGACTCGGCCACCGACCTGCCGATGCTCGAGGCGGTGGGCCACACAGTGGTCGTCAACCCCGACCGTGAGCTGCTGCGAGCCGCACGGACCGGCGGCTGGGAGGTGCGGCGGTTCTCCCGGCGGGTCCCTCTGCGCGAGCGGGTGCCCATGCCAGCCCCCCGACACGCCGCGCTCGGCGGTGGTGCCGTCGCGGTGGCGGTAGGCGCCGGCTTCGCGACTCGCTGGCTCTGGGACCGTCGCAAGCCGACCGATCAGACGGCGACCACCGGTCGAGCGCTGTTGGGCGCTGCGGGCCAGTGGCTGGCTCGCAGCAGTACGGGCGACCCTCGAGCCGCCCGAGCCGCCGGCGTCAGACGGAGCGCACCTTCTTGGCAGCGAGGGTGGCCAGGGCGGCGAGCACGATGAGCAGCAGGAGTTTCTTCATGGCCGCATGGTAGCGACTCGGCCGAAGGCCGAGGCCTTTTGACGTCCGTGCTGCAGGGCGGGGTAGCGAGCGGGTGACGCTGAGGATGCGGGCCGCTGTCGGCGCCTATCGGCGCCGGCGGCGGCCTGGGCCCGAGCGGCCCGGCGGCGCAGCCGCCGAGAGCGGGAGACACGGCGTCGGAGCCCGCACCGGAAGCGACAGGACCCGCAAGCGGAGGGGAGTGGGTGGGCGCAGCACGTCTAATGTCGGCGGCCATGACTGGGGAGCGGCCGTTCGTGCCGTTGCAGCGGCAGTTCGAGGCGCGAGCAATCGGTCGGCGCACCCAGCAGACGTTCCTCTTCGCCGGCGCCACCGGCGTGGTGGTCGGGCTCGCGGTGCTCGCGCTCGAACGCGTGACCCTCGACGGGCTGTTCGACCGCCTGGCCGATCGGCCGTTGTGGCTGCAGGCGTGCGCCCCCGGCGTCGGCCTCGTGATCGCCTACCTGTGCCTGCGCTGGATCGCGCAGGGCCGGTCGCCGAGCACGGCCGACGAGTACGTGCGCAGCTTTCACGAGGAACCGCACGAGCAACGTTCCACGCGACCGGTGCTCGGGCGGGTGCTCGCCAGCATCGCCACCATCGGTTACGGCGGCGCGCTCGGCCTCGAGGGCCCGTCCATCTATGCCGGTTCCTCCATCGGGTCGACGATCCAGCGACGCTTCGCCCGCTTCTTCTCCCGGGAGGACGCCAAGCTGCTGCTGGTCGCGGGCGCGGCTGCGGGTGTGTCCGCCATCTTCAAGGCCCCGGCCACCGGAGCCCTGTTCGCCATCGAGGTGCCGTACCGCGCCGACCTCGCGCGCCGGAACGTGCTGCCGGCGATGGTGGCGTCGGCCGCCGGGTACGTCACGTTTGCCGCCATCGACGGCACCGACCCGCTCCTGCCGGTAGCTGGGAACGGCGCGTTCGACTGGCGTGACCTCGGTAGCGCGCTCGCCGTGGGCCTGCTGTGCGGCCTCGGGGCGCGCATGTTCAGCGCCGCAGTCCGGGCGCTGAAGGAGCGGCGCATCCGGGACACGCCCATCGGCGTGCGCATCCTCGCCGGTGGAGCGGCGCTGTTCTTCTTCGCCTACCTGGCCGAGGCGGCCGCAGATGCGCCGCTCACGCTGGGCCCGGGCTACGACGTGATCCAGTGGGCCACCGACCCCGGCCATGCCCAGTGGCTGGTGCTCACGCTGCTCGTGCTCCGAGTGGGCGCCGTGCTCGCCACGCTCGGCGGGGGCGGCGCCGGCGGCCTGTTCATCCCGCTGGTCGTGATGGGCGCCCTCACCGGCCGCTTTGCCAGCGGAGCGTTCGGGATGGCCGACAGCGACCTGTTGCTCGTGGTGGGCATGGCGGCGTTCCTCGGCGCCGGTTACCGCACCCCTCTGGCGGCCGTCATGTTCGTCGCCGAGACGACGGGGCGCCCGGCGTTCGTGGTGCCGGCGCTCGTGGCCACTGCGGCGTCACAGCTCGTGTTGGCCGAATCATCCGTGTCGGACCACCAGCGGGCGGGCCGCCTGGGCCATATCGAGCGGCGCTTCGAGCTGCCCATCAGCGCGGTGCTCGAGACCGATGTGCGGACCGTTCCACCCGACGCAACGATCGAGGAGTTCCTGACCGTGCACCTCGTGGGTTACCGCCAGCGGGCCGTCCCCGTGGTCGACGAGAGCAACCGGTACCTCGGGCTGGTGGCGCTCGACGAGGTGGTGGCCATCCGCCGGGAGGCGTGGACGACCACCGAGATCCGCACCATCGCCAACACTGCGGCGCCCCGGGGCCGGACGACGTGGCTCGTGCGCGACGCCGTGCAGGCCATGGAGGGCGGTGATGCCGACGTCCTGGCGGTGGTGGACGGCGACGATCGCTTCGTCGGGGTGGTCACCACCGACGAGGTGCTGCGCCTCGACGAGATCCTCGAACGGACCAACGGCGCCCGCTGAGCGGAGCGCCGGTCGCCAGACTGCGCTAGACGGCCAACAGGTCGCGGGCGCCCGTGTCGGACGACGGATGGCGCAGCTTCGACATCGCTCGCGCCTCGATCTGGCGGATGCGCTCCCGGGTGAGGTTGAAGTGCTCGCCCACCTCTTCGAGCGTCCGGGGCTCACCCCGGTCGAGGCCGAAGCGCAGTTTGAGGATCTCGCGCTCGCGTTCGTCGAGCGGTGCCAGCAGCCGGTTGATCTCCTCGGGCAGCAGCGCAGTGGCCGCCACCTCGAACGGAGACTCGGCCGAGCGGTCCTCGACCACGTCGCCCAACTCGGCATCGCCGTCCTCGCGCAACGGCTCGGAGAGGGATAGCGGCTCGGCGGCGAACCGCAGCGCCTCGGTCACCTTGTCCTCGGGCATCTCGACCTCGGCCGATAGCTCGGCCAAGGTGGCGGGACGACCCAGCTTGAGCTCGAGCCGGGCCCGCGCCTTCTGCAGCCGGGCGAGGGTGTCGCCGGCGTGGACCGGCAAACGAATGGTGCGGCCGGTGTTGGCGATGCCGCGGGTGATGGCCTGGCGGATCCACCATGTGGCGTAGGTGGAGAACTTGAAGCCCTTGCGCCAGTCGAACTTCTCGACCGCGTGCATCAGGCCGAGGTTGCCCTCCTGGATGAGGTCGAGCAGTGGCAGGCCGGACGCCTGGTACTTCTTGGCGATCGACACCACGAGCCGCAGGTTGGACTGGACGAAGGTGCGCTCGGCGTCCTCGCCGTCGCGTGCGCAGCGGCGCAGCTCGCGCTTGCGTGCCGGTGACAAGGTGGCGACGCCTGCCTCGAGCTCGACGCGGGCGGCGTTACCAGCTTCGATCGCCTGGGCGAGGCGGACCTCGTCATCCTTGGTGAGCAGCGGATACTGCCCGATGTCGGTGAGGTACAGCCGGACGAGATCTTCCTCGTCGCGCTCGACGCGCTCCTTGGGCAACGGTTGGTCCTTCTCGCGTGTCGCTTCGGTGAGTGGAGAGCTCTCGCCCTCTCGCTCGGAGCGATGCGTGTGGCGGCGGAGCTCGATGCACCGGAGAACCCGGAGCGTCGTAAAGGATACCGGGACGGTCAAGGGCGCCCACCGTCCCGCCGTTATTCCTCGAGACTGCCACGGGCACCCACCGAGCGCGTCACTCGACGACGGCGGGCGCGGGTTCGCTAAGGTGCCCGCCCGGGAGGAGCAGTCCGCTGGAACCGTCAACGGCCGAGACACCGAACGCACCCATGATCTGACCGAATCTGGGGAGGGCAACGGCGTGCTCATCGATCCACTGACCCAACCTGCCCGCGCGACCGCGGTGTCGGTCCGACGTCGGCGTGGCCCTGCGTTGGGCCACCTCGTCAGCGAGGCACGGCAGGGTTCAGTTGCCGCCTTCGACGACATCTACCGCTCGCTGGCGGGCCAGGTCTCGTCGTACCTGCGCTGGCACCGGGCCACGGATCCCGATGGGCTCACCAACGACGTGTTCGCCCAAGTGCACCGCAACCTCCCCCGTTTCGAGGGGGACGAAGGGGGGTTCCGCTCGTGGGTGTTCACGATCGCCCACCACCGCATGATCGACGACCGGCGGCGGGCGAACCGCCAACCGCGCATGCAGGATGACGTCGGGGTCGAGGAGCACATGGGCCTCGGTGATGTCGAGGACGACGCCTTCGCCGTCCTCGCCCACGACAGCGTGCGCGACCTGTTGAACGTGCTGTCGCCCGATCAGCGTGACGTCGTGCTCTTACGCATCATCGCCGACCTGTCGGTGGAAGAGGTGGCCCGGATGCTCGACAAGCGCGAGGGCGCCATAAAGGCCTTGCAGCACCGGGCGCTGGCCGCGCTACGCCGTCATTTCGAGCGGGCGGCGCACGCTACGTAGCGCTCTCTCAGAGGCATATCCCAAGCACGAAACGTGGCGTTCACCTGAGCAGATGGGTGATCTCAGCGAGCGCGACGTCGAGGACATCCTCGGGGGTGTGCAACCCCCGGGACGTGACGACCTCGCGCCCGTGGTCGAGCTCACGACCTGGATGCACGCCAGCCGCGAGATCGAGCCGCCGCCCGCGATGCGCGACCACCTCTTCCTCCAGATCGAGGAGGGCCTCGCGTTCCCGCCGCGTACCTCGCGCCGGTCGCCGGCACATCTCGGGCAACGGCGCTCGGGCGTGCGTCGGCTGGTGCCGGCGCAGCTGCGGTCGTCCGCACGCCCGGTCGCTAGCGTCGCCGCCGCAGCCGCCTTGCTCGTGGGCGTCATCATCGCCGTGCGGGCGGGTGGCCCGGAGTCCGAGGCGCCGGCGGTGGCATCCCATCCCGCCATGGGCTCCCGGGCAGGCGGCGACGCGGAGGCCACGACCAGCACCGAGCCACCCACGACGACCTCGGCACCCGAGGCGGAGGCCACGGGAGACCGGCCGTCCAGCGCCACCACGGTGCCGGCTCCGGCAGTGGACCCGCCGGCGGCTGCGGCTGCCGCCCCGGGGTCGACGATTCCGGACACCACGCTCGTTCCGGAGGGACCCGATCGGCGGGCTGCGAGGACGTCCACAACCGCCGGCGAGCGTGATCCCGGCAGCGAGGACGACACCGACGAGTCCGGCGACGACTCGGACGATCGCCGTGCGAACGCCCCGGATGAACCGCAGTCCCCGGACCAGGCGGCACCCGACGACCCGCCCTGGTCGTGGTGGCCTTCTCTCGACTCGTCGCTGTGGGGCGCCGCCGAGGACAGCTCGTCGCCACCTGACGCGGATGACGCCGAGGACGAGGGCAGCAAGGACGGCGAGAGCGATCAGGAGGACGATGGCGACTAGCTAGCTCGCCCCTGCCAGACCGCCGGCCGCCACCCACAGCTTTTCGAGCCGTGCCTGGTGGGATGTGACCCGGTCGACGTCGGCGTCGGATCGCAGGAGCGACTGCAGGGTCGCCTCACCCTCACGCCAGTGCTGGCCCTGGTCGGCCAGGACCAGCCGCAGCGCCCGCATGGTGGGCCCATCGCTGACCGGGGATGCGCCGGTCAGGTGGTGTTCGTAGGTCGCCACGGCACGCGGCACGAGCACCCGGTAGACGCCGGCCAGCTTCTCGATCGTGAGCTCGGGTGCGCCGGGGGTGGAGAGTGCTTCGACGAAGGCCGTCACGTTGGCGTTGGGCGGCTCGATGAACCGCTCTGCGCCGGCCTCGCCGATGACCGGGAGCAGGTCGTGCCACAGCTCGGCATGCCAGGCGTGCTGGCGGCTGTGGATGGCCAGCATCGCCCGTACCTCTGTCTCGGGCACCGATGCCGACCATGCGCCGAGGGTCTCGAACGCCCGCATCTCGATCCAGCAGTAGTGCCCCAGGCGGCGGGCGCTGGCCTCGAGCGACAGCGGGGTACCGGGCGGCGATGGGGTACGGGGGCGCAGCCCCCGTGGAAGCTCGGTCATGAGCGCAGCTCCTGACCGGCCGACCGTGCGATCGACCCAACTAGAGCCCGCTCGCCTCGTCGCTGCGAGACGGGCGGATAGTTGGGTCGACTAGCCAGGGAGCCGGGCGGCGATGGGGTACGGGGGCGCAGCCCCCGTGGAAGCTCGGTCATGGCGGGATCAGTCTCCCATGGCGTCCGCGGTGCGCTCGCTGAGGGTCGGAGCGACGACTTCGGCCAGGAGCACGGCGACTAGGATGAGCCCGCCTCCGGCGACCGCCGAGGCGCTGAGCGGCTCGTCGATGAGCGCGCTCAACAATGCGGCGAAGACGGGTTCGAGCAACAGGATGAGCGCCGCCCGCGACGGGCTGACGATCCGCTGGGCCCAGACCATCGCCAGGAAGGCGACCGCCGTGGCAAAGACCCCCGTGAAGGCGGCGGCTGCCAGGGCACTGCGGTCGGCGTCTATCGCACCCTGCGCGGCGGCCGGCACCAGGCACGCCGCACCCACGATCGCCAGCTGCACCGTGGTCAGCCGCACGGGATCGTGGCGTGGTGCGACCTCCCCCAGGAACACGAGGTGCGCCCCGAACGCCACCGCACAGCCGAGCGTGAGCGCCTCGCCCCGGCCGAACCCCGTGTCCGCGCCGCCGGTCAGCAGGACCAGCCCGGCGACCGCCAGCGCGACCCCGACCATCACGAGTGGGTGCGGGCGCTGCCGGGTCAGCGCGAACGACATGAACGGCACGAACACGACCAGCAGGTAGGTGATGAAGGCCGACGTGGCCGCGGTGGTGTACTGCAGGCCGACGGTCTGGAGGACGTAGCCGGCGAGGAGCAGCACGCCGGCGACGACCCCGTCCCGGACCTCGTTGGATCCCCGCGGCCCTTGGCCGCTCCTTCGGCGGGCGACGGCCCCCAGCACGGCGGCGCCGATGAGGAACCGGACGGCAAGGAAGGGCAGGGGATCGACCCGCTCGACCGCGTCCTGAACGACCAGGAACGTCGTGCCGAAGAAGAAGGCGGCGACGACCAGGGCGGTGTCCGCCTGCCAGCGCGGGGCGTCGACCGATCCCTCGTCGGAGCCCGCTTCCGAGGGCGGCAGCGGCACTGCGGCTTCGGACAACGACACCTCACTTCCGGCATTCACGCGGCGACTGGCGGTGATTGTTCATACTGGTGCGGTGCGCGCTGCCTGCAGACCGCACGGCTGGGGAACCCTGCCACGGTGGAGCACCCTCATCGTCGTCGCGCTGACACCGGCCGTCGTGGCCGCCTGTTCGGACCAGCCCGGCGTTCCGGCCGCGGGGGCCGAGCCCGAGGCCCTGTCGCCCGCCCTGCACGCGCCCGCCGATCAGACGGTGGTGATCCCGAGCTCCAGCGCGCCGGAGCTGGCGGCGGCCACGAGCGCGGCGCTCTACGAGCAATCGCCGGTCGTGGTGCTGGCCGGCGATGGTGACGTGGGCGGCCAAGCCCGCGCGGCATCCGTCGCCGTGGGGTTGGGCGCACCGCTGCTGTTGGCGCCCACTGACGCCGCCCAGAGCGGCATCGTGTACGAGGAGCTGACGCGCCTGGCGCCTGAGGCGATCCTCGGTTTCGGGGACGCAGCCACGCGCTGGGCCCAGGAGGGGGAGCTGGGCGCGCCGATCCTGCCGGCACCACCCGACATCGGTGGTGTCGAGGAGGCCACCGGCAGAGACTTGGGCGACGAGCAGGCCGTGGCGCCCGACCAGCTCATCGACGCGGTCGCCACGCTCGAGGGGGACCGGCCAGCGCTCCTGACCGTCGAAGGCGAGGCCGGAGGTGCCGCCCCCACCGAGCCGGATGGCCCGCAAGGGGGCGATCTGCCGCGGGTCGAGCCCGACGCGACGCTGGACTCGCTGCTGGTGCTGGTGCCCCGTGATCCCACGTCGCTGGCGGCGGCGGCCACGGCTCGGGCCAGTGGAGCACGGCTGTTGGCGGTGGCGCATCCCGATCCCCGCACCGACGGCGACCTCATCGCGGCCCTGACCGATAGCCCACCCGGGCCGGTCCTGGCCCTCGGCAGCGCCTTCGGTCCACCGGAGACTCTCCGCTACCGCCTCGACGTCGCCGCCAGCAGCGTGCAGCTGCCGGGCGGCGGGCAGATCCTGTACCCGGGACGGCAGATGGTCGCCCTCTACGGCCACCCCGGGGCGCCGGTGCTGGGGGTCCTGGGCGAGCAGGACGTCGAGGGCGCCATCGCCCGCGCTCAGCAGCTCGCCGCGGACTATCAGCCGCTGGTGGACGTGCCGGTGGTCCCCGCCTTCGAGATCATCACCACGGTGGCGTCCGCCGGTGCCGGGCCCGACGGCAACTACTCCTACGAGGCGCCGGTCGACATTCTGCGTCCGTGGGTCGACGCCGCCGCCGAGGCCGGCGTGTACGTCGTACTCGATCTGCAGCCGGGACGCAGCGACTTCCTCACCCAGGCCAAGCGCTACGAGGAGCTGCTGACCCGGCCACACGTCGGCTTGGCGCTCGACCCGGAGTGGCGGCTGAGGCCTGATCAGCGGCACATGGCGCAGATCGGCTCGGTCACCTCCGCCGAGGTCAACACCGTGGTCACGTGGCTCGCCGACCTCACCCGTGCCCACAAGCTGCCGCAGAAGCTGCTGCTCCTGCACCAGTTCCAGGTGCAGATGATCAGCGACCGGCCACAGGTGGACACCAGTCGCGACGAGCTGGCCGTGCTGATCCACGCCGATGGCTTCGGCTCGCCCGGCGCCAAGATCGAGACGTGGAACGCCATGCACATCGGCCCGCCGCCCAACGTCTGGTGGGGCTGGAAGAACTTCATCGACGAGGACAGCCCCACCTTCACGCCGGCCGAGACCATGGCCATCGAGCCCCGACCGCTGTTCGTGTCGTACCAGTGAGGGTCGATTCCGCGGATCATGCGGCCACGACGACAGGTGGGCGCGACGACGAGTAGACCGTCAGTAGCCGATGGTCAGGTCGACTCGGTGGCTGGCCTGAGACGACGTCCACGACGATGGCGGCCGTGGGCATCCAGTCCCCGACGGGCCGCCGGCGGTGATAGCCACCATCGGGAACGCGATGGTCGTCCTTGTCGCCCAGGTTGAAGGTGGATGTGCCGACTGGCCTCGCCCTGCGCACAGTGGTGCGTACCGGAGCCCTGTGCAAAAGGGCGGGCACCTACCCCCGATAGCGGTTGGTGAGGGGCAGGCGGCGGTCCTTGCCGAAGGCCTTGGGCGTCACCCGCACGCCGGGTGGCGTCTGGCGCCGCTTGTACTCCGACACGTCGACCAACCGGGTGATGCGCTCGACCAGCGCCGGATCGAAGCCCATCGCCACCAGGTCGCCGCGGGTGCGGTCGTCCTCCACGTAGGCCTCGAGGATGGGGTCGAGCACGTCGTAAGGCGGCAGCGACTGGTCGTCGCGCTGGTCGGGGCGCAGCTCCGCCGACGGCGGCTTGGTCAGCACGTTCTCCGGCACCAACGGGCGACCGGCCCGGGCGTTGCGGTCACGTGTCAGCTCGTACACCAATGTCTTGGGTACGTCCTTGATGACGGCGAAGCCGCCGGCCGTGTCGCCGTAGAGCGTCGAGTAGCCGACCGCCATCTCGCTCTTGTTGCCGGTGGTCAACACCAGCCAGCCCCGGAACTTGTTGGACAGCGCCATCATCACCACGCCCCGGATGCGGGACTGGATGTTCTCTTCGGCCAGGCCTGGCTCCAGGCCGGCGAAGCTCGGCGCCAGCATGTCCAGCAGCGCCGCATGGGCCGGCTCGATGAGGATGACGCGCGACTCGATCCCCAGCTCGGCGCACAGCTTCTCGGCGTCGGTGATCGAGTGGTCGGACGAGTAGCGCGATGGCATCAGCACGCCGTGCACGTGCTCGGGACCGAGGGCGTCGGCGGCGATGAGCGCCACGAGGGACGAATCGATGCCACCGGACAGCGCGATGGCGACGTCGGTGAAGCCGTTCTTGCCGACGTAGTCGCGGGTGCCGAGCACCAGCGCCTCGTAGACCTCCTGCACCGGGGGCAGCACCTCATCCAGCGGCGGTCGCCGGAGGTCGGCAGGATCGGTCACCCGGGGCGCCGAGGAGACTTCGACGACGGGCAGCGGCTCGTCGCTGGCCCGGCCCCGGGGATCCAGCAGGCGCTTGCGGAACACCGGCAGGACCTCGACGTCGCAGACGACCGTCTGCTCCACGAACTGCGCGGCCCGGGCCAGCAGGTCGCCCTCGGCGTCGAACACCATCGAGGCACCGTCGAACACCAGCTCGTCCTGGCCGCCCACCTGGTTGACGTAGACCAGCGCGCAGGAGGCGTCCGACGCCCGGGTCGCCAGCATCCGCTCTCGCTCCGCGAGCCGGTTGGCGTAGTAGGGCGAGGCGTTGATGTTCACCACCAGCTCGGCACCGCCCGCGGCCTGTGCGGCGATGGGCCCGGTGGGGCTGAAGGCGTCCTCGCAGATCGACACCCCCACCCGGAGGCCGCCGACGACGACGAGGGGCGATTCGCCGGCGCCGGCGGCGAAGTAGCGCTGCTCGTCGAACACGGCATAGTTGGGCAGCAGGCGCTTGTGGTACACGGCCTGCACCTCGCCGAAGGCGCACACGGCGGCGGCGTTGTAGAGGTCGCGGCCGGCGTCCACGAAGCCGACCACCGCCGCGCAGCTGCCGCTGGCCGCCGCCACCTGGTCGAGCGCAGCCCGGTTGTCGGCCACGAAGCCGGGCTTGAGCAGCAGGTCCTCGGGCGGGTAGCCGGTCAGTGCCAGCTCGGGGAACACGGCCAGGTCGCAGCCCTGCGCCTCTGCGTCGGCGAGCGCGGTCACGACCCGCTCGACGTTGCCGTCGAGGTCGCCGACCGTGGTGTTGATCTGGCACAGGGCGACGCGCACGCGACTCACACTGTCAAGCGTACGGGGGTGCAGACTCGGGTTGTGGATCGTGTGGACGTGGCTGAGCTGCCGGCATTGATCGAGCGCAGCGCCGATCCGCTCGCGGTGCGCGCCGCGCTCCATCGCGTCGACGGCTCGGTCGGGGACCGGCTGGCGTCGGACCCCGGATTCGCCCGCGCGTTCGTGGCCACGGTGGCCGCCAGCCGCAGCGCCACCCGGCTGATCCACACCGATCCGGCCGCAGCGGCGGTGCTCGCCGACCTCGACGCGCCCGTCCCCGACCGCATCGGGCCCGGCACCGATGCAGACGCCGACGTCGATGAGCTGGTCCGCTGGAAGCGTCTCGAGCAGCTGCGGATCATGGCCCGTGACCTGCTCGGCCTCGACGACCTCGAGATCACCACGGCCGCGCTGGCGGATCTCGCCGCCGCGGTGCTGCGGGCGGCCGTGCGCCTCGCCGGTGCCGACGGCAGCGGCCTCGCCGTGATCGGCATGGGCAAGCTCGGCGGTCGCGAGCTCAACTACGCCAGCGACGTCGACGTGCTGTTCGTCGAGGGCGACGCCCGCCGGGCCCGGGCCGTGCTCGACGTCGCCCGACGATGCTTCCGGGTCGACGCCAACCTGCGTCCCGAGGGGCGTGACGGCGCGCTCACCCGGTCCATCGACAGCTATGTCAGCTACTGGGACCGTTGGGCGCAACCCTGGGAGTTCCAGGCGCTGCTCAAGGCCGTGCCCGTGGCCGGCGACGCCGGGGTGGGACGGGACTGGGCGTCCGCCGCGTCGGTCGCCCTGTGGGGCCGGCGCTTCACCGCCGACGACCTGCGCTCGCTGCGCGTGCTCAAGGAGCGGGCGGAGGCGGAGGTCGCGCGCCGGGGCGTGGCCGACCGGGAGGTCAAGCGGGCGCCGGGGGGCATCCGCGACATCGAGTTCGCCGTCCAGATCCTGCAGCTGGTGCACGGACGGGCCGATCCCGAGCTGCGCTCGCCCACCACCCTGTCCGCCCTGGCGGAGATGCGCGCCGGCGACTACGTCGCCGCCGACGACGCCGAGGGACTGGACGGTGCCTACCGGTTCCTGAGGCGGGTCGAGCACGCGCTCCAGATCGAGGACGAGCAGCAGACGCACACGCTGCCCAGCGAGCGCGAGCACCGCCGGCGCATCGCCCGCGTGCTCGGCTTCCACGGGACGCCCGAGTCGGGACCGACCGACGCGTTCGATCGCGAGCTCGCCCGCCAGCGCAACGTCGTCCGCCGTATCCACGAGCGCCTCTACTTCCGTCCCCTGCTGGACGCGCTCGCCGGTGTCGGCCGTATGTCGCCGGACACCGCGGCGAGCGCGCTGGCGAGCTTCGGGTTCGCCGATGCCGACCGCACCCGGGCGGCGGTGCACGAGCTGACCCGGGGCCTCACACGCTCGTCGCGCATGATGCAGCAGCTGCTGCCACTGGTGCTCGACTGGTTGTCGACGTCGCCCGATCCGGCCCTGGGCCTGCTGGGCTTGCGCAAGCTGGCGTCGGGCGAGCAGAGGACCATGGAGCTGGCCAACGCCTTCCGCGACAGTCCCGAGGTCGCCCGCCGCCTGTGCCAACTGCTGGGGACGAGCGGGCTGCTGGGCGACATCCTGGTCGCCAATCCCGACCTCATCGTCCGCCTCGCCGATCCCGACCGGCTCCAGACGTTGGACCGCGCCGGCCTGGCGGCGTCGGTCGACCGGGCGCTCGGGTGGCGTGCCGACCGCGGCGAGCGCCAGCAGGCCCTGCGGCGCTGGCGCAGTCGGCACCTGCTCGGTGTGGCTGCCCGGGACGTCTTCGGCGTCGCCGACGTTCCGATGGTGGGGGCCGACCTCGCGGCGCTGGCGGAGGCCTGTGTGGGCGCGGCGTTGGCGTCGCTGGATCCCCAGGTGCCGTTCGCAGTGGTGGCGCTGGGCCGCTTCGCCGGCGGCGAGCTGTCGTACGCCAGCGACCTCGACGTGCTCTTCGTCCACGAGGGGTCGACGCCCGCCGACCACGAGGAGGGCCTGCGAGTGGCGTCCGATCTGCTGCGGTTCCTGGCCGGCGCCACGCCGGCGCAGCGGATCTACGACGTCGACGCCGATCTGCGCCCCGAGGGCCGCCAGGGAGCCCTGTCCCGCAGCATCGACGGCTACGCCGCCTATTACGAGCGCTGGGCGCTCACCTGGGAGCGCCAGGCCATGGCCCGGGCTCGCCCGGTGGCGGGCGATCCGGCGTTGGGGGCGCGCTTCTTGGAGGTGCTCGACGCCGCCGTCTGGGACCGGCCGTTCGGCGCCGAGGACGAGCGCGAGGTGCGGCGCATGAAGGCCCGCATCGAGCGCGAGCGCATCCCTCCGGGCGAGGACCCGGAGTTCCACCTCAAGCTGGGTCGGGGATCGCTGTCCGACATCGAGTTCACGGTCCAGCTGCTGCAGATGCGGACGGGGACCCAGGCGCCGTCGACGATGGGCGCGCTCGACCGGTTGGTAGCCGACGGCGTGGTGGCGGCCGAGGATGCCGAGGTGCTGCGGGCCGCGTACCGGTTCTGCGAGCGGACCCGGAACCGCTGGTGGCTGGTCGGTTCCGTGCCTTCGGCGGTGGACGCGTTGCCGGCCCGTCCGGACGATCTTTCGCACCTCGCGCGGTCGTTGGACACTAGTGCCGCCCGCTTGCGGGACGAGTACCGGCGAGTGACGCGCCGGGCCCGGCGGGTCGTCGAGCGGCTGTTCTACGGCAAGGCGTGAGAGGATCTGGCGTCGGGTCCGTTCACTGGGAGGGGAAGATGGCCGTAACGCCCGAGGTCCAGTCCATTCTCGACGCCCTGGCGGCCTTGGACGGCCCGCCCATCGAGGAGCAGACGCCGGAGCAACTGCGACAGGCGTATGCCCAGATGAACCGACTGGCCAGCAAGGTGGAGATGGCGTCGGTGACCGACCGGATGTTCCCCGGGCCGGCAGGTGACGTGCCGGTGCGGGTCTACGTGCCGACGGCCGAGCCGGGCCCTCGGCCGGTGATCGTGTACTTCCACGGGGGCGGGTGGGTCATCGGTGACCTCGAGACCCACGACGCCACCGTGCGCTCGTTGGCCGCCGCCAGTGGCGTGACGGTCGTGTCGGTCGACTACCGGCTGGCGCCCGAGCACCGGTTCCCGGCGGCGGTGGACGACTGCCTGGCCGCGGTGCGGTGGGTGGCGTCGCCGGACGGTGCCGCCGCGCTCGGTGTCGATCCCGTCCGTTTGGCCGTCGGCGGTGACTCGGCCGGTGGCAACCTGGCCGCGGTCGTGGCCCAACACGTGCGGGACACGGGACCGGCGCTGCGGTTCCAGCTCCTGGTGTACCCGGCGACCGACGCGCAGCTAGCGCACCCGTCGATCGACGAGAACGCCGACGGGTTCTTCCTCACGAAGGCCGACATCGTGTGGTTCCGGCGGCATTATCTCGGCAACGACTGGGCCCGATCGGCGACCGACCCCCGGGTGTCGCCGCTGCTGGCCGAGGACGAAGCTGTGCGGGGCGTGGCGCCGGCATTGGTGATCACCGCGGAGTACGACCCGCTGCGAGACGAGGGCGAGGCCTACGCGGCCAAGCTGCGGGGCGCCGGCGTCGAGGCGACCGCCAGCCGCTACGACTGCATGATCCATGGCTTCTTCTCGATGGGCGACCTCGTCCCCGAGGGCAAGGCCGCCATCGACGAGGCGGCCGAGGCCCTGCGGGCGGCCCTGGCCTGACCCATCCGCGCGGCTGACGTTCGAGCCCCTCACCCCCGAGCGGCGCAGGGCCATGACCCGGGAGCACCTCCTCGAAGCGGCGGCGATCGTCTTTGCCCGCGCCGGCTTTCAGGGCGCGACGCTCGATGAGATCGCCGCCACGGCCGGGTTCACCAAGGGCGCCGTCTACTCCAACTTCAAGAGCAAGGACGACCTGTTCCTGACGTTGGTCGACCATCGGATCGAGCGACAGTTCGCCCTGGCAGGCGAAGTGCTCGACACCAGCACGCACGAACCCGGTGAGCTGCTGCCTCGGATGCACGACCTGCTGGGTACCCGAGCGTTCTTCTTCGACGACACGTTGAGCACGCTCTATCTCGAGTTCGTGCTGTACGCGAGACGCAATCCCGAGGCACGCGCCAAGCTGGCAGCCATCGGGGAGCGCTCCCGCGCCTTCACGCAGCAGCTCATCGAGCGGGAGCACGCGATCCACGGGACGAGTCCCCCGCACCCTCCACGGGAGCTTGCCGAGATCTCGATGGCGCTGTTCATGGGGTTCGAGGTCGATCGCCTGGTCGATCCTGCTTGGGTCACAGACCGGACCGTGGATACGGCGCTGGCGATCCTGTCCGCGTTGATGGGCGTCGAGGGCCAAACCACTCGAACCTGATCGAAGACCACGGATATGCCCTGCAAGGCATCGGCGCCGTGCTAGTATCGTACGCGTGTTCGTAGGCGTCAGACTTCGCCAGGTTCGGGACGTGGAGAAGGTGCTGCATTCTGAGCTGGGCCGCCTGGTGCCTGGGGATGTGCCGCTGGGTGACGCGGCGGCGATGTGGCAGGCGTTCGACGGCATCGAGCGGCTGGCGGCGGCGGCCAAGACGTTGCTGGCCGAGCGGGTCGACGAGTCCCGGGCCTGGGCGCGGGCGGGGGACCGGTCGGCGGCCGAGTACCTGGCGCGCCGATCGGGGACGTCGGTGGGTGCCGCCCGTGGCGGCTTGGAGACGTCGAAGCGGCTGCGGGCCTTGCCGGCCACCGAGGCGGCGGTGCGCCGCGGCGAGTTGTCATCGGCGCAGGCTGAGACGGTCGCGGGTGCGGCGGCGGTCAACCCGGCCGCCGAGGTGTCGCTGCTCGAGACCGCTCGGCGTTCGACTCTCACCGAGTTGCGCCAGCAGGCCAACCGGGCCAAGGCGGCGGGCGATCCCGACCCCGAGGCAACACATCGGCGCATCCACCGCCAACGGTGCCTGCGGCGCTTCACCGACGGCGAAGGCGCGTGGAACCTGCAGGCCCGGGGCACGCCCGAGGCCGGCGCCGCGTTCAACGCCGCGCTCGATCCCATCATCGAAGAGATGTTCCGCACCGCCCGCCGCGACGGCCGCCGCGAGTCCCCGGACGCCTACGCGTTCGACGCCATCATCGAGCTCGCCCGTCGCGTCCGAGCAGGCATCGGGTCTGTGAACTCTGACTCTCGGTCAGACGCGGTGCCTGCATCGCCGCAGGCACCGGCCGCCCCGGCGACGAACGCGGCTCGTCCCAAGGCGCCCAACCCGAGCTTTCTAGCGTTGTTGCGGGTCGATCTCGAGGCCCTGGTGCGGGGCCGGAACGAGGGCGACGAGCTCTGCGACATCGCCGGCGTCGGGCCCGTGCCCGCCCGGGTCGCCCGCAGCCTGTTGGGCGAGGCGATCCTCAAGCTGGTGATCACCAAGGGCGTCGACGTGGTCAACGTCACCCACCTGGGCCGCGGTCCCAGCACCGCCCAGCGTGTCGCCCTGCTCTGGACCTCGCCGTGGTGCACCAACCTCACGTGCTCGCACACCCTGCAGATCCAGCACGACCACCGAACGCCGTGGACCGAGGTCCACGAGACCACCCTCGACAACATCGACCGGATGTGCGGGCCCTGCCACAAGCGCAAGACCCACGACGGCTGGGCGCTCGTCGACGGCAAAGGCCGACGACCTCTGGTGCCCCCCGACGATCCCCGACATCCCAAGCGCGCCGCCCCACCACGAGGCGACCCGGCAGTGTTTGGTAGCGACGCCGCGTAGATGGCCGGCGCGTGTCGGCCGCCCTCCTCCCGACTCGGTGGTAAGGCAGGCGCGGCGAGGACATCCCGGCCGGATGTGGTTTGGAGGTGCGCCCAGCAACGTTGACCGATGTTCCAGGGATCGCCTCGACGTACGTCGCCTCTTCGCGGACTGCCTACGCGCCGCTCCTGCTTCCGGAGGCCGACAACCACCGGGCCCGGCGCTACGTCGCCAAGTACACGATCTGCCCGCCATGGCCCCACGGGTTGGCCGACTCGGTGGGTTCGGTCGCGGCGGCGAACTGGCCGACCTAGCGCTGTGGGATCCGGCGTTCTTCGGCGTGCGGCCCCACACCTCCTGAAGTCGGGCTTCCCGGCCTGGTCGGCGGTGGGCGACGCCAACGCCCTCGACCGCCGCACTGGCCTCACCGTGTGGCACGGGCCGCGCCACGCCGCTGATCGGTCCCAGTAGCCTCGGCGCCGCATCGTCATCGGGGATCATCAGGGGGACATGTGGACGTCGGGCTGTTCGTTCCGCTGGGCAACGGCAACGCCACTCCGGAGCTGGTCCGGGCTGTCGGCCGGGAGATCGAAGACCGCGGGTTCGAGTCGATCTGGCTCCCCGAGCACGTGGTGCTGTTCGACGACTACGGCTCGTCGTACCCGTACTCCGCCGACGGGCGCCTCCCCATCGGGGGCGATGCCGGCATGCTCGAGCCGCTCAACGCCCTCACCTTCCTGGCCGCGGTCACCGACCGGGTGCGGCTCGGTACCGGCATCTGCCTGGTCCCACAGCGCAACCCCGTCTACACGGCCAAGGCCGTGACCGACCTCGACTCCCTGTCGGGCGGCCGGGTCGAGTTCGGGGTTGGCATCGGCTGGCTGCGCGAGGAGTTCGAGGCCGTCGGCATGCCGTTCGAGAAGCGAGGCGCCCGCACCGACGAGCACCTGGCGGTGATGAAGACGCTGTGGTGCGACGACGTGTCCGAGTTCCACGGCGAGCTCTACGACCTCGACCCGTGCCGCATGTACCCCAAGCCGGTGCAGAGCCCCCATCCGCCGATCCACATCGGCGGGGAGAGCGACGCCGCCCTCCGGCGGGTGGCCCGCCTCGGCCAGGGCTGGTTCACGTTCAACCGGTTGCCCGAGGATCTGCCCGAGGCGCTCGACCGGCTCGGCGCCGCGCTGGCCGACCAGGGACGCAGCCGCGACGACGTCACGCTGTCGGTGTCGCCCTACCTCAAGCCGGTGTCGCCCGACATGATCGAGAAGTACGCGACCCTGGGGGTCGACCGGCTCATCGTGGGTTGCCTGGCCTTCGACCTCGACACGCTGCGGTCGCAGCTCGACCAGCTCGAGGCCGACGTGCTGCGCCCCGCTCGCGCCTGAGCGTCGCCGACCCCGACGCGAGTGATCGCGGTGGCATGATCGTCGGTCGATTCGGTCGACTGACGTGAGCACACCGCGGCTCGCCGAGCATTTCACGGTGGTCGCCACAGACCTTCGAGGATTCGGTGATAGCGGCGCGCCGCCCAGCACGCCGGAGCATGGGCCTTACAGCATGCGCCAGATCGCTCGTGACCAGATCGAAGTCATGGAGACGTTGGGATATGACCGCTTCAACGTGGTCGGCCACGACCGCGGAGCACGCTGCGCCTACCGGATGGCCTTGGATCACCCCTCTGTCGTGGCCCGTCTGGCTGTGCTCGACATCGTCCCGACCGGCGATGTGTACCGCCAAGCGGACATGCAGTTCAGTCTCGGGTTCTGGGTCTGGTCCTTCCTCGCCGCCCCCGAGCCTGTGCCGGAGCGACTGATCGCCCGATCGCCCGATGTCATCGTCAACCACATGCTCGACTCGTGGTCGGACGTGCCTGGCGCTTTCCCTGCGGAGATCCGGGCAGAGTACATCGCACAATTCGGCGACCCCGGCACCGTCCACGCCATCTGCGAGCAGTACCGCGCAGCTGCCACGCTCGACTACCAGCAAGACCAGGCGGACCGCGGGGAGCGACGGATCACCTGCCCGACCCTGGTCCTCTGGAGTCTCACCAGTCCCGTCGCCAGCTGGTACCAGCCGCTCGATGTCTGGAGGACCTGGGCCGAGGACGTTCGCGGCGAAGCGATCTCCTGCGGGCACTTCATGCCGGAGGAAGCGCCCGACGAGACACGCCGCCACCTCGTCGAGTTCTTCGCTTGACCGATCGAGGCCCGTTGGAGGCGTCATCCAATGGCCGAGGGATCTTCAGTCGACCGCCGCGGTGGCGGAATGGCGGGGTGCGCTCCGCTGAGGTCCGGGGTCCCGCACGCCGTGTAGTAGGCATTCGCTTGTGCAGTTCTGGGAATCGTTCTCGGGTGTTGACGGGCATCGCACGAGGGGCCAACTCCGACCATCCTCCGATGAGATCGTGCGGGAGCTGCTGGAGATCTACGAGCAGCTGTCCGAGTGCTCCGACCTGCGGCCGAGCGCCCACGTGGACACACTGTTCGGTCGACTGGTGCGCATTGTCGTCGACACGCCGGGCCCGCGGGCCGCAGCGATTGCTGTTCATCCGGCGGTGCGCGCCATCGAGGCGCCATTGCGGACGTTGTGCGGCGCGGCCGAGTACGAGCTCGAGCTGCACTGGGCTGACCGCATCGCCAACAGCCGGTCACCCCACGACGAGCTGGCCTTGTTCCCCTGCGCCGCGAACTATCGCCAGCTCCACCGCATGGCGATCACAGCCGTCGCCCAGGTGGCGAACGACCAGAGCCACCCGATCCGACGTGTGGCGCTCATCGGCTCGGGCCCTCTCCCATTGACGTCGGTTCTCCTGGCCACCGACCCAGGCGTCGCCGTCGTCAACGTCGATCGAAACGCGCGCGGTCGCCGCGTCGAAGTGGATGGCGGCTGCACTGGGCATCGATGGCGTGTCGTTCGATCATGAGGAGGTCCACTCCGGCACCGACCTGTCCGGCTACGACCTGGTCGTGTTGGCCGCGCTGGCCGGCTCGACGCCCAGGGAGAAGCAGTCGCTGCTGTCGCATCTGGCGGCAGCGATGGCGCCCGGCGCGCTCTTGTTGGCTCGGAGTGCGCGCCACCTGCGCACCTTGCTGTATTCACCCATCAACCTCGACGCACTGGCTGGCTTCGACGTGCTGAGCGTCCTGCACCCGGTCCACCCCTTCCACGAGGTCATCAACTCGGTGATCCTGGCCCGCAAGCCGCGTCACCGGCTCGGAAGGCGGCGTGGGACGGCGGGTGCTCCGGCCTCCGCAGCTGCCCGTCACGGGTCGTCGGCCCCGGGGCCGGCGGCGACCAGCAACCCCACGAACTGTTGGGCGATCGCACCCGCGTGGGTCTCATCAGGGTCCACCACCGCACCGACCACGACACCATTGACGAGAGCCACGATGAGGGCGGCCATGGCCTCGGGGTCCACCCAGGTGGGGACCAATCCAACGGCCTGCTGGCTCGCCATCTCCTCCGCCAACAATCGCCCGAGATCCCGGGAGAGGTTCCGCACCTCGGCGCCTAGGCCTACTTGGTGTGGCGCCCGTGCGAGGCAGGCGAGATAGCCGACGAGCTGGTCCCGGCGCTCGTCGAGCAGCGTAGTGAGCATGTCCACGGCGCGGGCCAGATCCTCGAGCTGGGGTCGGTTGCTCATCAGCTCGGCCACAACCGGCTCGACGAGGGCTCGGGCCTGGCGGATCAACGCCTCCGACACCAGCTCATCCTTCGATCCGAAGTAGTAGGTGATCGCCGCCAGGTTCTCGCCGGCGCGGGTACTGATGGCACGCGAGGTGGCGGCGTCGGTGCCCTCGTCGGCGACCGCCGGCACCGCCCTGGTCCCCTTGAGCTTCGTCTCCTTCGCTGGCGTGACGTTCCCCCTGGTGATCCCCGCCGGCGTCTTTCTGGTCTACGGCGCCAAGGGCCGCAGCCGGTGGAGGCCTGCCGGCGTTGCCATCGCGCTCGCCAGCGCCACGGGAATCGTGGCCGCGCTTGCGCTCCTGTTCGTCCACCAGGACCCCGCGAACTGGCAGACGGCCACAAGCAGCGGCTCGACCAGCGACATCGTCACGACTCGCGAGAGCTCGTTGTCGCTGGCGGTGGTGGCGCTGGTGCTCGCCCTAGCACCGAGGGTCGGTGGTCAGGACCGTTCGGCGACGACCAGGCGGTAGCCGCCGTCGAACTCGTCGAGGTCGAGCAGGTCCGCGTGCCGAGCATGCCAGGCACCGCTGTCCAGGTCATCGGTGAGGCGCTGGAGACCGCGGTCGAGGACGGCACGGTCGAGCACCGCCAGCGTCGACGTGCACGCCCGCACGTCGGCATCGAGGTACGCCTCCGGTCGTCGCCAATAGGCGTTCTGGAAGCCGTCGGTGCAGTCGGCCGGAACAGGCACGACCTCGATGCGGGCGCGCCCACCGAGCATGCCCGCCACCCGACCCGGTGCGGGCGCCCGCTCGTCCTCGATGTCGCCCAGCTCCGGCAGGTAGTCGGTGACAAGCCAGTGCGCCCGGTTGACGGCCGGATCGAAGCACAGCACCACCTGTCGGCGGCTGACGCGGCGAAGCTCGGCCAGCCCGGCGGCCTAGTCGCGCCAGTGGTGGACCGTGAGTACCGCCAGTGCGGCGTCGAACTGGTCGTCGGCGAAGGGGAGAGCCTCGGCCACGCCGCGAACGACGGGTGCGGTCTCGGGGGCACGCTGCGCCACCATCACCGCCGACGGCTCGACCGCGACGAGACGCCGGTCGCCCGGCTCGTACGAGCCCGTTCCGGCGCCCACGTTGACGACGGTCCGGGCGTCGCCGAGGGCCCGGTCGATGCGGCTGGCAATGCGGGGATCCGGTTGTCGGTGCCGCCGGTACAGGCGGCCGATCCGGTCGTAGGCGGCCTCCATGTCCCCATGCTGGCGGAAGGCGTAGCCTCGCCCCACCGGCGACGAAGGAGGCGGAGGACATGGCCTTCGTGCAGATCATCGATTTCCGCACGTCGAAGCTCGACGAGATGCGCAGGCTCGAGGAGGAATGGGAAGCCGCGGCAGGGGCCGACTCGACGGCTCGGCGTGTGATCACGTGTGCCGACCGGGACGACCCCGGGCACTGCTTCCAGCTCGTCTTCTTCGACTCCTACGAGTCGGCGATGGAGAACTCCAACCTGCCCGTCACCCAGGAGTTCTCCCAGAAGATGATGGCGCTCGGCGACGGACCGCCGACCTTCTACAACCTCGACGTGGTCGATGACCGCAGCTCCGGCTGACCTGCGTCTTCGCGATCCCCGTCGTTAATTGTCACACCCCCGCGCCAGAATCGGGGGCGTGGTGATGCAGATGACCAGCGCCGTGGTGGCCGAGACGCCGGCGACCGAGAAGGTGACGGCGCCGCGCGGCCTCGCCGACTTCCATCCGGCGGTGCGCACCTGGTTCGAGCGCCGCTTCCCCGACGGTCCCTCCGAGCCGCAGGAGCAGGGGTGGCCGCTCATCGCCTCGGGGGTCGACACCCTCGTCGCCGCCCCCACGGGGTCGGGCAAGACGCTGGCGGGTTTCCTGGTGGCGATCAACGCGCTGTACCGGGCCCACGAGGCCGGCCAGCCGGTCACCGACATCTCCCGGGTGGCCTACGTATCGCCGCTGAAGGCCCTGGCCGTCGACATCGCCGAGAACCTCGACCGCCCGCTCGACGAGATCGCAGCGGTCGCGGCCGAGCTGGGCCTCGACGCACCCGACATTCGGGTGGCGGTGCGCACGGGCGACACCACCAGCTCGCAACGCAGCCTGATGGTGCGCCGGCCCCCGAGCATCGTCGTCACCACGCCCGAGTCGCTCTACCTGCTGGTGACGAGCGCCCGCGGGCGTGAGGCGCTGCGCACGGTCGAGACGGTGATCGTCGACGAGATCCACGCCGTCGCCCGCGACAAGCGTGGGTCCCACCTGGCGCTCACCCTCGAACGACTCGAGGCGCTCTGCGACCGGCGGCCGCTGCGCATCGGCCTGTCCGCCACCCAGCGGCCCATCGAGACGGTGGGACGGCTGCTGGTCGGCGATCGAGCCCTCCCCGCCGTCGTCGATGTCGGCCACCAGCGCGACCTCGACCTGGCGCTCGAGCTGCCCGAGGGCGAGCTCGAGGCGGTGGCGTCGGCCGAGCAGATGGGTGACGTGCTCGACCGGATCGCCGCGCTGATGGCGGAGCACCGCACCACGCTGGTGTTCGTCAACACCCGGCGGCTGGCCGAACGGCTGGCGCACCAGCTCGGTGAGCGGCTGGGCGACGACGTCGTGGCGGCCCACCACGGCAGCCTCTCCAAGGAGCGGCGCTACCGCGTCGAGAGCCGCCTGCGGGCCGGTGACCTCAAGGTGCTGGTGGCCACCGCCTCGCTCGAGCTCGGCATCGACATCGGGCCGGTCGAGCTCGTGTGCCAGATCGGCTCGCCCCGCAGCATCGCGACCTTCCTCCAGCGAGTCGGGCGCTCCAACCACAGCCGGGGTGGCACGCCCAAGGGCCGGCTGTTCCCGATGACCCGCGACGAGCTGGTCGAGTGCAGCGCGCTCATGGCAGCGGTGCGGGCGGGTCGGCTCGACGCCATCCGGCCGGCGCGCCAGCCGCTCGACATCGTCGCCCAGCAGATCGTGGCCGAGGTGGCGGCGCAGGAGTGGCGCTCCGACGACCTCTACGAGCTGGTGCGGCGGGCGGCGCCCTACACCGACCTGACGCGGGCGCAGTTCGACGAGGTGGTCGACCTGGTGGCCGCGGGCATCGAGACCGGGCGGGGACGGCGCGGCACCTACGTGTACCACGACACGGTCAACGGCGAGCTGCGGGGGCGCCGCAACGCCCGCATCGCGGCCGCCACCTCGGGAGGTGCCATCCCCGAGACCGGCGACTACCGCGTGGTGGCAGAGCCCGACGACACGTTCGTCGGGACCGTGGACGAAGACTGGGCCGTCGAGTCGATGGCCGGCGACATCTTCCTGCTCGGCACCCATTCGTGGCAGATCCGCCGGGTCGAGCCCGGCGTGGTGCGGGTCCGAGACGCCGGTGATACACCACCGACGATCCCGTTCTGGCTCGGGGAGGCACCGGCCCGCACGGTCGAGCTGTCACACGAGGTCTCCGAGCTGCGCCGGCGGGTCGACGAGTACCTGTCAGCCGGCGATCCCGACGGGGCGCGCCAATGGCTGCTCGACGCCGCCGGCATCGGCCCCGAGGCGGCGACGATGATCGTCGACTACCTGGCGGTCGGCCGGGCGGTCCTGGGCGCCATGCCCACACAGGAGCGCCTGGTCTTCGAGCGGTTCTTCGACGACACCGGCGGCATGCAGCTCGTCGTCCACTCGCCCTACGGCGGGCGCATCAATCGCAGCCTGGGGCTGGCGCTGCGCAAGAAGTTCTGCCGCACCTTCAACTTCGAGCTGCAGGCCGCCGCGACCGACGATGCCATCGTGCTGTCGCTGGGGCCGCACCACAGCTTCCCCCTCGACGAGGTGCCGCGCTACGTGCCGAGCCGCACGGTGCGCGACACCCTGGAGCACGCCATCCTCGACTCGCCGATGTTCCAGTCGCGCTGGCGCTGGAACCTCAACCGGTCGCTCATGGTGTTGCGCTTCCGCAACGGCAAGCGCAACCCGCCGCCCATCCAGCGCATGGAGTCCGACGACCTGATGGCGGCCGTGTTCCCGCAGGCGGCGGCCTGCCAGGACAACGCCACCGGCCCGATCGAGATCCCCGACCACGTGCTCGTCCGCCAGACGATCGACGACACCCTGCACGAGGCGCTCGATGTCGACGGGCTCCAGGCGCTGCTCGAGCGCGTCGAGTCGGGTGACGTGCGGGTCCACTGCGTCGATACCACCGAGCCGTCGGTGCTCTCCCACGAGATCATCACCGCCCGGCCCTACGCCTTCCTCGACGACGAGGAGTTCCAGAACCGGCGCACCAACGCCGTGCGGCTGCGGCGGGGTCTGGCCGTCGACCTCGGCTCGATCGGGGCGCTCGATCCCGAGGCCATCGAGCAGGTGCACGACGAGATCGTGCCGGCGCCCACCTCGGCCGACGACCTCCACGACCTGGTCTCGTCGCTGGTGCTGGTGCGGGCGCGCGACGAATGGCGGTCCCTGTGGTCCGAGCTTGCCGCTCGCGGCCGGGCGCTGACCATCGCCGCCGACGGGGCCGAGCTGTGGTGCACCGCCGAGGCCCGCGGCGACGCCGAGGCAGCGTTGAGGGGCGACGACTCCGCCGTCGCCCAGACGGTGCGGGGACACCTCGAGTTGGCCGGCATCACCACCGTCGAGGCGCTGGCCGAAGCCACGACCCTGCCCCGGCCCCGGGTCGCGCAGGGGCTGGCGGCGTTGGAGCGCGACGGCTTCGCCCTGCAGGGCCGTTACACGCCGGGTGCAGCCGGCACCGAGTGGGTGGCACGGCGGCTCCTGGCACGCATGCACTCCTACTCGCGGCGGTCACGGCGCCAGTCGGTCGAGCCGGCCACCGCTCGCGAATTCATGCGGTTCCTGCTCCGGTGGCAGCACCTCGCACCCGACACCCAGGTGGCCGGGGAGGCGGGGCTGGTGGCGGTCCTGGAGCAGCTCCAGGGCTTCGAGAGCGCGGCGGTCAGCTGGGAACTCGAGCTACTCGCCCGCCGGATGCGGCGCTACGAGCCCGCGTGGCTCGACCGGCTGTGCCACGACGGCCAGGTCGCCTGGCTGCGGCTCACGCCCCGCAGCCGCGACGATCCCGATGCGCCGGCAGCCGCACCCTCCAAGGCGACGCCGATCGCGGTGGTGTTGCGCGACGACCTCGGCTGGCTGCTGGCGGCCGCCCGGGCCGGCACCCAGCCGGTCGAGCCGACCGCGGGCGCCACGGCCGAGATCATCGAGGTGCTCCGCGAGCGGGGGGCCTGCTTTGCCGGCGATCTCGCCGCCGCCGCCCGGCGGCTGCCCGAGGACATCGAACGAGGCCTGTGGGACGGCGTAGCTCGGGGCCTGGTCATGTCCGATGGCTTCGGTGCCATCCGCGCCCGTGTCGCCGGGCGCCCACCGTCGGGCCGTCCCTTGGCCGGTCGCCCCCGCCCCGGCGCGGGTGTGGGGTACCGCCCACCCCAGCAGCGGTTCTCGCGACTGGGACGTCTCGAGCGTGCCACCGCCGCCTCGGCGGGTCGCTGGTCGCTCGTGCCGGTCGACACCCACCATTCCGACCACCTCGATCGGGAGGAGCTGGCCGAGGTCGTGGCCGAGCAGCTGCTCAACCGCTGGGGAGTCGTGTTCCGGGACCTGGCGCTGCGCGACTCGCTGCGGCTTCCGTGGCGCGACCTCCAGTGGGCGCTGCGGCGGCTCGAGGACCGCGGGCTGGTGCGGGGCGGGCGCTTCGTGAGCGGGTTCTCCGGCGAGCAGTACGCGCTGCCTTCCGCCGCCGAGCAGCTGGCTCACGTGCGCAAGCTGCCGACGAACGGGGAACGGGTCACGGTCAACGCCACCGACCCGCTCAACCTCGTGGGCCTCGTCGTGCCGGGTGACACCGTCGCGGCGGTGCGCACCAACAGGGTCACCTACGTCGACGGCGTACCAGAGGCGTAGCAGATCACCGGCACCGAAAACCTGCCAGATAGTGCCCCCAGGTAGCACATGGAGACGATCGGGGTCCGCGAGTTGCGGCAGCACGCCAGCCGTTACCTCGCCCGTGTGGCCAATGGCGAGAGCCTCGAGGTGACCGATCGTGGCCGGCCCGTCGCCCGTCTCATCCCGAATCGATGCCGACCCCTGGCAGCGGCTCTTGTCGCGAGGTGCCGTCACACCGCCTGAGCTCGATGGTGACATCCTCGACGAGGGGACCAGGTGACTACGGGGTATCCGCCTCGGAGCGCTTGGCGGCCATGCGGGCCGACGAGAGGTGAGGCTCTACCTCGACTCGTCGGAGCGGATGACGCGGGTCGCACAGGAGCTCGGTCTCGATACAGCGGCGCCGGGCTAACAGCCGGGGTGCCAGGATCCGATCGCCACGCCGGAGGCCACCGCGCCACCGGATGTGCCGGCGTGGTATACCGGTCGTCTGACTAGAGGAGCGAACGTGGCCGGGTCGTCGCTGCAGGAACCGACATTCCTCATCCTGGCCGCTCTGGCCAGCGGGGAAGCGCACGGGTACCGCCTCCTCGGCGCGGTCGAAGAGCTCTCGCAAGGGAGGGTGCGACTGCGGGCCGGCACGCTCTACAGCGCGCTCGACCGCCTGGAACGTGACGGCTTCATAGAGCTCGGACGGGTCGAATCCGACGGCGGACCGCCCCGTCGCTCGTACCGCATCACTGCGGCCGGACGGCAACTGCTGGAGGCGGAGGTCGCGCGCCTGGAGGCCAATGCGACGATCGGCCGGGCCCAGCTGCGCCACGGGTGGACGACGTGATCCCCGGGACGGTCGCTCACTGGGTGGCCAGGCGGCTCCCGGTCGCGGACGACGACCACCGTGTCGAGCTAGCCGAGTCGGTCGCCAGCGCGGTGGCCGAGCGCCCCCGCTGTGAGCGGGCCTGGGAGGCGGCGAGCCTCGTAGGCCTGTGGCTGCGGCTGTGGGGCCGCCGCGAGGGCGGGGACGATGCCTGGTTGGCCCTGAGGCAGGGTGTCTACCTTGGCGGCCTCCTGCTGGCCTCGTTGGCGTCGGCCCAGGCGTGGAGCCACGCCGGTCATGTCGACCACGCCGGCGCCGCCGGGCTGGCGGCTGTCGTCGTCGGTGCCGTGCTGGCCTCCGGGGCCGCGGCGCTGGCGGCCGGCGGATGGCGGGTGGGTGCGCTCGCCGCTGCCGTCGGGTCGCTGGTCGCTGGCACCCTCGCGACCGGAACGCCACCTGCCGTCGGGCTCGTCGCTGCTCTGGCGTTGCTGGCGGGAGACCGCTTCGGGGCTCGCCGCTGTTGGCGGGGCCTGACAGCGGGCACCTTGGCTGCAGGCGTGCTCGCCGGCCTCGCCGTCTACGCACCTGCCGGCGTGGTGCCTGCCGGTGAGGGCGTGGTGCTCGTGGCCCTACCGCTGGCCTTCTTGTTCGTCGGGTGGTTCGACCCGCGCTTCTCGGTCGCGGCGACAGCGGCGTGGCTCGGGGCGTTCGTCGCCTTCGACGCGCGAGGGTGGCCCCGAGCCATCGACGACGGTCTGTGGTCGCCGGACCTGCCCCGCGGATGGGTGCTGGGCGCTGCGGTGGTCATCGCCGGCCAGGTGAGCCGGACCGCTTTGCGGCGCGCCTTCGCCGTCTGACGGTTCCTCAACGACCGATCGCCCCGCCCGGCGGTCACCGAAGGAGTCTGTCTTGCCGCTAGTCAATTGAACAGTATACTGTCAGACGGACGAGAGGAGACGGACGATGCGGGTCGGGCGCCTAACACCTCGCCAGGTCGACGTCTTGCTCGAGTTGCTCGTCCTCGGAGCAGTCGCCACCGGGCTCACGTCGTGGGCGATCGGTACCCAGTGGTCCAAGGTTGCGACCGTTCTCCACGCCGTCTGCGGCCTCACCGTGCTGGTGTTGGCCGGGGCAAAGCTGCGGGGCTCCGTGCGCTCCGGCATGCAGCGGCGGCGTCCGAGCCGCTGGTTGTCCGTCGCCTTCGGCACCCTCGTCATCGCCACCATCTCCGTCGGCGTGCTCCACGCCACCGGCCTGTGGTTCGGCGTCGGCTACTGGTCGGCGCTATGGACCCACGAACTGCTGGCCTTCGTGTTGCTGGCGCCGTTCATCTGGCACGTCCTCAGCCGCCCGGTCCGACCCAAGGTCACCGATCTCGATCGCCGGGCCCTCCTGCGGGGCTCTGCCGCCCTCACCGTCGGCGCCGCCGCTTACGGCGCCCAGGAGGCAGCCGTGCGCATTGCCGGGCTCGCGGGCGGCTCCCGCCGCTTCACCGGATCCCACGAGATCGGCTCCTTCGACCCACTACGCATGCCCACCGTGTCGTGGATCAACGACGAGGCGCCGGCGTCGACCGACGCCAGCACGTGGGCGCTCGACGTGCTCGGCGACACCGTCGATGTCGGCGCGCTCGCAAGGCGCACCCGGCCGGTCACCGCCACGCTCGACTGCACCGGAGGTTGGTGGAGCACCCAGGCCTGGGACGCGGTGCCCGTCCACGAGCTGATCGGCGACCGGTCGGCGCGGAGCATCAAGGTCACGTCGACCACCGGCTACAGCCGGCTGTTCCCCTTCTCGGCCGTCGACGACCTCTACCTCGCCGTGGGCTACGGCGGGGAGCCGTTGCGCCGCAGCCACGGTGCCCCCGTGCGCCTGATCGCGCCTGGCCGCCGTGGTCCGTGGTGGATCAAGTGGGTGACGTCGATCCAGTTGGACGACCGGCCCTCGTGGCTCCAGACGCCGTTCCCGTTCGAGTGAGCTGGGTGCCCGACGAGCCGCCCCCGGTTACAGGTCGTAATACAGCGCGAACTACTCAGGTCGATTCTCTGACCTGCGGTGATAGCCGGATTCTGGCGTTGACCAGCACATTCGACCGTTCGACGGTTGTCGTCGATTGTCAACGTTGGTCACCCTCCTGTGTCATAGCTGTGTCACGGGAGCCGGCCCGTCGCCCGGGCCCACGCCTCGACGTCGGCTCGTTCCCACACCCTGCCGATCGCCAGCTCGGCCGCAGGCTCGGGGAACCCCTCGGTGCGCGTGAGCTGATCGACACGCTGGCGGGACACGCCGAGCATGGCAGCGATCTCGGGCGTGCTGACGAGGTCCACAAGCCGACCGTAGCCCTTGCTCGGGAGCAAGCGCAGGCGTAGGGTCGAGCTTGCTTAGAAGCAAGAGTGCCCCGGGCGGTGCGTGAACACCCCCGGGGCTGGACACCGGAGGAGAAGTCCGATGCCAGACCCGAAGCTACCCCCCGACCCCGAACCGGCAGAACCCACAGTCAGAGAGCTGCTGTTGGCCCGCATCGATGAGCATTGCCGGCTGCTCGGCCTCGAGCTCGAGCAGGTCGCCAAGGTGACCGAGCAGTTGGCGCCGGAGCGGGCGAGGTCGTGCCGGAACGCGGTAACGATGGCGTCAGTGATGATCGACGAGATTCGGTTGCGGGCCCACGCCCGCCCGCTCCGAACCCAGCAGCATGGTGATTGACACCCGGTGAACGCTGTGCGTAGTTTCGCGGTCACAGGCAATAGGGCGCGGAGGTGGGCCAATGATCACGCGACGCCTCGCCATCTACCTAGGCGGAGCCTTGGCGGTGGTGAGTCTCTTACTGCTACTCATCCAACCCAGCGGGGCGACGCCCCTGGGTGGATCGACATCGACATCCTCGAGCGTCTCATCGACGTCGAGCTCTTCGACGTCGACGTCGTCGTCAACCACCACGTCGTCTTCGACCACGACGTCGTCCACGACGACCACGACAACGCCGCCTGGTGAGGAAGGTTGCACGCCGGGCTTCTGGAAGAACCACCCCGAGGCATGGGCAGCCACGGGATTCTCTCCGACCCAAACCCTCGGCAGCGTCTTTGACGCGGCTGCGTTGCTCGGCGACCTCGCCGACGTCACGCTCCTGGACGCGCTGTCCTTCGGCGGCGGCTCGACCCTCACGGAAGCCCAGCAGATCTTGCTGCGCCAAGCGGTCGCTGCGCTGCTCAACTCTGCGCACCCCGACGTCGACTTCTCACTCACGACCGCTGAGGTCATCGCCGCGGTCAACGCCGCACTCGCCAGCGGTGATCGGGACACCATCCTCGATCTCGCCGAAGAGCTAGCGGCGGCCAACGAAGCGGGCTGCCCCCTCTGAGTTGAGGGCGCATTGCGGTAGCAATCCTGCAGTAAGGGCCGCCGCCAGCCAAGACAGAACGCCATCACGATGGCGTCGGTGATGGTCGACGAGATCCGCCTGCGGGCCCACGCCCGGCCGCTCAACGAGACCGGACAATGATGAATCCAGACCGGCGTCTGTCCGGGTAGCCCACGTGAGTGGACGGTCCCCTGGTCTGCCCACCGGGGAACCGGCCGCTCATCTTCAACGGCTGGCAGTCATGCCCCGGTGTCGTTGAGCCGCAGGGGCGGGCTCACCGCAGAGCCGCCACCCGCCCCCGGCGGACGGTCGATGTAACACGCCCAGGATTAGCGGTGGCTTAGCGAGCCGTGGCCGCGGCGCCACCTGGGGATCCTGGAAGCCCCTGACGGCGATGCGGTTTCCTCAACGCGGGCGATTGGTGGCGTGACATTGGTCCGTGACGAAGGACACCTGACAGTTGCGTCACGTGAGACGGACGGCGTGTCCCCAAGGGCGCATGGTCGCCTTGCCGGGTGGCGGACATCCGGTGTGCCGGTGCGGTGAAGGATCAGCGGGCGATCGTCGATCGGTA
>DASQUK010000296.1:0-5968 GCA_035641315.1 Acidimicrobiales bacterium | reverse complement strand
AGGTAGGGGTCGGGCCGGGGCGCGGTGTGTTTCTTTCGAAGCGTCCGTTTCCCCGGCCCGCACCTCCGAACCGGACGTGCGCGTTCCCACGCATCCGGCTCTCCACGAGCCCATGTCTTTGGGCCAACGCCCATTGATGCAGCTTGGTCTGGATCCCCAGTACCCGGGCTTCGGCCTCGGTGAGGTCGGGCCACGGCGCGTCGGTGTTCACCGGCGACCTCCTGGCATTCCGGTCCCGCAACTGCGAACTCGCTGTCCCCCTTCGCCATGTACGTGGCTCTCCCACGCTCGAACTACTACGGGGACTCCGTCCCGTGGTCGGGCCATCAGCAGACTGGTGTTGCCCCGGTTTGACGGACACCTGAAGATTGCGCCTTCGGGCGCGGAAGGAGTCCGTCATGTCAACGAGGAGCCACCGGCGGAAGTTCACGCCGGAGTTCAAGGCCGAGGCCGTGGAGATGGTCGAGGCCGCGGGCGGCAACGTCGCCCAAGTCGCCAAGGAGCTGGGGATCTACGACTCGACGCTGGGGAACTGGGTGCGCCAGGCCCGCGAGCAGGCCGCCGGCGCCCCGACCACCGAGGAGCGCGCTGAGATCCGTGAGCTGCGTCGGGAGCTGGAGCGCACCCGGCGGGAGCGGGACATCCTGGCAAAAGCAGTGGCCTTCTTCTCGGGGTCCCCGAGGATCAGCGAGTGACTGCCGTGTACTCGTTCATCGCTGAGGAGAAGGCCGACTCGAGCTGCCCGTGGAGCGTGGCGGAGATGTGCCGCACGCTGGGCGTGTCCCGCCAGGGCTTCTACGACTGGGAGCGTCGGCCACCATCGGACCACGCGATCACCGACCGGCTGTTGGCCGCGGAGATCGAAGCGATCTGGGAGTGCTCGGCCCGCACCTACGGGGCGCCCCGGGTGTTCGCCTGGCTGCGCCGCCAGGGCTACCGGACCTCCCGCAAGCGGGTCGCCCGCATCATGCGCGAGCACGGCTGGATTGGCGTCTCCGGGCGCCGCCGACCGCGCACCACCATCGTCGACCCCGGCGCCCGTGCCGCGCAGGACCTGGTCGCCCGGGACTTCAACCCCGCCGCCCCGGATGTCACCTGGGCTGGCGACATCACCTACATCCCCACCGGGGAGGGCTGGCTGTTCCTGGCCAGGTCATCGACCTGTTCTCCCGTCGAGTCATCGGCTGGGGGGTCGCCGACCACCTGCGCACCCCGCTGGTCGCCTCGGCGCTGGGAATGGCTGTCGCCACCCGCGGCGGGCAGGTCGACGGCGTCGTGTTCCACTCCGACCGCGGCTGCCAGTACACGAGCGGCGACTACCGCCAGCTGTGCGAACGGCTCCGCGTCACCCAGTCGATGGGCGCCACCGGGATCTGCTTCGACAACAGCCCCGCCGAGGCGTTCTTCGCCACCCTCAAGCGCGAGCTGGTGCACCGCCGCCGGTTCGCCACCCGCGCGGAGGCCCGCCGCGAGATCATCCGCTGGATCGAGGGCTGGTACAACGCGCGGCGCCTGCACTCATCGATCGCCTACCTCACCCCGAACGAGAAGGAGGCCACCTGGCATACTGACCGTCTCGCCGCATAACCGACCTGTCCGTCAGACCGGGTCAGCTCCAGGGCGCCGCGACCTTTGACGTGAGACAGCACAGCGTGTGTGCCCTCACCGCGCACCCGTGCTGTCGTCATCCACGGCAGGTTGATAGGCGCGCCACCGAAAACCTCGACGTAGCGGAACGACGTGGCCCGCACATTCGTCGTGTCCGCATCGCTCCGGCCGACTGGAAAGAACTGGTTCAGCTCGATGGCGCCGTCGACTTGGACCAGGCCCATGGCTCACCTCACCCTCATCGGATGGTCATCCGGTCCGCGTGCTGGAACCCACTTCGAGCGACATGACCCACGGGAGAGTACCGATGAAGCGACAGGGCATGCGTCTTGAGCCACTTCTCTGCCAAGCTGCGGCAAGAGTGTGGGCGCGAGGTCCGCATGGCCTGGCACGGATAGGAGGTTGTCCGGTCGATTTACGACACACCGACCCGGACCTCGCTGGCGAGTGCGTCGCGTAGCTGGCCCACGACCGCCACGACCACTCGTGTCCGCCCGAAGTGCACTCCGCGGGGCGCGCCATCCCACGGTGGCGGTGGGATCAGATCGTCGCCTGGCTGTGGGCGCTCGTGTCGGATGAGCCGGCCGAGGCGATTGACACCTCATCAAGCGCACAAGCAGATCGGGTCGGGGCCGTCGGTTCGCTCAGTCAGATAGTGCCACGCCCTCCGCTCGTGCCGCAGCAAAGTCGGAGGCGCCTCCCGCTACCGGACCAATCCTGATCGGCGACGAAGCTGGGCCCATGACCGCTGTCCTGATCTACACGCGCCTCAGCACCGAGGACGCACACGATGCCACCGTCCGCCAGGAAGCAGCTTGCCGGTCGTATGCCCAGGCTCGTGGTTGGGACGTCGCCACCGCTCTGTGCGATGTCGACACTTCGGCTTACGACCCGCGGGCGCGGCGACCCGGCTTCGAGACGCTCGTCACCGACGCAGCCAGTAGGAGTGCAGACGGCGTGCTCGTCTGGAAGTTGGACCGGCTCGTGCGTCGGCCCAAGGATTTCGAACGGCTCTGGGAGGTCGCCGATCGTCGGTCGGTGTTCATCGCCTCGGTGACCGAGCCGGTGGATAGCTCCAGTGCGATCGGCCTGGCCATGCTCCGGATCCTTGTGGCCCTGGCGGGTCTCGAGTCGGCCACCACCGGCCTGCGGATACAGGCGTCGAAGCGGCAGGCAGCCGAGGAGGGCAGACCGCCACCGGTCAAGGCCTATGGGCTCACATTGCAGTGGGACGGGATAGTTGCGAGCGAGGCGGCCGTGCTCCGTGAGACCGCGCGGCGGGCGATTTCCGGTGAACGCCTGGCGTCGGTTGCCCGTGATCTGCGGTCTCGGGGCATCCCCTCGCCAAGCGGTCGCCTGTGGACGGATGCGACCCTCGGTCGGCTTCTGCGCAACCCACGGCTGGTGGGCGACCGCGCCTACAAGGGACAGGTTGTCGCTCGGGACTGCTGGCCGGCGATCCTGGATCGCGAGACGTTCGCGCGGCTGCAACTGACGCTCAATCACCCCGGTCGGCACGGTGCACCGCCCAGACACCACAAGCGGCTGGCGACCGGGTTCGCGCAGTGTGGCCTCTGTGGCCAGAACATGTCGACGACCACGCGCAGCGGCGATCGCTACTACAGCTGCCCGACCCAGCCGACTGGCTGTGGGCGCATCCATGTGCACGCCGACCGTGTCGAAGCCTGGCTCCTCGATCAGCTCCTCGAACAGTTGCGGCTCGAGCCGCCGCCGACGAAGCAGGAGGCGGATCCAGAAGCAACCGCAGCCGCCATGGCGGAACTGTGCCGCGACTACTACGTGGAGCGGATCGTGTCCCGAGAGGCGTTCCTGTCAGCCAGAGCATTGCTCGTGCGCCGCGCCGACGAACTTTCACGACGGGCCGGTCGTCGACCGGAGGTGGCACGGGTGCTGGGCGCGGCCAACCCTCGCAAGCAGCTCGGTGCGCTCGATCTTGGGCAGCTCCGAGACCTGTTGGCCGATCGGCTTGATCGACTCGTGGTCAGTCCCATGATCCGGCCGCGCCATGGCGTGTTCGACGCGCGTCGGCTGCGATGCGAATGGAGGGCGTCGGCCGTCTAGCGGTTCACCCTGCGGCCCAGGTGTGCGCCTCCCGCGTCGCCCGGATCTCGGACCAGGGGTCACCCACGGCGTCCGCAAGCGCTACAGCACCGTCAACGGTCTCGCTCCCGCGGAATATCCATTGCCGATGGCAACCAGACGCTGGAGTCGGGCGTGACCGCCGGTTTGGTAGGCGACCAACTGCCCGCTGGCGTTCGGCTCCCCTACCGGCGACGGCGAGCGTTGCGCGGCATCGAGCGGCCCGAAGAGCTATAAGAACTCGTCGTGTCGACGACCCGCGATTGGCGGTGCCGAAGTTGGCGGGATCGGGCAGCTTGCCTGTCGCGCTGACACGCTTCGTCGGACGGGCCGTAGATGTCGAACGCCTCGTCGAACTGGCCGAGGCCGAGCGGCTGGTCACACTCACCGGGCCTGGTGGGAATCCTAAGACCCGGTTGGCCATCGCGGCCGATATGACCCCCTCGCCGCGATCGTCCCGAGTGAACCGTGACAATGGCATGACTGACTCCTTCACGAGTTGGCGAACAGGCTGAGAGCGTCGATGAACGGCACCGCCAGGAAGATCACGCCGGCACGACGGCGGCGACGGTCACCGGGATCCACACCTGCTGACCGCGACGCTCTATGGTCTCGATCAGCTCGCGATGGACGTCGCGGCGGATGGCCCCGGGCCTCGTCGCCGATCAGCCGGCCCAGGTCGCCCGACTGGCGGTTGAGCGCCAGGACGCCGACCAGCCGGTGGAGGGCCTCGACGTCGGCGACCGTCGCCCATTCCCGCAACGCCTCGGTCTCGGACAGGCCCTGGCGGATGCGGCCCACCACCCGCCGGAGGTCCCGGCCGCATGCGCCCTTGCCACGGTCCGCAAGCCGGCTGAGCCCGGCGCCCAACGAATAGCCGGCCGACAGCAGCATGCCGAGCTGCTCGGCCACGACCGGCAGCTCCAGGAAGATGCGGCGCTGCCACGCGTGCGACGCCGCGGCCAGGTGTTGCTCGACCACCAGGAACCCGATCAGCGGCCCGGTCACGATCAGCCGTAGCGCCACCGGCCCCGACTGCCGTGTGGCCACGGCGACGACGCTCCCGATCACGAGCCCGACCGCGGCCCACCCCAGTTGCCGCACCCGGAAGGCGGTGACATCGAGCGTCGAGCCGACCCGCTCGAGCCGCACAGCCAGCGCCTCGGTCACGCCCACCGCCCGTGCCATTCGCTCCCCTACGGCTCGGGCCAGCGGACCGATCACCTGTCCGAACGTCTCTGCCGACACGAGGATGCCGGTGCTCCGCGCGGTCGACCCTCCCGGAACGTACGGCGCCAAGCGGTCGACCAGCGGCCGCCGCGGAACCAGCGGATGTGGCTCAGCAGCACCGTCGAGCCCACGAACAGTGCCAGGGCCGCCAACGCCAACAGCTGCGTCCGGTTCACCCCAATCCCCCGCCGCGCCTACTCGAAGAAGACCCGCTGCTCTTCGGGCAGCAGTTGGCCTGAGCGGTTGCTAACCCCTGGTCGCCCTGGTGGTGGTCCGACCGGCGAGACAGGAGTTAACAGGAGCAGAGTGGCCCGGGCGTCGCAGCCACGACCCCGGGCCTGACCAGCAGAACGGAGCTCTGATGGCAGACAAAGAATCCCACGAACCCCCGCCACCTGTGGAGCAACTGTTGCTGGACCGGATCGACGAGCATGTCAAGGTGCTCGGCCAGGGCCTCGACCATGTCCGGTCGCTCACCGAGCAGTTTGCATCCGGAGCGGGCCCGGTCGTGCCGGAACGCGATAACGATGGCTGAGGTGATGGTCGACGAGATCCGCCTGCGGGGCCACGCCCGCCCGCTCGACGAGACCGGACAATGATGAATCCAGACCGGCGTCTGTTCGGGTAGCCCACGTGAGTGGACGGTCCCCTGGTCTGCCCACCGGGGAACCGCCCGCTCATCTTCAACGGCTGGCAGTCACGCCCTGGTGTCGTTGAGTCGCCGGGGCGGGCTCACCGCAGAGCCGCCACCCGCTCCCGGCGGACGGTCGATGTAACACGCCCAGGATTAGCGGTGGCTTAGCGAGCCGTGGCCGCGGCGCCACCTGGGGATCCGGAAGCCCCTGACGGCGATGCGGTTTCCTCAACGCGGGCGATTGGTGGCGTGACATGGTCCGTGACGAAGGACACCTGACAGTTGCGTCACGTGAGACGGACGGCGTGTCCCCAAGGGCGCATGGTCGCCTTGCCGGGTGGCGGACATCCGGTGTGCCGGTGCGGTGAAGGATCAGCGGGCGATCGTCGATCGGTA
>DASQUK010000295.1:0-19691 GCA_035641315.1 Acidimicrobiales bacterium | reverse complement strand
GTGGTCAATGAGTTCGCCCCTGCCGCGGTAGATGCGGGGTGTAGTTGGGTCCCTCGGACGGCAAGAGCCGGTAGAGGTTCCAGATCCGGTAGCCGTCGCCGGCGTCGCTGGTTCTGAAGCCCGATCCTGGACGGAAATCGATCTCCGAGCCGCCGGGACCCTGGATGATCTGGGTGGTGGCGGCGAGGGGCTCGTCGTTGAGGTCGCCGCAGAAGACCACCGGGTTGGTCTGGCCACTGCCGAGACCTTCGCCGGGTGCGTCGCCGTCGCTGGCCAGGATGGTGTCAAGGGCAGCTCGGCAGGCCATCGCCTCGGCGGTGCGGCGGTAGAGGGCGTAGCCGGCGTAGCGCAGGCGCTCACCTTCGTCGTTGGGAGCGAATGTGCTGCCGCCGAGCGCGCCGGGCTGGCGGGCATAGGTGATCAGCTTGGACTTGAGGTGGGCCACCACCACGGTGACCTTCTCGCCGCCGGCGCGCACCGTCGCGGACAACACACCCCGCCCCACGGTGTCGGAGAGGGCTTCGTTTGCTGCGGTGGCCGGGTCGTCGAAGACCAGGTCACGCGACTGCACCGGCGCCACGCCTGGTGGGAACGTGACGGTGTCGGCTCGGTTCGACAGTCGCCGGGGCGACAGCAGCGCCACCCGGATGCCGCGCCCGTCGGGGTGCCGGCGAGTCGATGGTCGAAGTCGATGCTGCAGGCCGCATTGAGGTCCGCCAGCACTCCCTCGGGTCCGACTTCCTGCAGGGCGAGGACGTCTGGTTCGACCGCGTCGATGACTGCCGCGAGGGCGGCGATCTTGTCGTCATACTCCTGTTGGGTCGCAGGTCCGTACTCGTGGCCCCGCCGGGAATAGGTTCTGGATGTTCCAGGTCATCACCGTCAGTTCCGCCATCTTGTGTCCTCCCTGAGTCGCCGAGGGGACGATACGTGGTGGCTGACGGTCACTGGGTGCTACCTGTCGGACCGGGTGGGCGTGCAATGATGCCCGCAGCGATCCAGCCAGGAGGGCGATGAAGCGATGGCAGGCAAGTTCGAGCTGTACAAGGACGGCGCGGGGAAGTTCCGCTTCCGGTTGAAGGCCGCTAATGGCGAGATCATCGCCGCGAGCGAGGCGTACAACTCGAAGGCCAGCGCGCAGAACGGCATCGAGTCGGTAAAGACGAACGCCCCGACAGCGCCGGTCGAGGACCTCACCTGACAAGACCGGTCTCGCTTCCCGTGGCATCGCGCCCGTGACGTCCCGGAATGGGCGTCGCGCGGCATGAGCAAGGTCGGACCACGAGGCTGACGAGAGGCGCAGGTTGTGGCGACCCCTGCTGAAGCGAATGTCGGTATTGGCGATGGGGTCGGCGAGGTGCTGGACCGTGTTGCGGTGGCCGGGCAGCTCGACCAACCTATGGCGCAGCTCGGTGAGCTGGCTACCAGGGGCGGCCAGGGGCTGTCACCCCGGGCGCACACGCCCATGCGGTGCGTGTCAGGTAGCCGCTTCGGCCTCGTAGCCCTCGTGCAGGTCGTCGCAGGCGGTCGTGTACGGGGCGTCGGGAAAGAGGCCCCGCCCCGGGTGTACCGACGTCGACACCCACGTCGGCCCCGGGGTGCACGCCTTTGGTCCCGCAGTGGTCCCGCAAGCAGGAGTCAATCAGGGGTTGGGAGGGTCGCTCGCGGTCAGACTTACCTACTGGGCAGACTCTGCGAACGTCCTGGTCAGGTAGTGTTTCCGCTGGGTGCCGGGGTGGCGCCCTCGGCAGGATTCGAACCTGCGCACACGGCTCCGGAGGCCGATGCTCTATCCCCTGAGCTACGAGGGCGGGAGGGGACAGGGTAGCGCCCGCCGATCCGGCCGCCGAACCCGGTGCCCGTGCCCTGGTCCTTCAGCTCGTCGACGCCTGTCGCGGGAGACCGGCCTCGATGTCCGGCACACCGACAAGGCTCTCGCCAACTACGTCGGCGGGGTATTGGCCGCGGCCGGTGCCGGTTCCGAGGGCCTCGCCGAGGCCACGTCATAGCCGCGGTGGAGAAGGGGGGCGGCGTGGTGCTGACCGGAGACGGGGACGACCTCGAGCGGCTCGCCGCCACCTACCCCAACGTGCTGGTCCAGGCCATCTGACCGGGCGGGACGACCCCCGTATCACGTTCGGGAACGACCGCCCCCCGTCGCTACGCTCGATCCGCTCACCTCTCCACGACGACAACCGGTGGACCATGATCCGCGACGTCCTCGAAGCGTCACTGCGCAGCGCCCTCGACAAGGTCGGTCTCGAGCCGCCGGACACCATCACGCTCGAGCGCCCGGCGCGGCGCGAGCACGGGGACTGGTCGACCAACGTGGCGCTCGCCAGCGCCAAGGCAGCCGGGCGCAACCCCCGCGAGCTGGCCACCCGGATCGCCGACGTGCTCGACGCCGATCCGCCCGACCATGTCGAACGGATCGAGATCGCCGGGCCCGGGTTCGTCAACTTCCACCTCGCGCCCACCTGGCTGCACGACGTCCTGAGGGACGTGATCGGCGGTGGCGAGCAGGACTACGCCCGCCACAGCTTCGGCGCCGGGGAACGTGTGCAGGTCGAGTTCGTGTCCGCCAACCCCACGGGGCCGATCCACGTCGGCAACGGCTGGTTCGCCTCCTACGGCGACTCCGTGGCCCGGCTGCTCGCCCGCTGCGGCCACGAGGTCAGCCGCGAGTACTACGTCAACGACACCGGCGGCCAGATCCGCCGCCTTGGAGAGAGCGTGCTCGCCCGCCGGGCCGGCGCGCCGGTGCCCGAGGGCGGCTACCCCAGCGGGTTCGTCAAGGGACTGGCCTGTGCCTACGACGGCCCCGACGACATCGACCAAGCCGGGCGCTGGGCGGCCGAGCACATCCTCCGCTTCATCCAGGGCCAGCTGGAGGCGGTCCACATCCGCTTCGACGAGTGGTACAGCCAGGCCTCGATCCTCGACACCGACGCGGTCGCCGACACGATCACCCTCCTCCAGGAGCGGGGCCTCGTCTGGGAGGAGGACGGCGCCCTCTGGCTCGACACCGCCGCCTACGGCGACCCCCGCGAGAAGCGGGTGCTTCGCAAATCGGCCGACCAGGGCGGCGACTACACCTACCTGGCTGGCGACATCGCCTACCACCGCAACAAGTTCCTGGAGCGGGGCTTCGACCGGGTGATCGACGTGTGGGGCGCCGACCACCAGGGACAGGTGCCCAGCCTGCAGGCGGCGGTCGAGGCGATGGGCGTCGATCGGGGCCGGCTCGAGGTGCGTCTCGGGCAGATGATCCGGTTGGCCGGCGGGCGCATCGGCAAGCGGCTGGGCAACGCCGTCGACCTCGACGACCTGGTGGACGACATCGGCGCCGATGTCATGCGGCTGTTGTCGCTGGTCAGCTCCATCGACCAGTCGACCACCATCGACCTCGACAAGGTGCGCGCCGAGTCGAAGGAGTCGCCCGTCTACTACGTGCAGTACGCCCACGCCCGCATCCACTCGATCGGCAAGAAGGCCGACGAGTTGCGCGTCACCCGGGCGCCTCTGGCCGAGGTCGACCTGGCGCCGCTCACCCACGAGCGCGAGCTCGACGTGCTGCGCTCGCTGTCGACCCTGCCCGAGGTGGTGGAGCTGGCATGCGTCGAGCGGGCGCCCCACAAGGTGACGGCCTGGGTCCGCGAGCTGGCCGATCGCTTCCACGGCTTCTACCACGACTGCCGGGTGCTCGGGGACGACGTGCCGCCCGAGACCACCCAGGCCCGGCTGTGGCTCGTCGAGTCCACCCGCATCGGCCTCGCCATCGGGCTCGACCTCCTGGGCGTCACGGCCCCCGAGTCGATGTGATGGGGCTCGCCGCCTACCCCACCCCATCTTTTGGCTACAGGAATGGTCGCCAGGGCGACCATTCCAGGCGCGAGAACGCGTAATGGTGGCCCCCACGACCGATCCGCTGCCCCGCCACCTGCTCCCCGACTCGGCCGAGGTCCTCCCCGACGGGTCGCTGGCCATCGCGGGATGCAGCGTCGCCGACCTGGCCGCCCATCACGGCACGCCCCTGTTCGTGTACGACGAGGACCACCTCCGCGCCCGCTGCCGCGAGGCGGTGGCGGCGTTCGGCGACGGCGTGTCCTACGCCACCAAGGCGTTCCTGTGCCTGGCCATGGCGCGGCTGATCCACGAGGAGGGCATGCACCTCGACGTCGCCACCGGTGGCGAGCTGCACGTGGCGCTGGCGGCCGGCGTGCCGGCGGACCGGCTGGTGCTGCACGGCAACAACAAGAGCGACGCCGAGCTGGCGCGGGCCCGGGAGGTCGGCGTGGGACGGATCGTCGTCGACAGCTTCGACGAGCTCGACCGCCTCGACCGGTTGCACGCGGCCGACGGGCGTGTTCCCCGGGTGCTGGTGCGGGCGACGCCGGGGGTCGAGGCCCACACCCACGAGTTCGTTCGCACGGGGCAGATCGACTCGAAGTTCGGCTTCGGCGTCGCGGCCGGCGACCTGGCCAAGGCGGTGGAGCGGGCCACCGGCTCGCCCGCGGTCGAGCTCGTGGGCGTCCACGCCCACATCGGCAGCCAGGTGTTCGTGGCCGACTTCTTCCACCAAGCCATCGAGGTCATCGCACCGTGGGTGCGCGACCTCGACCTGCCAGAGCTGTCGATCGGCGGCGGGCTGGGCGTGCCCTACGTGGTCGGCGAGGAGGCGCCGTCGATCATCGAGTGGGGACGCACCGTGATCGACGCCTGCCGCAGCGCCGGCATCCGCAGCCGGGTGACCGCCGAGCCGGGCCGGGCGATCGCCGCCCAGGCGGCCGTCACCGTCTACACGGTCGGCACCATCAAGGAGATCCCCGGCGTGCGCACCTACGTCGCGGTGGACGGCGGCATGAGCGACAACCCCCGCCCGGTGCTCTACGGCAGCGGCTACGAGGCGTTCCTGCCCCGGGCGGTGGACGCCGCCCGACCGTGGACGGCCACCGTGGTCGGCAAGCACTGCGAGTCCGGGGACCTGCTCGTGCGCGACGCCCAGCTGCCCGACGGCGTGCGGGTCGGCGACCTGCTGGCGACGCCGGTGACCGGCGCCTACGGCCACTCCATGGGCTCCAGCTACAACAAGGTCACCCGCCCGGCGGTGGTGTTCGTGCGGGAGGGCGAGGCCCGTCTGGTGGTGCGCCGCGAGACCGACGACGACCTGCTCCGTTGCGACTTGTGACGGGCCGACGAACCGACTGGAGAATCGAGACCGCGGCACCCACGCTCCTACCATGACGGCCCGATGACCGTGCTTCCTCGGGGGCTGCGCCCCCGTTCCCCATCGTCGCCCGGCTCCCTGGCGGTCGCTCGGTCGACGGGTCATGAGCCGCGCTCATGACCCCCGAACCCGTCCGCATCGGCCTGCTCGGCTGCGGCAACGTCGGAGCGGCGCTGGTCGAGCTGATCCGGACCCGGTCCGACGACATCTCCGCCCGCACCGGCCTCGCGCTCGAGGTGGCGCGCGTCGCCGTGCGCAGCACCACCAAGGAGCGTTCGGTGACGCTGCCCGAAGGCGTGCTGACCCACGACGCCGCGGGGGTGGTGACCGACCCCGACATCGACGTGGTGGTGGAGGTCATCGGCGGCATCGAGCCCGCCCGCGAGCTCACCCTCGACGCCATCAAGGCCGGCAAGCCCGTCATCACCGCCAACAAGGAGCTGCTCGCGAACGTCGGCGCCGAGCTGTTCGCGGCGGCCGACGGCGCCGGCGTCGACCTGCTGTTCGAGGCGGCGGTGGCCGGCGGCATACCGGTCATCCGGCCGCTACGGGAGTCGCTCGCCGGAGAGCGCATCAACCGGGTGATGGGCATCGTCAACGGCACCACCAACTACATCCTCACCCGGATGACCGAGGCCGGCGCCTCCTACGCCGACGCCTTGGCCGACGCGCAGAGCCTGGGTTACGCCGAGCGGGACCCCACCGCCGACGTCGAGGGCTACGACGCCGCCGCCAAGGCTGCGATCATCGCCTCGATCGCCTTCGGCGTGCGGGTGGTGGCGGGCGACGTGACCAACGAGGGCATCGCCCACATCACCCGGGCCGACATCGACTACGCCGCCAAGATGGGCTACGTCATCAAGCTCCTGGCCATCGCCGAGCGGGAGGACGGGCCCAACGGCGGGGAGGTGGGCGTGCGGGTGCACCCGGCGATGGTGCCGGCCGAGCACCCCCTCGCCTCGGTGCGGGACAGCTTCAACGCGGTGTTCGTCGAGGGGGCGGCCGTAGGCGAGCTGATGTTCTACGGGCGTGGCGCCGGCGGGTTCCCCACGGCAAGCGTCGTGCTGGGCGACCTGATCGACGCCGCCGTCAACCGGGCCCGGGGCAGCCACGCCAGCATCGGCGTGCTGGGCAAGGCCCGGATCCGGCCCATCGACGAGGTCGAGACCGCCTACTACCTCAACGTCGACGTGTTCGACCGCCCCGGCGTGCTCGCCGCCGTGGCCGGCGTCTTCGGGGCGCACGGGGTGTCGATCCGGTCGATGGAGCAGGAGGGGCTGGGCGATGAGGCCCGGCTGGTGTTCATCACCCACCGGGCCCGCGAGGCCGCCCTGCGGGCCACGGTGCGGGACCTCCACCAGCTCGACGCCGTCGACCGCATCACATCGGTCCTCCGGGTGATCGGCGAGTAGCACGCCGTGACCAGCTCGCCGTGAAGTACGTCTCGACCCGGGGACGGGCGCCGGTCCTCGACTTCGCCGACGTGCTCCTGGCCGGGCTGGCGGCCGACGGTGGGCTCTACGTGCCCGAATCGTGGCCGGCGCTGCCGGCCGGTTGGCAGGAGCCGCGCCCCTACGCCGAGCTGGCGGGCGACGTGCTGTGGCCCTACGTGGAGGGATCGACGCTGCCCCGCCCGGCGCTCGACGAGTTGGTGGCCCGGGCCTACGGCACCTTCGACCACCCCGACGTGTGCCCGCTGGTGGAGATCGAGCCCGGCCTGTGCGTGGTCGAGCTGTTCCACGGACCGACGCTGGCGTTCAAGGACGTCGCCCTGCAGCTCGTCGGCCGCCTCTTCGACCGGGAGCTCCAGCGGCGCGGCGAGCGCCGGACGATCGTGGTGGCGACGTCGGGCGACACGGGGTCCGCCGCCATCGCCGCGTGCGTCGGCCGGCCGACCCTGGACGTGGTGGTGCTGCACCCGGCCGGCCGGGTGTCGGACGTCCAGCGCCGCCAGATGACCACCGTCGACGCCCGCAACGTGCACAACGTGGCGATCGAGGGCACCTTCGACGACTGCCAGGACGTGCTGAAGGCGCTGTTCGCCGATGCCGGGTTGCGGGACCGGGTCGGGCTCTCGGCCATGAACTCGATCAACTGGGCCCGGGTGGCGGCGCAGATCGTCTACTACGTGATGGCGGCGGCGGCCTGCGGGCGGTGCGAGGTGGCGGTGCCCACCGGCAACTTCGGCAACGTGCTGGCGGGCTGGATCGCCCGGCGTGCGGGAGCGCCCATCGACGGCCTGGTCATCGGGTCCAACCGCAACGACATCCTCACCCGCTGGGTGCGGACCGGGGCGTTGGTGAGCGACGAGGTGGTGCCCACGCTCAGCCCCAGCATGGACATCCAGGTGTCCTCCAACCACGAGCGGCTGCTGTTCGAGCTGCTGGGCCGCGACGGTGCCGCCACCGCCGAGCTGATGGGGCGGTTCCGGTCGCTCGGCTCGGTGGAGGGGCCCCGCGACCCGGTGTTTGCGGCCGCCAGCCTCGACGACGCCGCAACCCTCGCGGTCATCGCCGACCTGCACCGCCGCACCGGCTACCTCGCCGACCCCCACACCGCCGTGGGCATCGGCGCCGCCCGGCTCTGCCGCCGGCGGCCGGACCTTCCCATGGTCTGCCTGGCGACGGCGCACCCGGCCAAGTTCCCGGACGCCGTCGAGCGGGCCACCGGCATCCGTCCCGCCCTGCCGGCCCACCTTGCCGACCTGGCGGAGCGGCCCGAGCGCTACGACGTCCTGCCGGCCGATGTCGCGGCGGTGCGGGCTTACATCGAAGGTGCAGTGCGGCGCTAAGGTCGCCCGCCGTGCCCGGGGACCGGCCCCAGGCCGGGAGGAACCCTGCGATGCGGCGAATGACGGTGGCCGGCGCACTGCTGGCGGTGACGCTGCTCGGGGCGGCGTGCGGCGATGACGACGGCAGCGGCGGGTCGTCGTCGGAACGGGGCGAGGAGTACGTCGATGCCTTCATGGCATCGAGCGAGGACGACTCCGACTTCTCGGAGGACGAGACCGAGTGCTTCTCCCGGGCCCTGGTCGACGCCGTGGGCGTCGACGAGCTCGAGGCTGCGGCCAGCCCCGAGGAGATCCGCGACAGCGAGGACAGCTCCCTGAGCGAGCTGGGCATCACGCTCGACGAGGAACAGGGCGACGCCCTGTGGGACGACATCAGCGGTTGCGTCGACGTCCGCGAGCTCTTCCTGGACGAGGCGACGGCCGATGCTCCCGAGGCGGCCAGGGAGTGCATCGACGATGCGCTCGACGAGGGTCTCCTCAAGCGCCTGTTCCTTACCGGGCTGACCGAGGGCGACGACGCGCTGGAAGAGGACGATCAGCTCACCAGCGACCTGGAAGCCCTGGGCCGCGAGTGCGAGGAGGCCTTCCAGGGCAGCTGATGCCCGATGACCAGGTCCTCGGCGCTCGACTCTCGATCTCGACTCGAGGTCGAGGGCTGTGGGTCGCTTCGGCCCGGTGACCGCCACCTGCGAGACTGGGCGGCGTGAAGTACGTCATCTGCGTCCCCGACGGCTGCGCCGACGAGCCCCTGGCACAGCTCGACGGGCGCACGCCGCTCGAGGTGGCGTCGATGCCGACGCTGGCCCGGCTGGCGGCCCGGGGTGAGGTCGGCCGGGCGGCCGTGATACCGCCGAAGATGCCGCCGGGCAGCGACGTCGGCAACATGTCGATCATGGGTTACGACCCGTCCCGCTACCACACGGGCCGGGCCCCCATCGAGGCGGCGGCGCTGGGACTGCGCCTCGGCCCTGACCAGGTGGCGTTCCGCTGCAACCTGGTGACCATCGGGGCCGACGGCAGCATGGTCGACTTCGCCGGCGGCCACCCGACGAGCGAGGCGGCCGCCGAGGTCATCCGCAGCCTCGACGCCGAGCTGGGATCCGGTGCCGGCGCCGAGGTCGAGTTCCACCCCGGCGTCCAGTACCGGCACATCGTGGTTGCCCCCGCCTCGTGGGCAGACGCGCAGTGCGTCCCGCCCCACGACTTGACCGGGCACCCGGCCATGCTGCCCCGGGGCGCCGCCGCGCCCCGGCTCATCGAACTGATGGACGCCAGCCGTGTCATCGTCGGCGCCTCGCCGCTCGCCGCCACCCAGGTGTGGCTGTGGGGCCAGGGCATCCAGCCCCGGTTGCCGTCGTTCGTCGAGGCCACGGGCAAGCGGGGGGCGCTGGTGACCGCGGTCGACCTCATCCGGGGCCTCGGCGTCCTCACCGACATGGACATCGTCGAGGTGCCGGGGGCGACGGGCTGGTTCGACACCGACTACGAGGGCAAGCGCGACGCCGCGTTGCGCACCCTGGCCGACGGCGTCGACGTGTTCTTCGTGCACGTGGAGGCCACCGACGAGGCGGGCCACGCCGGCGACCTGGACGAGAAGATCAAGGCGCTCGAGGCCTGGGACGCCCGCATCCTCCACGGTTTGGTCGAGGGGCTCGACGCCCTGGGCCCATGGCGCCTGCTGCTGCTGCCCGACCACGCGACGCCGATCGAGCTGCGCACGCATACCCCCGACCCGGTGCCGTACCTGCTGGTCGACAGCGAGATCGACGGGCCGGGCGGCGTCTACACCGAGCCGGCCACGGCGGGCTGCCGGCCGATCCCCGGCCACGAGTTGCTGGGCCGGCTGCTCTCCCGGTGACTCGCTAGGCGGCGCCCCGCCCCCAGGCCTGGCCCGGGTCCTCCGGCCTGACGAGCAGCTCCACCGGCAGGTCGTGGCGCTCGGCGTAGCGGGTGGTGAGGTAGCGGCCGTACCGGGCGGTGTGCTGCAGCTCCTCTGCCAGGAACGACACGACGTACAGGTTCGTCACCCGGTGCGCTTCGTCGATTGGCAGCAGCTCGGGCGCGCAGCCCTCCTCGGCCTGGTCCTCGACGAAGCCGAGGATCGGCTCACCCACGCCCGCGGCTACGTAGGCATCGCGGATGTCGCAGACGTTGGTGAACGAGTTGTGGCCGGCCGCCAGCATGTCGACCCGGTACTCGGGCCGGCCGGCGATCAGGTCCCAGGCACGGACGATGCCCGGCTCGATGGGCACCGTCGTGTCGGAGGTACCACCGATGAGCAGGGTGGGCACGTCGATCGAGGCCAGCTGCTCGTCGGTGAACCCGAACACGGCGGGGGCGATGGGCACGATGGCGTCGACCCGCGGGTCGGGCTCGTGGTCCCCGAACCCGCCGGCCGTCGCCAGCGCGGTGAACCCGCCGAACGAATGGCCCGTGACGGCGATGTTCCGCTCGTCGATGTGGCGGTGCAGCGGGCTCGCCGGGTCGCGGTCCCGGGCCACCAGCTGGTCGATCACGAACGCGACGTCACGTGGGCGGTTGTTGGCGGCAACGCCGATCGGGTCGGACGTTCCGGCGATGGCGTCGAGCGCCGTGTTGCCGGCGTGATCGGGAGCGGCGACAACGAACCCGTGGCTCGCCAGCGCCTGCATCAGGAACCAGGACTGGAACCGGACGCCGCCGTTCCCGTGCGAGAAGATGACGAGCGGGAACGAACCCCGCGCCGCTGGGGGATCGGCCAGGACCCCGGGCAGCTCCAGGCGCGTGAGCAGGAGGTCCAGCTCGGCCGTCGGGGCGTCGGATCCCGGATCCGCGGGGTACCAGATGTCGACGGTGAGGGTGCGGCCGCCGCGGGCCGGGTCCATCATCTGGACGGTGCTCAGACCGACGGCGTGCCGGCCCGGACCATCGGGCGGTGCCGGGACCGATGCGGCGTCGGCGCCCGCACCCACCGGTCCGGAGGCGCCGAGCAACAGGGCGACAGCAGCGGCGACAGCCCACAACGTGAAGACGAACCGGCGCATGAGCGTCCCCTCCCGGTCGTGAACCGCGCTCAACATAGAGGACCACCGCCCCCCAACCCGCAGGTTTCGATCGTGGGCGGCACCGCGCTAAAGTGCTCTCGTTCTGCCGGGGGGTACCGCCGCACCGAGCGGATGACCGAGCGGCCCCGATTTGCGGAGCGGTTTCTTCCTCCGGGCCAGATCGACCCCACTGCACGTCCGGCGCCGACCCGCCAAACGCCGGTCCCCATGGTCGCCACCCCGGTCATCCCCAGAAGTGAGGTGACAGCCCCGATGAGCGTGGAGTCAACCACCCTCGAACGGTCCGCACTCGAGCGCAAGGATCGCGAGGAGCTCACGACCATCGCCCAAGCTCTCGGAGCCAAGCCGCCCGCGCGCGCCCGCAAGGCCGAGATCGTGCAGCTCATCCTCGAGCTGACCGGTGTCGCGCCCTCTGACGGGCCGACCGCGGACGGCGCCCCCAAGCGCAAGCGCACCCGCGCCACCGATGGCAGGCCGAAGCAGGAGGCCAGCAGCGTGGACGACCCTGGCAGCAGTACCGACACCAGTCCCGGCGAGGCGGGTGAGCCCGGGCCGGCAGCCCCCACCGCCCCAACGGCCACCCCGGCGGCCGACGGGCCGACGCCCGAGGCCGACGAGCCCCCCGCCGAGTGGGAGCTGTCGGTGGGCGGCGAGGCCGACGGCGCTGCCCAGGCCGGCGCCGGCGAGGGCCCGTCCGATGGGTCCGGTGGCCCGGGCGGTGCGTCGAACGGGCGGGAGCGGGCGGCGCAGGCCGAGGGCGTCCCCGCCGGAGCCAGGCGCGCTGAGGCACGGGGCGGCGCCGCCGAGGCCGGCGGCGGCAACGACGCAGGCGGCGAAGCCAGGGCCGGAGGCCGCGAAGGCCGCGGAGACAGGCCGACCGACGGACGCCCCCGCGACAACGAGCGCTCGGGCGACCAGCCCCGCGGCGACGGCCAGCCGGTGGTCGACGTCAACGAGCCCGGCAACCGGCGGCGCCGCCGCCGGGGCCGGCGCAGCGGCAACGAGACCCACGTCGAGGAGTACACCGGCGAGCCGGTCGAGGTCGAGGGCCTGCTCGATCTGCGCGACGAGGGCTACGGCTTCCTGCGGGTTAAGGGCTCGCTGCCGTCCAAGGACGACGTGTACGTGTCGGTCAAGCAGGCTCGCCAATTCGGTCTGCGCAAGGGCGACCACATCAAGGGCGGCAGCCGCCCGGCCCTGCGCAACGAGAAGAACCCGGCGCTGCTGCGCATCGACCTCGTCAACGGCAAGGATCCCGAGGAGGCCCGCAAGCGGCGGCGCTTCGAGGACCTGACGCCGCTGTTCCCCGACGAGAAGCTCGCCCTCGAGACCACCGAGGACGGGTCCAACATGACGGCCCGCATCGTCGACATGCTCGCGCCCATCGGCAAGGGGCAGCGGGGCCTGATCGTGTCGCCCCCCAAGGCCGGCAAGACCACGATCATGAAGCAGATCGCCCGGTCGATCGAGGCCAACAACCCCGAGGTCAAGCTCATCGTGCTGCTCGTCGACGAGCGGCCCGAAGAGGTGACCGACATGCGCCGCTGGCTGCGCAGCCCCAACAGCGAGGTGGTCGCCTCCACGTTCGACCGCCCGTCCGAGGAGCACGCCCAGGTGGCGGAGCTCACCATCGAGCGGGCCAAGCGCCTTGTCGAGGACGGCAAGGACGTCTGCATCATCCTCGACGGCATCACCCGCCTGGCCCGTGCCTACAACCTGGCGGCCCCGGCCACCGGCCGGATCATGTCGGGCGGCGTCGACTCGGGCGCGCTGTACCCGCCCAAGAAGTTCTTCGGTGCCGCCCGCAATATCGAGGAGGGTGGCTCGCTCACCATCCTGGCCACGGCGCTGATAGAGACCGGCTCCAAGATGGACGAGGTGATCTTCGAGGAGTTCAAGGGCACGGGCAACATGGAGCTGCGGCTCGACCGGCGGCTGTCCGAGCGGCGCATCTACCCGGCGATCGACGTCGACGCCAGCTCCACCCGCCACGAGGAGCTGCTGTTCCCGCGGGGTCAGCTCAACCTCGTGTGGGCGCTGCGCCGCGTGCTGTCGGGCCTGTCGTCGACCGACGGCGGCAACGCGGCCGCGCTCGAGCTGCTGATCGACCGCATGAAGACCTTCCGCACCAACGAAGAGTTCCTGGCCGAGGTGGCCAAGAACCGGCTGGCGGCCGGGTAGGCTGCCGAACCTTTCGCCTTTAGAGGTCGAGCGGGCAGGACGATCGGTCACCCCACGCGTGGGAATTTGGCGGCCGAAGTCCTGGTTATAGCGAGGCCTCCCAACGACACAGACCACCGCAAGTCACGTAGAGCGTGGCCTAGCGCACATCGCTTCCAGGAGATCGCAGTGAAGGCTGGCATCCACCCCGATTACGTCGTCGCCAAGGTCCGTTGCTCGTGCGGCAACGAGTTCACCACCCGCGCCACCAAGGCCGACCTGCACGTCGAGCTGTGCAGCGAGTGCCATCCCTTCTACACCGGCAAGCAGAAGCTGGTGGACACGGGCGGGCGCATCGACCGGTTCGAGCGCCGCTACGGCAAGCGCGGCAAGTAGCGCGCCCCCGACGCCGAGGGCCGTCGACATAGCCGGCCTCGACCCCGACCGCCGCGCCGCGTTGCGCGGCGCCAAGCTGGCCGCCCTGGTCGCCGGGCGTTGGGGCCCGGACGACCGCCAGCACTACGCCTTGGGCGCCGCCGTCGCGCTTGCCGGGCCCGGTCCGGCGGCCTGGGTGCTGGTCGACGAGGCGGCCGAGCGGGCGTTGGGCCCGGCCCTGGTGTGGGCGGACAGGCGGGGCATCGAAGAGGTCCACGTCGTCGTCGACGGGCAGGCCGACGCCGCCGCGCCGGCGACCGTGGCCCGCCAAGCGGCGCTGTTCTCGCCGCCGGTGCCGGCCGTCTGGGCGGTCGAGGGCACCGAGCTGGTCCCGGCCGTGCCGACACCCGCCCGGCGCGAGATCGAGGCTCCGGCGCCCCCCGAGCTGGTGGACCTGCTGATCGACGCTGGGCTCGAGGTTCTCGCCGAGGGCGGACAAGTGCGGGGCGAGGTCAACGGCCTCGAGGTCGCCCGCATCGTCCACGGGACCACCACCGCCGGCGTCCCCATCGCCGAGCCGCAGCTGGAGGTCGGGGTGGGCAAGGCCGACCGTGAGCTGACCGCCATGGTCCACGGCGACCTGGCCCCGACCGACCAGCTCGCACGCGTGGTCGAGATCGTGCGCGGGCTGCGGCGGCCGGACGCGCCCCGCCATCCGCTCAACCAGCTGGTGCCCGAGCGCTGGCTGCGGGCAGTGCTGTGCCGCAACCCCGGGGTTGTCGGCGCGGCCCGGCTGCGCCCGGCGCCGGGCGTCCGTCCCCGTCCCAACCTGAGCGAGCGCGACATCGCCATCGCCACGGGCGAGGCGACCGACGGCACACCGGTCGTCGTGGCCTGCTCGGTCGGCATCGCCCTCGATCTGGTACCCACGGCGGCCGATGCCCGCGAGGACATCGACCCGTCGGCCCGGCTGCTGCTCGCCGTCCCCGAGCGCGACGACCATCCCGGCACCCGCCACCTGGCCGCCCGCCTGCGCCATCCGGCGGAGCTCGTCCCGGTGCCGGGCGACTGGCGGGCCGCGGGCTAGTCCCCAACTGGTTGCAGCCGCGCGGCACATGACCGCATAGCTACAACCGGGACGGCGACGGGTACCCTCGTTCGTCGTGCTCGAACGCCTCGCTGAGCTGGACCAGGAGTTCCGTGACACCGAGGCGCGCCTGGGCGATCCCGACCTGATCGCCGACCAGCCCCGCTTCCAGCAGGTGGCCAGGCGTTATCGCGAGCTGGCGCCGATCGTGGAGCGGGCCCGCGAGCTCGGTGTCCGGCGCGGCGACCTCCAGGCCGCCCGGGAGATGCTGTCGGACGCGGCCGGCGACGAGCGCGACATCCTCCGGGCCGAGGCCGACGAGGCCGAGGCCGACATCGCCCGCCTCACCGACGAGCTGCGGCTGCTGTTGCTGCCCCGCGATCCCAACGACCAGCGCAACGTCATCGTCGAGATCCGGGGCGCCGAGGGCGGCGAGGAGGCCAACCTCTTCGCCCGCGATCTCTTCGAGATGTACCGGGCCTTCGCGGCGCGGCAGGGGTGGTCGGTCGAGGTGCTGGGCAGCGATCCGTCCGACCTCGGGGGCTTCAACGAGATCACCTTCGCGCTGAAGGGCGACGGCGTGTGGGGCCGCATGCACCTCGAGGCAGGCCCCCACCGGGTTCAGCGGGTGCCGGTCACCGAGAGCCAGGGTCGGGTGCACACGTCGTCGGCCACCGTCACCGTGCTGCCCGAGGCCGAGGAGGTCGACGTCGAGATCGACCCCAACGACCTGAAGGTCGACGTCTACCGGTCGTCGGGCCCCGGCGGCCAGAGCGTCAACACCACCGACTCGGCGGTGCGGCTGACGCACCTGCCGAGTGGCATCGTTGTGTCCATGCAGGACGAGAAGAGCCAGATCCAGAACCGGGCCAAGGCCCTGCAGGTGCTGCGCTCCCGGCTCCTCAAGGCAGAGCAGGACCGCCACGTGGCCGAGGCCTCCGCGGCCCGCAAGGGGCAGGTGGGGGGAGGGGGCCGCTCCGAGAAGGTGCGCACCTACAACTTCAAGGAGAACCGGGTCACCGACCACCGCGTCGGTCTCACGCTCTACAAGCTCGACAAGGTGCTGGCCGGCGAGCTCGACGACATCAGCGACGCGCTGGTGGCCGACGAGCAGGCCCGCCGCTTGGCCGGGGCCACCTGAGGATGGCCGGACCCGCTGGGGGGAGGGCGTGACCGCGCGTCCTCGGGGGCTGCGCCCCCGTGCCCCATCGCCGCCCGGCTCCCTGGCGGTCGCTCGGTCGGCCGGTCAGGAGCTCCGCTCATGACCGCCACCGCGCCCGGCGGGACCGAGGGCGGCGTCGTCGTCTGGCGGGCCCTGCTCGACGAGGCCACCGGCCGGCTGGCGGCCGCCGGGGTCGAGAACCCCGAGCAGGAGGCCCGCTGGCTGGTGGAGCGCGCCAGCGGGTTCGAGGGAGCCGAGCTGATCGCCGGCCTCGAGGAGCCCGCCAACCTGCGCAACGCCACGTACTTCTACGACATGCTCGAGCGGCGGCTGACCGGGGAGCCGCTGCAGTACGTGCTCGGGCGCTGGGGCTTCCGGGTGCTCGACCTCCTCGTCGACGACCGGGTGCTCATCCCCCGGCCCGAGACCGAGGCGCTGACCCAGCTGGCGCTCGAGGAGTGCCGCCGCATCGAGGCCCGGCTGGCGGTCGATCTGGGCACCGGATCGGGGGCGATCGCGCTGGCGCTGGCGGTGGAGTGGTCGGGCGTCGAGGTGTGGGCGACCGACGTCTCGCCCGACGCCCTGGCCGTGGCCCGGGCCAACCTGGCAGGACTGGGCGGCATGGGTGCCGGCGTCCGGCTGGCGGAGGGTTCCTGGTACGACGCACTGCCGGTCGAGCTCGCCGGCGCGATCGACGTGATCGTGAGCAACCCGCCCTACGTCGCCGATTTCGAGGTGGAGGACCTGCCCGACGAGGTGCGGCGCTGGGAGCCGATGCCGGCGCTCGTGTCGGGCCCCACCGGTCTCGAGGCCATCGAACGGATCGTGGCCGATGCCCCGCTGTGGTTGCGCAGTCCCGGTTCGCTGCTGGTGGAGATCGCCCCCCACCAGGCGGCCGAGGCCGAGGCGATGGCCCGGGCGGCCGGGTTCGGCTCCGCCGCCGTCTGGCCCGACCTCACCGGCCGGGATCGGATCCTGCTCGCGCGCGCGTGAGCGGCCGATGATCCCCGAAGCCGATCCGGACGCGGTCGCCCGGGCGGTCGAGGCGCTGCGCGCCGGCGAGGTGGTGGCGCTGCCAACCGACACCGTGTACGGCCTGGCGGCGCTGCCCACCGTTCCCGGCGCCACCGCCCGGCTGTTCGCGCTCAAGGGGCGCGGAACCGACCTGCCCGTGGCGGTCCTGTGCGCGGACGCCTCCCAGGCCCTGGGCTTGGCGGCGCCCGAGGGCGTGACCGACGAGGTGCGCCGCATCGCCGAGCGCCTGTGGCCGGGGCCGCTCACGGTGGTGCTGTCTCGCCGCCCGGGCCTCGGCTACGAGCTCGGCGACCCGGCCGACACCGTAGGCGTGCGCTGCCCCGACCATCCCCTGGTCCGCGCCATCGCCGCCGCGGCTGGTCCCATCGCCACCACCAGCGCCAACCGACACGGCGACCCCACGCCGCCGACCGCCGCGGGCGTGGCCGCCACGTTCGGAACCGGCCTCGCTCTGGTCCTCGACGGCGGACGGTGTGCGGCCCCACCCTCGACCGTCGTGGCCGTCGCCGGCGGCTCGTGGAAGGTGCTGCGGGACGGTCCCGTGACGCTGGCGGACCTGGAGGCGGCGGCACGCCCCTGACGTCTTTGAAGATCTTTGGGGCGATAGGCCCACTTTTCCTTCAAGGAACGTCGTACTGTCCCGGCCGATGGTGAGTCGGGCAGACCTCCTGGCCCTGGTCGACGGCGCGCCGGGACCGCTGCGCACCGTGGAGGCGGCGCTCACCCGGTGGGTCGACACCGGCCTCGTGGCGGCCGTCCACGAGCCTTTGGCCCGGGTCGCCGGCCTCGACGGCGAGGCAGCGGCCGTCGACCTCGGCGAGAAGGGCGAGGGGCCCGCCCGGTCCGGCCCGCCGGTCATCGACGAGTCGCTGTCGTACGTCCTCGTCGCGCTGCCGGACCGCTGGCGGGTGGTCGGGCGCGGGCACATCGCGGTCAGCGACGGCCACCAGAGCTGGGTCGGCACCGGGTCGCTGGTCACCGAGCGCGACTCGACGCGGGCCGCGATCCACGACGCCGGGCCCATCGGCGCCTGCCTCTACCCCGGTCCGCTGCTGGGCTGGCTCGGCTTCGGCGACCCCGAGCCCGACGAGCGCGCCGGCCGGTTCTGCTGGACGGTCGACGCCTACCCGCGGCCGCTGGCGCCGTCGGCCGGTCCCCTGGCGGCTTCCGTCACTGCCGCCGCGTCCCCGGCCATGGCCGCGGCCGTGCCGCCGGCGTCCCGGCTTCCCGAGGAGTTCCTGGGCATCGAGCACCGGTTCTGGTTCGAGGCCCGCACCGGGATCGTGCTCCGCCACGAGGGGTCGCTCGAAGGGGAGCCGTGCTCCATGACCGAGCTGACCGACGTGGTGATCGACGAGCCCATCCCTGCCGACGAGTTCGCACCGCCGCCCGACGCGATCGTGCGGTCGAGCCACGAGCTGCTGCGGGACCATCTCACCGAGCTGGGCGTCGATCCCGACGCGATCGACCTCGACGATCCCGGGGAGGTGCGCCGGGCGCTGCGCCAGGGCGCCGCGTTCCGGCCGATGAGGGGCCGGGCTGATTAGCCTGGACAGGGCACTGTGAACCAACCGTCAGACCCTCCATCGGGACCTAGCGCCCCGCCCACCCGTCCCTGGAGCTCGGCGTGAGCGGCCTCTGGCTGCAGCTCGGGCTGGTGCTCGTGCTGGTGCTGCTCAACGCCGCCTTCGCCGGCACCGAGATGGCGCTGGTGTCGCTGCGCGAGGGACAGCTCCAGCAGCTCGAGCAGCGCTCGTCGACGGGGGCCCTGGTCGCCCGCCTCGCCCGTGACCCCAACCGGTTCCTGGCCACGATCCAGGTCGGCATCACGCTGGCCGGGTTCCTGGCCTCGGCGGCGGCGGCGGTGTCACTGGCCGAGCCGCTCGAGGGTCCCCTGGACTTCCTCGGCGGGGCCGCCCGCCCGGCGGCGATCGTGGTGGTCACGCTGCTGCTGTCGTACGCCACCCTGGTGATCGGCGAGCTGGCGCCCAAGCGGGTCGCCATGCAGCGGGCCGAGCGGTGGGCGTTGCTGTCCGCCCGCCCGTTGTCGGCGATGGCGACGCTGACCCGCCCGATCGTGTGGCTGCTGTCGCGCTCCACCGACATCGCCGTCCGCCTCTTGGGCGGGGATCCGTCGGTGCAGCGCGAGGAGGTCACCGAGGCGGAGCTGCGCGAGCTGGTCGGCACGCAGACGACGATCACCGCCAAGCAGCGGCTGATCATCGACGGCGCGTTCGAGATCTCCGAGCGCACGCTCGACGAGGTGCTCCGACCGCGCCCCGACGTGTTCGTGCTCGACGCCGACCAGCCGGCCGCCGAGGCGCTGAGGGCACTGGTGGACAGCGGGCACTCCCGGGCGCCGGTGGCCCACGACGCCAACCTCGACGACGTGGTCGGCATGGTGCACCTTCGTGACCTGCTCGGCCCCGGCCGGGAGCCGGTGCGCGAGCGGGCGGGCGAACTGGCCGCCTTCCCCGAGACCGCGGGCGTGCTGGACGTGCTCCACGAGATGCAGGTCCGCCGCCTCCAGCTGGCGCTGGTGGTGGACGAGCACGGCGCGGCCGCCGGGATCGTCACCGTGGAGGACCTGCTCGAGGAGCTGGTGGGCGAGATCTACGACGAGACCGACCGCGACGTCGTCGGGATCCGGCGCGAGGCCGACGGATCGCTGGTGCTGCCCGGACGCTTCCCGGTGCACGACCTGGTGGACGTGGGCGTGGACGACATGCCCGAGGGGCCCTACGCCACCGTGGCGGGGCTGGTGCTCGACGTGCTCGGCCGCGTGCCCGACGCCCCCGGCGATCGGGTGA
>DASQUK010000294.1:0-2541 GCA_035641315.1 Acidimicrobiales bacterium | reverse complement strand
GGGTGCGGTCGCACGGTCGGTGGCGTCCTCGGCTGCGCACTCGGCGGCCAGGGCGACCGCCGACGCCGCGGCCGACCGGCTGCGGGCCGACGCCGGTGCCGAGCGCGAGGCCATGGTGCGGGCAGCGGTCGACACTGTGGTGACGGTGGCGGGCGACCGGCTGGGCGCGCACGCCGACGCCGGGGCGCGCGAGCTGCAGGCGCGCGAGCAGTCGTTCGAGCAGCGGGTGAGCGAGCTGCGGGGTCGCGTGGCCGACGAGATCGCGCTGCGCAACGCCGCCGTCGAGCAGCGCATGGGCGACGTGCGCAGCGAGCTGGCGAAGGTGGCCGAGCTGGTGGCCAGCCTGCAGCGCGACCGGGCCGAGCAGCACGGCCGCGTCGAGTCGCGGCTGGCCGAGGTGGCGACCGTGAGCGCCAAGCTGGCCGACACCACGCAGTCGCTGCGCCAAGCCCTCGCCAATCCCCAGGCCCGCGGCCAGTGGGGCGAGCGCATGGCCGACGACGTGCTGCGGGCGGCCGGTCTGGTCGAGGGAATCAACTACCGCAAGCAGTCGCGCATCCCGAGCGCGGGCACCATCCCCGACTTCACGTTCATGCTGCCGGGCGGACGGGTCCTGCACATGGACGTGAAGTTCCCCATCGACAACTACCTGCGCTACCTCGAGGCGGCCGACGACGGCGAGCGCGAGCGGCACCGCGTCGCCTTCGTGCGCGACGTCCGGTGCCGGGTCAAGGAGCTGTCGGGGCGCGTGTACATCGACCCGGACGACACGGTCGACGAGGTGCTGCTGTTCATCCCCAACGAGGCGGTCTACGCCTTCGTGCACACCCACGACCGCGACCTGGTGGAGGTGGCGCTGCGGCAGAAGGTGGTCCTCTGCTCGCCGAGCACGCTGTTCTCGGTGCTGGCCGTGATCCGCCAGGCGGTGGAGCAGGTGCACCTGCAGCGCACGTCCGACGAGATCCTGGCCTGCCTGGCGGCGTTCGAGCAGCAGTGGGGCAAGTTCACCGATGCGCTCGACAAGGTGGGTCGGGGGCTCGACACGGTGCGGCGGGGTTGGGACGACCTGGCCGGCACTCGTCGCCGCCAGCTCGAGCGCCAGCTCGACCGTATCGGCGACCTGCGCTCGCGGCGGATGGGGCAGCGCGACGTCACGGCGGCGGGGGTGAGCATCCGGGCGCTCGGAGACGGCGAGGGCGAGGCGCTCCGCCGCGCCGCCGGCGACATCCGCGAGCTCCCGCCGCGCCCGAGCGGCGAGCCGCCATCGAGCGCCGCGAGCTGACGCACCGGCTTCCGTGCGCAGGGAATTCGCGGAAAGTCCCGCGGCGGGCGCGGCCCGGCGGCTATGAACGGCGGCGACGTGCCTTCCCGCCCACCCCGCCCCCGCCGCCGCCAGCCCAAGCGGGCCGACCCCGGGCCCGAGCCCGCCCCCGAGCCCGACGTGTTCGCTGCCGGGGGCGTCGTCTGGCGGGCGCTCACTGTGGCCGACGAGGCGGGAGTGACCCGGCCCAGCATCGAGATCGTGCTCATCCATCGGCCCCGTTACGACGACTGGTCGTTCCCCAAGGGCAAGCTCGACCGGGGGGAATCCTGGGAGGAGGCGGCCCGTCGAGAGGTGGCCGAGGAGACGGGCCTCGTGTGCGAGCTCGGCGACGAGCTGCCCGGCACGGTCTACGCCGACGGCAAGGGCCGGACCAAGCAGGTCCGCTACTGGATGATGCGGGTGGTCGCCGTCGAGCCCTGGGCCCCCAGCGCCGAGGTCGACCAGCGCCGCTGGGTCCCGATCGACGAGGCCGGGCGCCTGCTCACCTACGCCCACGACCGGGAGATGCTCTCCGGCTTGGTCGAGGACCTCGCCGGCTGACGGCTGACGCACCCGGCATTTGCGACCCGCACGTGAACGGGAACGTTCAACCAGTCGTCAGCTGACGTTCGCCTGACGGTCGGTGTTGTGATGCCTGCCAGTCGTAGCGTCAGCGTCGCCAGAATCCGCGAGCAAGGGGAATGCTCGATGTCATCGCTCGACCGCAGATCCTTCCTGACCCGGGGCGCGGCCGCTGCCGGGACGGCCGCCGTCGGGACGACACTGTTCCAGACCCTCAACAACGCCGCCGGCGCGGCCCCGCCGTCACCGAGCTACCGGGGGCCCAAGGGTCGCAAGGGCGACGGGGGGTACGGCCAGCTGGCCCGTACACGCGACCAGAACGGTGACGAGATCCTCGCCCTCCCGGAAGGATTCGAGTACGTCTCGTTCTCGAAGATCGGCGACATCATGAGCGACGGCACGCCGGTGCCGGTCGCACACGACGGCATGGCCGCCTTCAGGGGTCCCCTGAATGCCACGCTGCTGATCCGCAACCACGAGGTCCGCACTGGGCCGGGCACCGTCGAGGGCTCGGCGCAGGCGCCAGAGGAGCTCAAGTACGACCCGCTGGGTGTGGGCGGGAACGTGACGCTGCTCTTCGACACCCGGCGGGGGCGGCTCGAGGAGCACTTCGTGAGCTTCGCCGGCTCCATCGTCAACTGCGCGGGCGGCATCGC
>DASQUK010000293.1:0-2921 GCA_035641315.1 Acidimicrobiales bacterium | reverse complement strand
CAGAGTCGAACCCCCGATGCAGCCGCGCGCGCCGCCCTCGCATGCATGGGAAGGAGGCGTCTGCCCGCGGCTGGGCGAGGCTCCCGGTCCTCGTCCTAGGCAGCAGCGACGTCGGCGCCCGGGTTGCTGCTCCCTTCGTCGAAGACCAGCACTGCGAGCCTGCGCTGCTGCTGCCCGTCGAGTCCTATGCGCTAGCGACAAACGTCCCTGTGGAGACGCCCCTTTGGAGCAAGCAACACGCCGGTCCGTCCCCGACCACGTTGGCGGCTCAGCGCCGGGACCGACTGCTGCACGCCTGCCTGACACTCGATCACGTGCCCGCATGGGTCCCCTCACGTCTGGATTCCTTGGGCGACCGGCAACTCATTCACGCCGGCTACACCGCACGAGGTTGGATGCTGGTTCCTACCTTCCGCGTTACGCGGCCTGCGAGCTTTCCCTGGCGACCGAATTCCCGGCCTGGCGTCGAGTCGTTCGTCGCCGCGTGCCTTGCGCAGAGGACGCTCTGAGAGTCGACCTCGGCCCCGCCGGCGGGTCGGGCGAGGTCCGCGGAGCGGAGATCGCCCGCCAGGCCGTGATCTACTCGCGGCTCGGCCTGGTCGTGGAGTTGGCGCTCATCAACGGCGCCGTCGGGTTGGTCACGAGGCGCGACGGCGAGCCCTTCTCGGTCACCGGCTTTACCGTCAAGGGCGGGAGGATCGTCGCGATGGACATCCTCGCCGACCCTGCCCGCCTCCGCCGGCTCGACCTGACGGTGCTCGACGACTGACTCCTAGCCGGTCTGCTCCAGAAACGCGGGGCTGGTCTGGCCGACCTCGATCAGATGTCCGTCCGGATCGCGGATGTAGCAGCGGATCTCGGCGCCTCGGTCTTGAGGAGGCGTGAGGAACTCCGCTCCACGCGCGCTCCATTCGGCGTAGACCGCCTGGATGTCCGCGACGCGGATGTTGAGGAAGCTGCTCGTCCGGTCAGGGTCGGGGGGTGTCTCGAGTGTGACCGTCGGCTTGTCCTCGGTGGGCCCGCCGCCCACGTTGATGATGATCCAGCTGTTGGCGAGCGCGACGAACGACGGTTCACCGGCCATGATCGTCTCGCCGCCGAGCACCTCGGTGTAGAACCGGCGTGAGCGCTCGACGTCGTCGGACACGATGAAGTGGGTGAGCAGGATCCCTTCACTGGGTGCGGGGAACTCGGCCATGTTGCCTCCTCTTTCCGGTTCGGACTGTTCGGTACGTGTTACACAGGATCGTGTGCGAACCTCTTCCGGCCGCGCCCGGGTCTGATCGGCTGTGAGCACCGTCCTCCATCGCATGCGCTTCGCGCGCGACCACCACTGGGCCCCGGGCCACATGTCCGCCTACCTCGACGGTGAGCTGACATCGCGAGGCCGCGCCCGCATGGAGCGCCACAGCGGGAGGTGCGAGGAATGCCGGGGCACCCTGGAGAGTCTGCGCCGCATGCTCGGCATGCTGGGGCGGCTGCCCCCGCCGGGGACAGGAGCCGAGGGCCCCGAGATCGCGGCCGCTGTCCGCCGGCGCCTGCACGAGCCTCCCTGCGGTTGAACCGTTCGCGGACCGCGGCGGGTCCAACTGGGCATGAACGAAGATATCCGCACTCCACCGCTCGCCCGCGTCGAGAAGAGCGAGAGCGAGTGGCGCGAACAGCTCACCCCGGCCGAGTACGAGGTGCTGCGCCGGAAGGGCACCGAGCCGCCGTTCAGCGGGACGTACGTGTTCGAGAAGCGCGACGGCACCTATCGCTGTGCGGCCTGTGGCACTCCGCTGTTCTCGTCCGACGCCAAGTTCGATTCAGGCACCGGCTGGCCGAGCTTCACCGAGCCCGCCGATCGCGCCAACGTCGAGCTGTATGACGACTTCAGCCATGGCATGCACCGGATCGAGGTGACCTGCGCCGCCTGCGGGGGCCATCTCGGGCACGTCTTCCCCGACGGTCCCGGCGAGACCGGCGAGCGGTTCTGCATCAACTCGCGCTCGCTCACCCTCGACCCGAGCTGAGCCCGGCGGGTTCGGGCCTGGCGGCAGGTACGGTTGGTGCCTGCTTCCCGGCGGCCCGATCCCAGAGGGTGAGCTGATCGAGCGTGCACGCGGCGGCGACGAGGACGCGTTCGCCGAGTTGATCGCCGCTCACGCCGACCGCGTGTACGGCGCGCTGCGGCGCTTCGGGCTCGATGCGAGCGAGGCCGACGAGGTCTCCCAGGAGGTGTTCCTGAGGGCCTGGCGGGGGCTGGGTCGGTTCCAGGGGCGGTCGCGACTGGCGACCTGGCTCTACCGGATCGCCTTCAACGAGGCCCAGCGGCACCTCGCCCGTCGGACGCCGCCCCCCGTCGAGCGCGACCCAGAGCGCGCTGACCCGGTGGAATCGGCTCCCGAGGCGAGCCAACTGGGTCCGGAGGCGCGTGCCCTCGATCACGAGTTCGAGGCGATCCTCGAGCAGGCGCTCTCGCAGCTACCGGCCGACTGGCGCGCCGCCGTCGTCCTGCGCGACATCGAGGGGCTGTCGACGAGGGAGGCGGCCGAGGTGGTCGGCGTCCGACCGGCCGCCTTCAAGAGCCGCCTGCACCGCGGGCGAATGCGCCTGCGCGCCCTCCTCGAGCCCTACCTCGAGCCCGAGGAGGGGTAGGCCGGCGCAGCCCCTCAAGGGGCGGCGGGCGCCGCGTCCAGCTCGAGCGCTCGCTCGAGCGCCGGCTTCGGCATCGCTCCGACCGCCCGGGCGACGGGCTGGCCGTCGCGGTACAGCACGATCAACGGGATCGACAGCGCGCCGGCGCGGTCGGCCAGCTCCGGCTGGTCGTCCACGTCGACCTTGCCAACCTTGAGGCGCCCTTCGCGCTCGGCGGCGATCTGCTCGATCACCGGGGCGACGAGGCGGCAGGGCGCGCACCAGGAGGCCCAGTAGTCCAC
>DASQUK010000292.1:0-16833 GCA_035641315.1 Acidimicrobiales bacterium | reverse complement strand
GCGCCCCCCGCCGCTCGGGTGTGTTTGCCGCGCTCGTGTCAGGGCAGGACGGTGGCGGTGTCCCGCCCGGAGCGCAGGAGGGTGCCGGGGACGGCGCCCGTCGGCTGTCCGTCCCGGACGATGGCCACCCCGTTGACGTAGACGTGGTCGACGCCGACGGCGTCCGCCACCAGGCGCCAGGCGCCCCCAGGGAGGTCGGTGGCGGTCCGCTCGGGCCCGTGCCCGACGGTCTCGGGGTCGATCACCACCAGGTCGGCGTGCCACCCCTCGGCCACCCGCCCCCGCTCACGCACCCCGTACAGGCGGGCCGGGACGTCGGTCAGCAGGCGCACGGCCTCCTCCCAGGACAGCAGCCGGCGTTGCCGCACCGCCTCACCCAGCAGCGCGGTCGAGTACACGGCCCCGCACATCATGTCCAGGTGGGCGCCGGCGTCGGATCCTCCGATGACGGCGCGGGGATCGCGCCACACCTGGGCCCGCAGCGCCCAGTCGGCGTCGCTGGTGCCGAACTGCGGGGGCCGGAGCCCCGTCCGCAGGTCGTCGGCGATGACCACGTCGAGCAGCGCGTCGAACGGCTCCTGGTCTCGCTCGGCCGCCACCTCGCCGACCGTGCGGCCCTCGTAGGGCTTGGTTGCCGGGGTGAAGCACTCGGCGAAGGTCAGCACCGGCCAGCGCGCCAGGCCCCGCAGCAGGCCCGCGCCGGGTGAGACCGCGCCGGCGGCCAGCCGGTCCCGCACGCCGGGGTCGGCGAGCGCCCGCAGCCGCTCCGGCACCGGCAGGTGGATCACCTCGCGCCAGCCCGGCAGCCCGTCGAGCACGAACCCGGTGAGGAACGACAGCCGCATGCTCATCGGATGCGGCAGCGTGAGCGCCACCACCCGGCCACCCCGGGACGCGGCGGCGTCCGAGGCCGCCAGCTGGCGCTCGTGGCCGGCCGGGTTCAACGACGAGACGCCGAGCACGTTCCAGTTCACCGGCCGCCGACCCACCAGCGACAGCGCCGTGAGCAGCTCGACCTCATCGTCGGTGAACCCGTTGATGCAGCCGGCGACGATCGCCTCGAGCGTGGTGCCCTCGTGGTCGGCCACGCACGCCGCCAGCCCCAGCAGTTCGTCGTCGTCGGCGAACCGGGACGGCACCGGCTCGCCATCCGCGTCGTTGTGGGTTTGGGCCCGCGACGTCGAGAACCCGAGCGCGCCGGCGTCGAGCGCCTCGTGCAGCAGCCGACGCATCGTCTCGCCGTCGCCCGCCGCCACCCGCCGCAGGGTCGAATGCCCGCACAGGAAGCCGGCGTTCACGGCGGTGGCGCCGTCGAGGCGGTCGAGCCACTCGCCGAAGCCGCCCCAGTCCCAGGTCAGACCGGCGGACAGCGCGTCGAGCGGCATGCCCTCCACCCGGGCCATCATCCGCATCAGGTAGTCGGCGTGCTCGGGCACCAGCGGCGCCAGCGTGAAGCCGCAGTTGCCGCCGATCACGGTGGTGACGCCGTGGAACGGCGATGGGGTGGCCAACGGATCCCAGAACAGCTGCGCGTCGTAGTGGGTGTGCAGGTCGACGAACCCCGGCACCACGTAGCGGCCTTCGGCGTCGAGGGTCGAGCGAGTGGGCTCGTCGATGGTGCCCGGTGGCGCGATCGCGGCGATGCGCCCCTCCCGCACCCCGACGTCGGTCGGCCGCATCGGCGCCCCGGTGCCGTCGATGACCGTTCCCCCTTGGATCACGAGGTCGAGCATGGCCAGCCCTCCGGCGGTAGCGGGTGGTCGAACAGGGCGGCGGCGTTGCGGTGGGTCATGGCCGCGGCCTCGTCCTCGCTCACCCCGGAAGCCAGGAACCGCTCGGCCAGTAGCGACGCCGTGTGGGGCCACGACGAGTCGGCGTGGGGGTAGTCACTCTCCACGAGGATGTGGTCGACGCCGATGCGGTGTCGCGCCGCCAGGGTCGAGGGGTCGTCGATGGTGCAGAACCAGAAGTTGCGGCGCAGCGCCTCGGCGGGCGTGAGGTCGCCGGCCCACACGCCGTCGCCGCCGGTCGCCGAGTGGCCCATCACCCAGTCCAGCCGGTCGAGCAGCATGGGGACCCAGCCGATGCCGCCCTCGGCGAGCACGATGCGGAGCCGGGGGAAGCGCAGCGGGACCCGGGCCCACAGCCAGTCGGCCGCCGCTGCCAGTGCGTTCACCGGGAAGAGCGTCGTGTACAGCTCGAGCGGGGCACCGGGCGACGTGGCGGCCGTCCACGACCCCGACGCCGTGTGGAGGCACACCACCGTGCCCGTCTCCTGGCAGGCGGCCAGGAACGGGTCCCAGTGGTCCGTGTGCAGCGACGGCAGCCCGACGTTCACGGGTTGCTCCACGAAGCTGACGGCTTTGAAGCCCCGCCCCGCGTTCCGCTCGATCTCCCGGGCGGCGAGCACCGGATCGGGCAGCCAGGGAAGCTGGATCGGGATGATGCGGCCCGGGTAGGTGCCCGCCCACACGTCCAGGTGCCAATCGTTCCAGGCCCGGACGCAGGCCAGGCCGAGCTCGGGGTCCTGGGATCGGGCGAACACGGTCCCGGCGAAGCCGGCGATGAGGGACGGGAAGCACACCGACGCCCAGATGCCACCGGTGTCCATGTCCCGGACGCGGGCGTGGATGTCCCAGCAGCCGCGGCGCATCTCGTCGAAGCGGGCCGGCTCCATGGACCATTCCTCCCGCGGACGGCCGACCACGGCGTTGAGCCCGATGTTGGGGTAGCGCCCGCCCTCGTACACCCACGCCTGGGTGCCGTCGGCGTCCTCGACGATGCGGGGCGCCCGATCGACCAGGCCGGACGGCATGCGGCCCTGGAACAGGTCGGGCGGCTCGATGAGGTGGTCGTCGGCGGAGATGATCGGCCATGGCGCCTTGGCCGGCGGCCCTGCTTCGGCCGGCTGCCCCTCGGCCGCTGCGGCCGGCGTTTCTGACACCGCCGTCATGTCCTCAGCTTATGACGGATCGATGAGCACCGCCCGGTCCCGTCCCAGCACCCCACCGAATGCCTCGCCCTCGCCGACGCCGTCGCTGGCCACGAGCACCGTGCCCTCGACCGGCAGGAGGCCGTCCTCGCCCATGTTGACGGCGACGACCCGTTGACCGCCATCGTCGGTGCGGCGCCAGGCCAGGATGCTCTCCGGAACGTCGATCCACGCGAAGTCCCCGGTCTGCAGCGCCGACGAGGCGCGGCGGGCGGTCAGGAGGCGCCGGTAGAGGTGGAGGATCGAGCCGGCGTCGTCCCGCAGGACGGCCACGTTGCGGGCGTCGGCCTCGGGGGGCCACGGCAGCCACGCCTCCTCGACGCCCCAGCCGTGGCCGGCTGCGCCGTCCCAGGGGATCGGTGCCCGGCAGCCGTCCCTACCCCCGGGATCGACCCGCCGCTCGTCGGGGATGACGGCGTCCTCGAGCCCGAGCTCCTCGCCGGCGTAGAGGACGGGCGAGCCCCGCAGGCCGAGCAGAAGGAACACCGCGGCGCGGGCCCGCTGCTCGGAGCCGCCGTAGCGGCTGCGGTGTCGCACGTTGTCATGGTTGGAGAGCACCCACGTCGGCCAGCCATTGGCGCGCTGCGCGATGTAGAGGGTGGTGTCCTCGACCTGGCGCCGCCAGCGGCTGGCGTCCCAGGGGGCGAACAGGGGTGGGAAGTTGAACGACAGGTGCAGCTCGTCGCCGTTGCCGTAGTAGGTCGCCACCCGCTCGGTCGACAGCAGGAACACCTCGCCGAGGACGAGCCGGCCGCCGGGGTAGGCGTCGACCACCTTGCGCATGCCCCTGATCACGTCGTGGGTCTCGGCGGTGTCGTTGAGGGCGGAATGGGGGAGTCCCGTGCTCTCGGGTGGATCGTCGGGCAGGGCGGGGTCCTTGCCGAGGCCGTGGACGACGTCGATGCGGAAGCCATCGACGCCCCGGTCCAGCCAGAAGCGCATGACCCCGTGCATGGCCTCGGCCACCTCGGGATTGGCCCAGTTGAGGTCGGGCTGCTCGGGCAGGAACAGGTGCAGGTACCACTGGCCGGTGGCGTCGTCCCAGGTCCAGGCCGACTCCCCGGTGAACGCGGCCAGCCAGTTGTTGGGCGGCGTGTCCGACGAGCCGTCGCGCCACACGTACCAGTCCCGCCGGGGATCGTCACGGCTCGAGCGAGCGGCCCGGAACCAGGGGTGCTGGTCGGACGTGTGGTTGGGCACCAGGTCGACCAGCAGCTTCAGGTCACGGCGATGGCACGCCGCCAGCAGGCGGTCGAAGGCCTCCAGATCGCCGAACAGCGGGTCGACGTCGCAGTGATCGGCCACGTCGTAGCCGAAGTCGGCCATGGGCGACGGATAGAACGGCGACAGCCACACCGCGTCGGTCCCCAGCCAGCTCACGTGGTCGAGGTGCTGCTCGATGCCGGCGAGATCGCCCGTCGGCTGCCCGCGGCTGGTGGCGAAGGACCGGGGGTAGATCTGGTAGAAGACCGCACGTTGCCACCAGGGAGCGTCCACGAACAGGATGCTAGGGGTGGTATCGAGAGTGTGCCGGTGCTGCCGGCGATACACTTTCCCGCCGAACGAATAACACGTGGGAGCTGGCCCGTGAAAAAGGGTCGACATCGCCGATTCGAGGAAGCGCGCGCGCTGAAGCGCAGCAACGATCTCGATCTGACCGCCATCTTCGATCCGGCGGACGTAGAGCCGTGCCCCGAGTGCGGCGCCGAGCCCGGTGACGAGCACGCGACCTGGTGCATGTTCGACGCCGAGGCCGAAGACGAGAGCTGACCGGCTCCGTCAGGCACCTCGCCTCAGCGGCGGCGCAGCGCGGGGTGGGGCAGGTGCTGCTCGGTGCGACCGTGACCGTTGGTGGACCCCCGGACAGTGACGCGCCCTTCGACATGCTCGACGAACCGGTCGTACGCCCACGTCCCCACCAGCTCGACGATCTCGTCGCGCAGCGCCGCGTAGACCGGGGTGGCGCCCACGAAGGCGTCGGGCGCCTCCGTGCACCACCAGTGGAACTCCAGGCCGCCGGCGCCCCAGTCCCGCCGCTTCCACTCCCGCAGCGTGGAGATCACCTGGCCCGACTCGTCGGTGTGCTCGACCAGCCGCAGGGGGAGCTGCCAGCACACATCGGGCTTCCAGTCCAGCGGGCGCTCGTCGGCCTCGAGGGCGCCCCGGTGCAGCGCGCAGCCGGCCCCGCCCGGGAAGCCCGGCCGGTTGAGGAAGATGCAGGCGCCGTCCACGAGCCGGGTGACGAGCGTGCCCTTCTTGGTGCGGCGGATGGGGCCGCCGCGTCCCACGGCCAGCCGCCCGTGCTGCCACTGGTCGGTGGTGAGCCGGCCGGCCGCCTCCAGCACGGCGTTGGCGTCGTCCTCGTCCACGAAGTGAGCGCCGTAGCTGCAGCAGCCCTGTTCGAGCTCGGGCGCCGGCTCGGTGAGCACGCCCTGGCAGCCGTGGCCGTAGATGCAGCGCCAAGGGCTGAGCAGGAAGGTGACGTCGAACACCCATGTGCGGTGCTCGTCGGGTGCGTCGAAGCCGACGTACTCGTGCAGGTCGTCGGGCGGTTCGGGGGGCGTGGGCATCGTCGCCACGTTGGCACACGGATGGCATGCTGTGCGGCCAACCGGGGAGGGAGAGCGCCGTGGCCGGTGAGTTCGACGACATCCGCAAACGCCTGGAGTCGATCAGCGAGGAGCTGGCCGACCTCGCCATCGAGCGCCTGCGCGAGTCCATCGACGCCGGCGGCACCGAGCTCCCCGTCGACGAGCGGCGCCTGACCCGGGCCCGTCGCGCCGTCGACAAGGCCGTCGGGCTGCTGACCGAGCCCGACGACGCCGTCTGAGCCTCGTTCTGGTCGCAGATACGCGGCGAGTGCCGGTGGTATGCCGGGACGGCTGCGACCAGAAGCAGGGGGATGGGGATCCGCGTCCTGCGGGCCCCGGTGCCTCAGACTTGCCGGGATGTCTGGGGGAGGCCCGCGTCGAGCGTCGCGTCACGCCGCCGAGCGGGCGCGCCTGGCCGCGCTCGTGCGCGCCTCCGGGGCCGTCGTCAGCATCGTGCTGCTGGTCGACACCATCGGCGGCCGGGTGTCGGACGGGTCGCCGGCATCCGACGCGTCCGCCACGACAGCCCCGCCGGTGACGCTGGTACCGCTGTCGTCCACGGACGGCGTGGCGCCGGTGATCACCCGGGTAGACACCACCGACCCCGTCGTCTTCCTGACCATCGACGACGGCCACACCCGCAGTCCCGAGGTGCGGGCCGCCCTCGAGGAGGCGGGCGTGCCCGCCAGCCTGTTCCTCATCGACGGGCCGGTCGAGGCCGACGCCGAGTTCTTCCGCCGCCTGCCCGACACGGTTGTCGAGGCCCACACCCGCACACATCCCGACCTGCGCACCTTGTCCGAGGAGGGCCAGCGGGCCGAGATCTGCGGCAACGCCGACCTGATCGAGCGCACGTTCGGGCGGCGCCCGGTTCTGTTCCGCCCGCCGTACGGTGCCTACAACGAGGCCACCACCCGGGCCGCCGCCGCCTGCGGCATGGCGGCGGTGGTGCTGTGGGAGGAGACCGTCAACGGCGACGTCGTCGGCTATCGCAGGCTGCCTCAGCTGCGGCGGGGCGACATCATGCTGATGCACTTCGGGCCGTCGTTCGTGACCGAGCTGCGAGCGCTGGCCGAGCTGGTCGAGCAGGCGGGGCTGCGCTTCGCGCTGCTGGAGGACTACGTCGTCCCCGACTCAGTCGGGTGACGCAGCGGCGTCGAGCGGCGGCGCCGAGCCCAGCTCGTTGAGGGCCCGGATCAGGTCGCGGAACTCGCCGCCCTTGCGCACGTCGAACCGCAGGACCAGCCGGGGCAAGTCGAGGCGGTCGTTGTCGGACACCTCGGCGGGCAGCGGATCAGTGCGCTCGATGGCGCCCTCGACGCACAGCTCGCCGAAGCGCTCGTTCAGGGCGGCGATCTCGGCGTCCGTGGGCGCCGCCCGCAGCCGGATGACCAGCCGCTCGCCGGCCCAGCGCAGCGACTCGTAGTTTCGCCAGAAGCCCCGGATGGCGTCGACGGCGACGTCGATGTCGTCGGTCAGGACGAACAGGTTGGTGTCCCGGGGCGACACCCAGCCGGCGGCGACCAGCTCGTCGTCCACGAACCGCTGGAAGCCCTTCCAGTACGTCAGGCCGGGCACGTCGAGCAGGACGATGGGGGCGGGCGTGGCCTTGCCGGTCTGTTGGAGTGTGAGCAGCTCGAACGTCTCGTCCTGGGTGCCGAAGCCGCCGGGCAGGCACACGAAGCCGCTCGACTCCTTCATCAGCATCAGCTTGCGGGTGAAGAAGTACTTCATGGCCACCACCCGGTCCGACCCGACCAGCGGTCCGCTGGTGGTCTCCTCGAAGGGCAGGCGGATGGTGACGCCCAGGCTGCGGTCGGCCCCGGCGCCCTCGGTGGCGGCGGCCATGATGCCGGGACCGGCGCCGGTCACGACCATCCAGCCGGCGTCGGCCAGCCGGCGGGCCAGCTCGCGGGCGTGGTCGTAGAGGGGATCGGACCGCAGGGTACGGGCCGAGCCGAAGACCGTGACCTTGCGCACCTGCTCGTAGGGGGCGAAGAGCCGGAACGCCTCACGCATCTCGCGCAACGAGTCGCGGGTGATCTTCAGGTCGAGGCGGTCGGCGTCGTCGGTGGCCAGGCCGTAGGCATTGCGGAGGATGTCCCCCAGCACGTCGCGGTTGCGGGTCGCCCCGGCGTCGTCGAGCAGCTTGCGTACGAGTTCTCGGTCCATCGGGGGATGCGGGTGGTTACGCCGCGGCGGCCGGCTCGACCGGCGCGTACAGCGTCGTGCGCTCCTGGAGCGTACGCCCGAGCGGCTCGACCAGCGCGGCGAAGTCGCGGGGCGTCATCTCCTGGCCGTGGGACGCTCCGGCGGCGCGGGAGATGTTCTCGTCCATCAGCGTGCCGCCGAGGTCGTTGCAGCCGGCCTGCAGGAGCTGGGTGCCGGCGACCGCCCCGAGCTTGACCCACGAGAACTGGATGTTGTCGATGAGCCCCCGGTAGGCGATGCGCGCCACGGCGTGCATCAGCAGCGTCTCCCGGAACGTCGGGCCCCGGCGGGCCTTGCGCTGCAGGTAGATGGGGGCGGCCATGTGCACGAACGGCAGGCCAACGAACTCGGTGAAGCCGCCGGTCTCGGCCTGCAGCGCCCGGGTCCGCAGCAGGTGCCGTGCCCACGAACGGGGCGACTCGACGGCGCCGAACATGATCGTCACGTTGGAGCGCAGCCCCACGCCGTGGGCGACCCGGTGGCACTCCAGCCATTCGTCGGTGGTGATCTTGTCGGGGCAGAGGACGGCACGCACCGGGTCGTCGAGGATCTCGGCGGCGGTGCCGGGGAGCGACCGCAGTCCGGCGTCCATGAGCCGCCGCAGGTAGGAGTCGAGCGGCTCGCGCAGCCGCTTGGCGCCCTCGGTCACCTCCAGGGCGGTGAACCCGTGGACGTGGATGTCGGGCACTGCGGCCTTCACCGCCCGGGCCACGTCGACGTAGTAGTCGCCGTCGAAGTCGGGATGGATGCCGCCCTGCAGGCACACCTCGGTGGCGCCCCGTTCCCAGGCCTCCCGGGACCGCTCGGCGATGTCGTCGAGGGTGAGCAGGTAGGGCGTGCCCCGCAGGTTGAGTGACAGCGGGCCCTTGGAGAACCCGCAGAAGCGGCACTTGAACGTGCAGACGTTGGTGTAGTTGATGTTGCGGTTCCGTACGTAGGTGACCACGTCGCCGACGGCCTGCCGGCGGAGCTCGTCGGCCAGCTCGGCGACCGCCACCACCTCGGGCCCCCGGGCGGCGAACAGGTCCACCAGCTCGTCCTCGCCCGGCACCTGGCCCGCCTCCACGCCGGTGAGGATCTCGACCACACGGCCCCGGACCCCGCGGTGGGCGCCGGCGGCCGCGCTGTCCGCCGGACCCGCCACGCCGCTGACGATGGTTGGCGGCGTGGCGTTCGCGCCGGAGTACCAGGCGGTGGAGCGCTCGCCGGTGAGCGCGACGTCCGCCCCGGTGCCGGCCTTGGCGTTGGCGAGGGTGCGCTCGGGGAACACCGCGCCGGGGTCGTCCCGGCCAAGCCCCTCGGCGTCGGACCGGTCCATCACCGGGAACACCAGCGCCGGGTCGAGCCAGCGGTCGGGGTCGGCGGCCATGTGGGGGTAGATCGTGAGCCGGGGCACCAAGGCGAAGCCTTGCTCCTCAGTGACGGCGCGCAGGCGGTCGAGGGCGGGCCAGGGGCGCTCGGGGTTGACGTGGTCGGCGGTGACGGGCGACACGCCGCCCCAATCGTCGATGCCGGCGTCGAGCAGCACGCCGAAGTCGTCGGCCAGGTTGGGCGGGGCCTGCACGTGCACGTCGGGCGGCAGGACCACCCGGGCCAGCGCGATGGCCTCGAGGTGGTCGTCGGGCGGGCAGGGCGGGGCCTGGTGCATGGCCGTGCCCGGCTTGGGCAGGAAGTTCTGGACGATGACCTCCTGCACGTGGCCCCAGCGCCGGTGGGACTCGGCGACGGCGGTGAGCGCCTCCAGCCGGTCGGCGCGGCTCTCGCCGATCCCCACCAGGATGCCGGTGGTGAAGGGGATGTCGAGGCGACCGGCCGTCTCGAGGGTGGCGAGGCGCCGCTCGGGTGTCTTGTCGGGCGAGCCCCGGTGGGCGTCCAGGTCGGGGCGCAGGGACTCGAGCATCATCCCCTGGCTGGCGGCCACCGGGCGCAGCCGGGCCAGCTCGTCCTCGTGCAGCGCGCCTGCGTTGGCGTGGGGCAGCAGGCCGGTCTCGTCGAGCACCAGCCGGCACATCTCGGCCAGGTAGTGGACCGTGGACTCGTAGCCGTGCTCGGCGAGCCAGTCACCTGCCGCCGAGTAGCGCTCCTCGGGCCGCTCGCCGAGGGTGAACAGGGCCTCGTGGCAGCCGGCCCGGGCCCCGGCCCGGGCGATGGCGAGCACGTCGTCGGGGTCGAGGTAGGGCTTGGTCAGGCGGGCGGGGGGTTGGGCGAAGGTGCAGTAGCCGCAGCGATCGCGGCACAGCATGGTGAGGGGGATGAAGACCTTGGGGGAGTAGGTGACCCGGGTGCCTGTGGCGGCGTCACGCACGGCGCGGGCACGGTCGAGCAGCTCGTCGAGCGACAGGCCCAGCAGGTCGGTCATGAGCGCAGCTCGTGACCGGTCGGCCGAGCGACCGCCAGGGAGCCGGACGACGACGGGGTGCGGGGGCGCAGCCCCCGAGGGACCTCGGTCATGCGCAGGCACACTATCGGCGGGGTGCGACAGCGAGGCCACCCCGGCACCACCAGCACTTCTCGCGCCTTCGAGACCGCCGGAATCTTTCAGTCGTCCGGAGTCATGCGCCGCGTCTCCCAGTCGAGCAGCGCGGCCGGAGGCAGGCCAGCCAGCCTGCGGCTCTCGCGGGTCAGGTGCGCCTGGTCGGCGTAGCCGGACTCGGCGGCGAGCCGGGCGAGGTCGCGGCCCTTAGGGGCGGCAGCCCGTGCGGCACGCAGGAAGCGCTGAAACCGGAAGATGCGCGCCAGCGTGCGCGGCGGGTACCCGACGCCCAGCTCGACGCGCCGCCGGAGCTGGCGCTCGCTCAGGGCGGCCTCGTCGGCGAGCTCGTGCACGGGCAGCGCGGGGTTCGCCGCGAGCATGGCCGCGGTCCCGGTGGCCACCGGGTCGGGCGCCGGCACCTCGTCGAGCCGGCGGACCAGGCCGTCGACCAGCACGCCGAGGCGGGCAGATCCCCCGCCGCCGTCCGCGCACCGGGCGGCGAGCGTCGCGCCCGCCCGGCCCCACAGTTCGGCGATCGGCGTCCCCCGGTCCCGCAGCTCCGACGCGTCGAACCCGAGCAAGGGTGGCGCCGCCCCCGCCCGGAAGCGCACGCCCACGACGACGGAACCGGGCTCGAAGCGCTCGGTCACGGCCCGGGTGGCCGGACCGGCCAGCATCACGTCGCCGTCGACCGACACGATGTCCGTGCACCCGTCCGGCAGCACCGGGTGGTCGTAGGCGACGTCACCGGCGCCGATCGCCTGGACCCACACGCACGAGACGTAGGGCGCGAGCGCCGCGGGAGGCGGTAGCTCCCGGTAGCTCGAGATCGGCCTCGGCACCGGCTCAGTATGCCGAGCTGGTGACGCACCGGGTCCGGTGCTAGGCGAGATCGCCCGCGGCCCCGGGATCGGCGATCCAGAGCACGTGGTCGGCGCGGACGTGGGTCGCCGGCACCGCCTGGTCGCCGGCGGCGACGCGCGCCAGCGCGTCGCGCTTGGATTCGCCGGAGACGGTAACCAGCACGAGCCGGGCCCGGGCGATGCCGGCGAACGTGAGGGTCATGCGGGGGAACGGGTTGCGCCCGTTCGGGTCCTCGTTCATGACCACCAAGCGGCCGGGGTCGGCGTCGAGGCCGGCCGACCCCGGGAACAGCGATGCCGTGTGGCCATCGGGCCCCATGCCCAGGTGCACCACGTCGAGCCGGCCCAGCTCGCCCAGGCGCAGCTGGTACGGATCCGCGCCCTCGTCGCAGCGCATCGGGTAGTTGGCGTTGACCGCCCCCACCCGCTCGAGCAGCGCCCCCCGGACCAGCCGGTAGTTCGAGTTCTCGTCGTCGAGGGGCAAGCACCGCTCGTCACCCCAGTAGACGTCGACCTTCCACCAGTCGATCTGGTTGCCGGCGTCGTCGGCCAGCCGCTCGTAGCAGCGCCGGGCGAGGTCGCCACCCGACACGGCGAACGAGAACCCGTCGTTGGGCCGGCCGTGGAACGCCTCGATGACGCGCTCGGCGAACTCGCCGGGCACGTCATCGACCACAACCAGCTCGCCGTGCACGGCGCTATGGGGTTCCGCCGGCCGTGGCCTCCGCCTTGGCCTCGAGGGCGGCGATCAGCTCGTCGAAGCTCTTGGCGAACGACGCCACGCCCTGGTCCTCGAGCACCCGGCTCACGTCGTCGAGATCGACGCCGACCTCGCCGATGGCGTCGAGCGTGCGCCGGGCGGCGTCGGGATCGGCATCGACGGTGCGTGCCAGCGTGCCGTGGTCGTCGAACGCGTCGAGCGTCGTCTCGGGCATGGTGTTGACGGTGTCGGGCCCGATGAGCGTGTCGACGTAAAGGGTGTCGACGTAGTCGGGCTTCTTGGTCGACGTCGAGGCCCAGAGCGGCCGCTGGACCCGCGCGCCCCGGTCGGCCAGGGCCTGCCAGCGCGGGCCCTGGAACGTGGCGAGGAACCGCTGGTAGGCGAGCTGTGCCTGGGCGACGGCCGCCTTGCCCCTGAGCGCGAGGGCGGCGTCGGTGCCGAGTGCCTCGAGCCGGCGGTCGACCTCGGTGTCGACGCGGCTGACGAAGAACGACGCCACGCTGGCCACCTGCGACAGGTCGCCGTCGTAGGACTCGAGGCCTGAGATGTACGCCTCCATCACCTCGTCGTAGCGGTCGAGCCCGAAGATGAGCGTGACGTTGATGCTGTGCCCCTCGCCGACGAGCTTGCGGATGGCCTCGACGCCCTCGGCGGTGGCCGGCACCTTGACGAACAGGTTGGGCTCGTCGATGCGCTGGTGGAGCTCGCGGGCCGCCGCCACCGTGCCGTCGCAGTTCCGCGCCAGGTCGGGGGCCACTTCCACCGAGACGTAGCCGTCGACGCCGGCGCTCTCGTCGTGCACCGGCCGCAGGATGCTCAGGGCGTCCTCGATGTCGGCCGTGACCAGGCTCCAGTAGACGTGGTCGATCGACTGGCGGCTGGCGATCAGCTCCCCGAACTGGGCGTCGTACTCGTCGGACGCCGAGATCGCCTTCTGGAAGATCGTCGGGTTGGAGGTGATGCCCCGCACGCCGCGCTCGACCCACCGGGCCAGATCGCCGCCGGTGATCCAGCCGCGGCGCAGGTTGTCGAGCCAGGGGCTCTGACCGTGCTCGTAGTACAGGTCCTGAAGCTTGCTCATCCCTGCTCCTCCCGAAGGTCGCGGACGAGTTGGCGCGCCCGCTCCGCCACGTTGTCGGGGGTGAACCCGAGGTTGGCCAGCGCCACCGCCCCCGGGGCCGAGGCCCCGTAGCGGTCGAGGCTGACGCAGTCGTCGGCCCAGCGGTCCCACCCCAGGCTGGCCCCGGCCTCGACCGCCAGGGTCGGTACCTCGGGCGGCAGCACCGAGTCCTGGTAGGTCTCGGGCTGGGCCGCGAACAGGTCCCAGGACGGCATGGACACCACGCGCGTGCGCAGGCCGGCGTCGGCCAGCTGCGCCGCGGCATCGACGCACACCGCCACCTCGCTTCCGGTCCCGATGAGGACCAGGTCGGGATCGCCGCCGTCGGCGTCGACCAGCACGTAGGCGCCCCGATCGACAGGCGCGCCGGCGGTGCCTTCGAGTACGGGGATGCTCTGCCGGGTGAGGACCAGTGCCGTGGGCCCGCGCGATCCGATCGCCACGCGCCAGGCGGCGGCGGTCTCGTTGGCGTCGGCCGGCCGGATCACTCGCAGGCCGGGCATGGCCCGCAGCGAGGCGAGGTGCTCGACCGGCTGGTGGGTGGGCCCGTCCTCGCCGAGGCCTACCGAGTCGTGGGTGAAGCTGAAGATGTCCTTGTAGCCCGACATGGCCGCCAGCCGGATCGCCGGGCGCATGTAGTCGCTGAACACGAAGAACGTGCCACCCACCGGGATGACGCCACCGTGCGCCGCCATGCCGTTCAGCACGCCGGCCATGCCGTGCTCGCGCACGCCGAAGTAGATCTGCCGGCCCGCCGGCTCGTCGATCGTCTGCACGCCGTGGCCCTCGAGCACGGTGCCGGTGTTGCCGGTGAGGTCGGCGCCCCCGGCGACGAGACCGGGCACCTTGTCGGACAGGGCCTGCAGGCAGGCGCCGCTGGCCCGCCGGGTGGCCACCTTCTCGCCCGCCTGCCAGGTCGGCAGGGTCTCGTCCCAACCCGGCAGCCCCCTCTGGCCGATGCAGGCCTCGTAGACCTCGCGCTCGCCGCCGTCGAGTGCCGCCAGGCGCTTCTCCCAGGCGTCCCGGGCGTCGCGTCCCCGGCGGCCGGCGGCGCGGTAGAGCTCGAGCACGTCGTCTGGCACCCAGAACGTCTGGTCGGGCGGCAGGTCGAGGATCTGCTTGGTGGTGGCGACTTCGTCGTCGCCGAGCGGGTTGCCGTGGGCGTCGGCGGTGTCGGTGAAGTTGGGGGACGGCCAGCCGATGTGGCTGCGCAGGATGAGCAGCGAGGGCGCGTCCTCGATGTCGGCCGCCCGCCGCAACGCCGCCTCGAGCGCCCCGGTGTCGTTCGCCACCTCGCCCAGCGACTCGACGTGCCAGCCGTAGCTCTCGAACCGGCGCGCCACATCGTCGGAGTAGGTCAGCTCGGTGGCGCCGTCGATGGTGATGTGGTTGTCGTCGTAGACGTAGACGAGCCGCCCCAGCTCGAGGTGCCCGGCCAGCGACGCCGCCTCGTGGCTGACGCCCTCCATGAGGTCGCCGTCGCTGCAGATGACGTACGTCCGGTGGTCGCACATGTCGGTCCCGAAGCGCGCCCGCAGCCAGCGTTCGGCGACGCCGAAGCCGACGCCGTTGGCGAAGCCCTGGCCCAGGGGACCGGTGGTCACTTCGACCCCGGTCGTGTGGTGCACCTCGGGGTGGCCGGGCGTCTGCGATCCCCATTGGCGGAAGGCCTTGAGGTCGTCGAGCGTGAGCCCGTAGCCCGTGAGGTGGAGCATCGAGTAGAGCAGGATCGACGCGTGCCCGGCCGACAGGACGAAGCGGTCGCGGTCGGGCCAGTCGGGGGCGTCGGCGTCGTAGCGGAGGACGCGGGTCCAGAGCACGTAGGCCAGCGGCGCCAGCGCCATCGCGGTGCCCGGGTGGCCGCTGTTGGCCGCCTGCGGAGCGTCCATGGCCAGGCCCCGGATGACATTGATCGCGCGCTGCTCGAGGGCGGGGTCGGGGGTCATGTTCCCGCCACCCTACCTACGAGGCAGTGTCGGTCGTCAGGCCGACGCCATCAGTGGCCGGCGGGCGGGGGTTGGGCCGGAGTGACGGTTTTGCCCTGGAACAACAGCACGCTGGCGGTGAAGCCGTGGATGAAGCTGCGCCCGCCGACGGGCCCGATCTCGCCGGCGCAGAACATCCCCGCCAGGGCCGGCGAACCCAGCGCGTCGTGCACCACCCGGGCGTCGTGGTCGGGCTCGTCGAACAGGCGCTGGCCCCGTCCGTTGCATGTGAACACGAGCGCGGCGTCGCCCGTCGCGCCGGCCAGGAGCGCTCGGAGGTCCTCGTCGGCGGCAACGGCGTCGCGCACCTGGAACTGGACCGTGGTGCCGACCTCGACGCGGTCGCCCACTGCTAGCGCCCGGTGGCGCCGGTCCGCGCCCATGACGCTGCGGACGAGGAAGTCGCCCCGCCCGAACGTGTCCTGGTGCTCGTCGATGGCGATCCCGATCTGCAGCCCCGAGGCCAGCAGCGCCCGCTCCTCGGCGTCGACGCTGCGCACGAGGTCGTCGAGCCGGTCGAGCGCGGGACGCCCGGCGATCTCCAGCACGAGGTTGCCCTCGGCGCGGGTCACGATCATGGGATCGCCGATGGGCCGGCAGCCCTGCGACACGATGGCGGTGGCGGCCACCCGGTCGGGCAGGACGACGCCCACACCACCGGAGGACACCACCTCGTCGTCGAGCACCAAGCGGTTGCCGCCCGGTGTAGCGGCCGCTGATGCCATCCCACCGACGACCGGGACTGCCAGCGGCCCGTGCGCCCCCGGCGGCTCCAGCTCGGCGAGCGCGTCGATGATGGCGTCGACCGGGAGCGAGAACGGGTCGGCCAGCAACAGCAGCGTGTCGCCGGGCTCGAACGTCGAGCCCGACAGCCCCTGGAGCGCGATGCCCGACGCGGTGCGCACGGCGTCGAGGCGGACCGGGCGGGCGGGCGCTGCCAGCCGTCCCGCCCACAGGCCGACGGCCGGCGCGTCCTCGACCTCGCGGGCCCCGCCGAGCACCGCCACGGCCGTGGCGCCCAGGAGAACGCCGGGCCGGAGCAGGCGGCGGATGCTGGCGGCGATGTCGCCCACCGCATCGCGATGTTGGGGCGAGCAGAACAGAACGGCGAGGTCCGGTCCGGTGCCCAGCCGTTCCAGCACCGTGCCGACGACCTCGCCCGTCGCCTCGGCGGGGTCGGGGTGCTCGGACAGCGCGCTCGCGAACATCATGGTCTTTTGACGAGCGTGTAGGGCACCACGGTGACATGGCTGGTGCCGATGCGGCAGTGCGCCTCGACGGTGCCGTAATCGTCGAAGTCGACTTCGGCCCGGACCAGCCGGTACGTGAACTTGCCGGGATCGACCTGCAGCGGTTGGACGTTGCGGGCGACCTGCTCGCCGTCGCGCCGGAACACCACCTCCAGCACACCGTTGCCGGGCTCGCCCTGCGGACAGCGCACGAACACCACCAGATGGGGCGCCACGGTCACCGGCGGCGGCGAAGGGGGCACCGTCGAGAAGTGCACGCCCCCCAGGTCGATCAGCGTCGGTCCGCCCTCGAACGCGGCCCGCATCTCGATCGCCTCGACGAACAGTGCAGCGACGATGTCCATGATCCTGAACCTACCGGTACCCCGTGGGAGATTCCCTCAGCTGGGGGATCGTGTGGCGACTCGCCGGTTCCTACGGTCGGCCCCCATGGTCATGTCAACCGAATCGCCCATGGACACCGCCCAGATCCCTGCCCCGGCCCGGGTGATGGAGCTGACCACCGGTGCCTGGATCACCCAGGCCGTCAGCGTGGCCGCCAGCCTCGGGGTGGCAGACGTGTTGGCGTCGGGGTCGCGCCCCGTCGACGAGATCGCGTCCGCGGTCGGCGCCGACGCGCCCAGCCTC